>JBFJOC010000007.1:0-67880 GCA_041617855.1 Woeseiaceae bacterium | reverse complement strand
GAGCGACGCCATCTCCGGCTGCACGAGCGTCGGCGCCGCGAGCCGCTCATCGAGCGTCATCAGCGAGCTGCCGCCGGTCGTGATGTTGATGACCGCGTCGCAGCCGGCCTTGATGCGCGGCAGGAACTGCAGGAACACGTCCGGGTCCGCGGTCGGCTGCCCGGTCTCGGGATCCCGAGCGTGCAGATGCAGGATTGCCGCGCCGGCCTGCGCGGCCTCGATCGCCTGTTCGGCAATTGCCTCGGGAGTCACCGGCAGGTGCGGGCTCATCGTCGGCGTGTGAATAGAGCCGGTAACCGCGCAGGTAATGATGACCTTTTGATCCACGGCGACTCAGGATTTGTCGACCGGTAGCCCGGTCGCATCTGCGAACGCGTCGAGGCTCTCGACGAGTAGCGCCAGAATCTCGTCGATCTGGGCGTCGGTAACGATCATCGGCGGGCAGACCATGAAGTGATCGCCAATGGTACCGCCGCGGGTTCGGCGCGAATAGATGATCAGGCCGCGCGCGTAGGCCTCCTCGACGAGTCGCAGGTGTGCCTCCAGATCCGCCGGCAGCGGCTCCATCGACTCCCGATCCGCGACCAGCTCGAACGCCAGCAGCAGGCCCTTCCCGCGCACGTCGCCGATGAACGGATACCGGGCCATGAGACTCTCGAGCTCACGCTTCAGCCGTTCGCCTCGGCGCGCCGCGTTGCCCATCAGATTGCCGTCGAGCACCTCGTTCACGACGGCGAGCCCGGCGGCGCAGGCGAGCGGGTTGCCGGCGTAGGTATAGCCGTGCGCGAAGCCGCCGTGCTCCATGACGGCGGCGACGATGTCGCGCCGCGCGGCGAGCGCACCGAGCGGCATGTAGCCTGCGGCAAAACCCTTCGCCATCGCCACGATATCGGGGCTGAGCTGCCAGTGCTCCGAGGCCAGGAACGCGCCGGTGCGGCCGGCCCCGGTCATGACCTCGTCGGCGATCAGCAGCATGCCGTACTCCCGACAGATCGACCGGATCTCCGCATACCACGAGTCGGGTCCGACCAACGCCCCGGTCGACGCGCCGCCCACGGGCTCCATGACGAACGCGAGCACGGACTCCGGGCCCTGGCGCTCGATTTCCTCGCGCAACGCGTTCCCGTAGCGCAGCCCGCGTTGCTCGTCCGACAGATCGTCGCGATCGAGATAGCAGGTCGGCGCGGGAACCTTCGGCATGACCCGGATCATGTCCTTGAACGGCGCGACGAACTGGCGCATCCCGGTGATCGCGACGGCACCCAGCGTCGAACCGTGGTACGACGGAAACAACGAAATGACTTTCCAGCGCTTTTCCTGGCCGGTGACGTACGCATACTGGCGCGCGAGCTTGAGGCAGCTTTCGACGGCCTCGGAACCGCCCGAGGTGAAAAAGAGCCGGTCGCGATCCTTGGGCATCAGTGACGCCGTCAGGGATGCGAGCGCCTCGGCGGCGTCGTTCTCGAAGTGCAGGCGGTAGGCAAACGTTGCGGCATCCATCTGGCGTTTCATCGCCGCCAGGACGCGCGGGTTGGAGTGGCCGATGTTCGACACCATCGGGCCGCTCGAGGCATCGATGTAGCGCTTGCCGTCGACGTCCCAGACGTAGATTCCCTCGGCGCGCCGAATGCGCGGTCGTCTGTGACCCGTCTGATAGAAAAGGTGGCTGGCGCTCATTCTGGCTACGGTACCGTCTGGTGGCAGGGTGCGCCACGATGGCGGCACTCGGTTTTGTCATTGCAGCACATGCCCGTATGATGGCCGAGGGTCGGCGATTCGCTCGACGGACGCAACAATAAGAACTCGGGCGGATGCCAAACAAATGATTATCACGAGCCGGTCTTCCCGATCGGTACTGGCGCCGCAGCGGCGCATGGTCGATCGCAGTCGTTGACTCATAAGCGGAGCATGCACTTGCATCGGGGCTTTGAGACAATCTCCATCGGCGGCATTTGGTCCGGGATCGTGCTGCCGTGCGCGCTCGTGCTGCAGTGCCTCGTCCAGACTGATGCTTATGCACAACGTCGGCCCGTTCTTGATCAGATCGACGTCCCGCACGATTACTACTTTCGGGAGATGTATCTGCCGCAGCTGACGAGCGGGCCGAGCTCGGTCGCGTGGCTGCCGGACGGCGGCGCGCTGGTGTATTCGATGCAGGGAGCGCTGTGGCGGCAGGCGGTCGGTTCCGGCGTTGCCGTGCAGCTGACGGACGGGCCCGGCTACGATTTTCAGCCGGACGTTTCGCCGGACGGCACCCGCGTCGTGTTTTCCCGCTACCGCTCGGACGCGGTTGAGCTTGCGCTGCTCGATTTGGAGAGCGGAGTCGTGCAGACACTGACGGCTAATCGTGCCGTCAACGTGGAGCCCAGGTTTTCGCCGGATGGTGAGCGCATCGCGTTCGTATCGACACGGGATACCGGTCGATTTCACGTGTTCATCGGTGCGTTCGACGGCGAGGCGTTCGTCGCACAGGCCCTGTTCGAGGAGCGCGAATCGCCGATTCCTCGCTTTTATTACAGCCGCTTCGATCACGAGCTGAGCCCGGTCTGGGCGCCGGATGGGAAGGCGCTCCTGTATATCAGCAACCGCGACGTACCGTACGGGACCGGCAGCCTCTGGCTCGCATCGCTCGCGGCGCCGGGAAAGCCTAAGCTCGTGCGGCTGGAAGAGACGACCTGGAAAGCGCGACCGGACCTGGCCCCCGACGGCAGGCGGATCGCGTACGCGTCGTATCTCGGTCGCCAGTGGCACCAGCTGTGGGTATCGCATGTCGACGGCGTCGCGGAGCCGCTTCCGCTGACCTATGGCGCCTACGACATTACCGCGCCCCGCTGGTCTCCCGACGGGCGCCGGATCGCGTTCATCGCGAACGAGCACGGCAACACGGAACTCCGCGTTCTGGAATTCGTCGGCGGCCGCACGGCGATGCTTGCCGTCGCCGAGCGCCGGTATTTGACTCCCAGGCTCAACTTCGACCTGCGGGTAATCGACGCGAACGGCGAGCCCGCTGCCGCTCGCGTGTCGGTCGTCGCCGCCGACGGTCGCGCGTACGCGCCGGCAAACGCGCTGGTGCATGCCGATGACGGCTACGACCGCACGCGCGCCGGCTTCGAGACGAAGTACTTTCACATCGACGGCTTCGCCCGCCTCGCGCTGCCGGCCGGCGCGTATCGCATCACGATATGGCGCGGACCGGAGCATCACATCGAGCAGCGGCTCGTCAACGTTGCCGCCGATCGCGACAACTGGTTGAGCGTGGCGATGCGCCCGCTCGCGATGCCGTCCGACTGGGTGAACTGGTCGAGCGGAGACGTGCATGTGCACATGAACTACGGCGGCGCTTACCGTATGCGGCCCGCCGGCCTCGTGCGCCAGGCGCGTGCCGAGGATCTGGACGTGGTCTTCAACCTCGTCGTCAACAAAGAGCAGCGCATCCCGGACATCGCGTATTTCTCGGTCGAACCCGACGCCGCGTCGGATGCCGACGTTTTGCTCACCCATGCCCAGGAATACCACACGAGCTTCTGGGGTCATCTCGGCCTGCTGGGCCTGGACAGCCACCTGCTGCTGCCCGACTACGCGGCGTACCCCTACACCGCGGCGGCGAGCGTGTTCCCCGACAACGCGACGATCGCGAAACTGGCGCGCGCGCAGAATGCCGCGGTCGGCTACGTGCATCCGTTCCTGTCGCCGCCGCCGGATCCGACAGCCGAGGGCGCTTTGACGAATGCGCTGCCCGTCGATGCCGCCCTGAACCTCGTCGATTACTACGAGGTCGTCGGTTTCGCCGATCATCGCGCATCGGCGGACGTCTGGTACCGTCTGCTCAACTGCGGCGCCCGCATTGCGGCCGCGGGCGGGACTGACGCGATGACGAACTATGCCTCGCTGCGCGGGCCGGTCGGGCTCAATCGCACCTACGTTCGCGTGGCGGGGCAGTCGCAGACGCCAGCGAGTCGCCGCGACGCCTGGCTCCGGAGCCTGCGCTCCGGTGCCTCGATGGCGACGAACGGCCCGCTCGTCGGCCTGACGGTGGACGGCCGGCATCCCGGCGACGAGGTCAGGCTGCCGGCCCGTGAGCGCCTGACGTATCGCGGCCACCTGCGCTCCCAGGTGCCGGTCGACCACCTGGAGCTCGTCTTGAACGGAGAGGTCGTCGAAACCTTCGATCTTGAGCGGGACCCGATGCGTGCCGATTTCGAGGGCCGGCTTCGTATCGTCGACAGCGGCTGGCTCCTGCTGCGCGCATGGAGCGAATCTGCACACCCGCTCGTATTCGACGGCTACCCGTACGCAACCACGAGCCCGGTCTGGATCGCCGTCGAGGGCCGGCCACAGCATTCGCAGGCGGATGCGGACTATTTCCTGGCCTGGCTCGCGAAGCTCGACGCCGCAGCCCGCGAGCATCCCGATTACAACGACGCTGCTGAACGGGACGCCGTTTTGGCGCACATACGCAGCGCGCGGCCGTTCTATGAATCGTGTGCCGCGGATCGGGATTGACAGGCTTTCGGCGGATACGCTTATGCGACCAACGATGCGACGGGCGGGGCCTGCGGCAAATAAACCAAGGTGCTCGCCGTCACGCATGCCGGACACGCGTGGTCTAAACTCTCCCTAGCGGCATCCCCGGCACGGAGGACACGCTAATGAAACTCTATTACGACCCGATATCGACGACCTGCAGGGTCGTCACGATGTTCGCCGCGGAGGAGGGTATCGGTCTCGACCTACAGGTCGTCAGCCTCATGACGGGCGAGCACCTGCAGCCGGATTTCAGGGCGATTAATCCGAACTGCCTTGTGCCGGTGCTGGATGATGGCGGTTTCGTTTTGACGGAGAGCGGTGCGATCATCCGCTACCTTGCGAACAAGACCGAATCGCAGGCGTACCCGGAGGCCCTGCAGGCGAGGGCGCGCGTCGACGAGGTGCTGGAGTGGTTCTATAGCAATTTCTACAAGGATTTCGGCTACGGGCTCGTTTATCCGCAGCTCATGCCCAGCCACCGGCGGCCCAACGAAGAAGTGCAGGCCGGCACGATCGCGTGGGGTAAGGAACGTTCCGAGCACTGGCTGGGCATCCTCGACAAGGACCTGATCGGCGCGGAGCAAAAATTCGTCTGCGGAAACGCGATTACGCTAGCGGATTATGTCGGTGCAGAACTCGTCACCGTCGGTGAATTAGTGCACTGTACGTTCGAGGCGTATCCGAACGTTCGCCGCTGGATCGGGAACATGAAAGCGCTCGAGCACTGGCCGAGCGTTCACGACGCGTTTCAGGGCTTCGTGGCCTCGGTCGCGGGGCAGGAATTCGTTTCGATCTGAACATACAGGAGACAGTAAGCAAAGATGCTCCGCAAACTTCATCACAATGCCTACCGCTGCCGCGACTCCGAGGAGACCCGCCGCTTCTACGAGGGTTTTCTGGGCATGCGGCTGGCCGGCGCGCTCGAGATCAGCGAGACGAAAACCGGCCGTTCGACGTCTGTCCTGCATACGTTTTACGAAATGGATGACGGCTCGTACCTTGCGTTCTTCGAAGATCCGGAAACGCCGTTCGACTTCAAGAAGCAGCGCGATTTCGACCTGCACATCGCCCTCGAAGTCGATCCCTCCGTGCTCGAGCCCATGCTCGAGAAAGGACGGGGCGCAGGCATCGAGACCCGCGGCGTTTCGGATCACGAGTTCATTCACTCGATTTATTTCCGCGATCCGAACGGCTACGTCATCGAGCTCGCCGCGCGGATGCCGAATCACGACACGGCCATGGACCCGGAACAGAATGAGGCACGCGCAATCCTCGACCGCTGGCAGGCCAACAAGGCGGCAAACGCTTGAAAGTCACACCGGCTCGTGCCGATTCGTAGGGCGAGTCTCGTTGGGATGACCGTGACATTCGCCGCTCGTGACGCGCGATTGGCGCGACCCTGAGAGATGCGCCGGATATGGACCATGAGGAGTTCGAGGCGGTAGTTCTCGCGACGATGGACAGCCTGCCGACGTGGGTTCACGAGGCGTTGGACAACCTCGAGGTCCTGGTGCTGGACGAGGCGGACGAGGAGCTGGACCCTGAGGGCCAGGGTCTGCTCGGCCTGTATACGGGCTTGCCACTGCCGGAGCGCGGCGCTGATTATGCCGGTGAATTACCCGACGTGATCTATATATTCCGGCGCCCGCATCTCGAGATGAACCTGCCGCACAACGAGCTGCGGGAAGAGATCGCGAAGACGCTGATTCATGAGATCGCTCATTATTTTGGCATCGAGGACGACCACCTGCACGAGATCGGCTGGGGCTGATGCCGTGCCGTCCGCCCTCTCGTTCCGGCGCGTAAGGTAACGGAGTTCGCAGCGCGTGACGCTTTTTATCGACAACGCCGTCGTCGTAAAACTACTGACGATGGAAGACACAATTGATGCGCTCGAGCAGTCGTACCGCGGTATTGCGACCGGGGAGGCTATCTGCAGCCCGCGCATCGACGTTCGAATTCCAACGCGCGATCCGGCGCGCACTTACCAATTCGGCAGCATGGAGGGCGGTTCCACGGCCGGTTATTTCGCGGTGCGGATGAAGTCCGACATCCTGTACCGGAGCGAGTACCAAGGCGTAACGACGCAGGAAAAATTCTGCGTGGAGCCGGGCCTTTATTGCGGGCTCATCTTTCTCTTTGCGACGGAAAACGGCGAGCCCCTCGCGCTGCTGAACGACGGCATTCTGCAGCACATGCGCGTTGGCGGCGACGGCGGCATCGGCGTCAAGTACATGGCCAACGCGGATGCCGAGGTCGTCGGAATGCTGGGTTCGGGCGGTATGGCGCGCACGCATATGCAGGCATTTACGCGCGTGCGCAGCATTCGCAAGCTCCAGGTGTTCAGCCCCACGAAGGCACACCGCGAGACGTTCGCTGCCGAGATGCGGGACCGCCACGGGATCGAGGTACAGGTATGCGACCGGCCCGAGCTCGTCTACCGCGGCGCGGATATCGTGGCCGCCGTAACCGACTCCGCCGTGCCGGTGCTGAATGGCGCTTGCCTGGAGGCGGGGCAGCACATCATCAATATCGGTGGCGGCGGCGCACCGGACCGGGCCAGCCTCGATCGCGTCGACGTGTATTTTCGCTTCGGCGACGCGCCGCCACCGGTGGGGCGGCCGGACCTGTTGCTCGACGACGAATACCTCCGCTGGGAAGCACAGGCGGCGGGCAGCGGGCCCGGCGCAGCAGAGCCCAGGCGTGCTCGCGGAGCGCAGCTTCCGGATCGTATGGTGACCTTCGCCGACCTCGTTGCGGGCCGCCGCCAAGGGCGTACGTCGAGGAAGCAGATCACCTACTCCGAGCGCGGCAACCTGCAGGGCGCGCAGTTCTATGCGGTGGCCGCGCGTGTTTACGAGCTGGCAAAAGAGCGCAATCTGGGACGCGAGCTGCCGACCGAGGTGTTTCTGCAGGACGTCCGTGATTAGGCACGCCGCCAGCACGGCGGAAGCGGCAGGCGCTACTACAATCCGGATGCCCTGTCGCAGGTACCGGCCTGGTCCATCACGAACGCGGCGAAATCGTCGGGCGCGAGCGGCTTTCCGAACAGATAGCCCTGCACCTGGTCGCAGCCGTGCTCGCGCAGAAACTTCAGCTGTTCCTCGATTTCGACGCCCTCGGCGACGACCTTCAGACCGAGTTTTCTCGCCATTGCGAGAATCGCTGCGCATATTGCCGCATCGTCGGCGTCGCAGTGCAGGTCCGTGACGAACGATCGGTCGATCTTGAGAATGTCGATCGGAAACCGTTTGAGATAACTCAGCGACGAGTAGCCGGTGCCGAAATCGTCGACCGACAGACCGATGCCGAATTCCTTCAGCGTCGTCAGCGTGTCGATCGTTGCCTCGACGTCGCGCATCAGCATGCCTTCGGTGATCTCGAGTTCGAGGCGGCTCGGCGAAATGCCCGATTCGGCAACGGCTTCGGTGACCGTCGCAATCAAGTCGTCGGAGTACACCTGCTGGCTCGAAACGTTGACCGAGAGCCTGAGTTGCTCCAGCAAAGGTTGCCGCCACCTGCTGAGCTGCTCGCAGGCGGCATGCAAGACCCATTTGCCGATCGGCAATATGAGTCCGCTCTCCTCCGCGATCGTGATGAAGTCCGTCGGTGGAATCCAGCCACGCTCGGGGTGGTTCCACCGCAGCAGGGCTTCCGCACCGATGATCCTGAGCGATTCGAGATCCACCTTCGGTTGGTAGTAGAGGAGGAACTGCTCGTCCTCAATCGCCTTTCGGAGCTCGACTTCGATGTCGAGCCGCTTTAGTGACCGGACCTTCATCGTGTCGGAAAAGAAGTGGTAGTTGTTTCGGCCGTTCGCTTTCGCCCGGTACATTGCCGAGTCGGCGCTCATGAGGAGCTCGTCGCTGGTCTTGCCGTCCTGCGGGTACATTGCGATGCCGATGCTGGGGGTGACGACGAACTGATGTCCGTCGCAGTCGAGCGGATCGCCAAGTGCGCCGATGATTCTGGAGGCAACCGCACTTGCCGCCGTCTCGCAGCTTACGTCGTGCAGCAGAATCACGAATTCGTCGCCGCCCAGCCGCGCGAGCTGAAATCCGGCGTCGGATTCACCGTCGACGCGGGCAAGCACGTCCTGGGACCGAATGCAGTCTTCGAGTCGGTGAGAGACGACCTTTAGCAGTCGATCACCAACCGAGTGGCCCATCGAGTCGTTGATCCGCTTGAAGCGGTCTAGATCGACGAATAGCAGCGAAAACGTGATCTTGTCGCCGCGCGCCTCGATTATCGCGTCAAGCTCATGTTTGAACAGCCGCCGGTTCGGCAATCCGGTCAGCGTGTCGTAATAAGCGAGATCGTATATCCGTGTCTCGAATTCCTTGCGGTCCGTCGTGTCGCGCATGATTGCGAGCACCGACTGTCGGTCGCGGGGTACGAAACGAGTCTCAACGTGCATACCGGCGTCGGTGAAAAAGTGTTCATGCGTCTGTGATCGTCCCGTTGCCAGGGCCTGCGCAACGAACTCCCGTAACCGATCGTGATCCTCTGCTGAAAATATGTGTTCGAACGACGCGTCGGCAAGTCCCTCGATCCGAGAACGCTTTTGGGTTTTCTGCCAGTCCAGGCGTTCCAATTCTCGCCCGTTTTCGTCCAGCACGAAAATGCGGTCAGGGAGTGCGGAAACGAGCCCGCGAATATCGTTCAGGGCCTCACTGGCGCGCAGGACGTAGCGCACACGGTGCGCGAGTACCGGCCAGGCAATCGGCTTGTTGATGAAGTCCGTTGCACCGAGATGGTAGGCGCGGTCCACGGAAATGGCGTCGTCGAGCCCGGTAACGATGAAAATCGGTGTCTGCCGGACGCTCTCCCGGCTGCGGATCGCCTCGCAGACGGAAAACCCGTCCCGTCCGGGCATCTTGACGTCCAGCAGGACAACGTCCGGCATGGCACTTTCGTACAGTCGCAGCGCCTCGTTGCCGTCGGCCGCCTCGATTACGTTAAAGCCGGCCTGCGCCAGTACTTCACGCATGATCGTGCGAGCCGTCGGATCGTCATCGGCCACCAGCACGCGCGGCAGGGATTCGGTGTCCGTGGGTATGCTCATGCGGCCGCCTCCAGCTCATCGCGCAACGCCTCGACGACAAGCGCATATTCACGCTCCACCTGCTCCTGAACGGCTCGGGCGTCGTCGAGACGATTTTCCCGCGCCATGGTTTCGAGGCGCTTGCACAGGTCCGCGAGACCCATCGCGCCCACGTTGGCGCTCGATGATTTCAGGGCATGGGCAATTTCACGAATGCCGTCGTCATTGGCAGCGGCAACGGCGGTGCGCAGATTGCTGTTCAGCTCGCGCGAATTATCGAGATAGACGTTGATGACTTTGGAAAGCAGACCCGGATCGCCGCAATTTTGCAGTTCCACCAGCGTGTCGAGCACGCGGCGGTCGATCGGGGACTGCTCGTCGGCGGGTAATGCCACTTCGGTACGCTCCGGAATCGCGCCGCCCGCGAACTGCAGGTGCGTTGCGAGCACGGCGTGCAGCTGCTCGATTGTGTACGGCTTGCTCAGATAGTGGTCCATGCCGGCGGCCAGGCACTTCTCGCGGTCGCCCTTCAATGCGTTCGCGGTTACCGCAATGATCGGCGTCGGAGAGCGACCCATACCGGCCTCGTGGCCACGGATGGCCGCGGTGGCGGCGAATCCATCGAGGTCGGGCATCTGGCAGTCCATCAGAATGGCGTCGAAATTGCCGGCCTGCGCAACGGCAACGGCTTCCCGGCCGTTGGCAGCAACCGTAGCCGACACGCCGAGTGTTTCGAGCATGCCGACGGCGACGGTCTGATTCACCGCGTTGTCTTCGGCAAGCAGCACGGATCCGCGCAGTAAACGAACCGCGCGCCGTTTGGCCCCCAGGTGAGGAAGGGCAACGGTACCGTCACCGATGATCGAGATGATGGCGTCATATAGCTCCGACTGGCGCACCGGCTTAGTCAACTGCCCGGCGATGCGCAATTCCCGAAGCGTCTTGTCGCTCGCGGGTGTGGCTACGGAGCTTAGTATCAGCAGCTTCAGATCCCTAAGATCCGCATTCGCGCGTATTTGGCGAGCGAGTCCGAGACCGTCGGTCTCCGGCATGTGCATGTCAAGAATTGCCACGTCGTAATGCCGACCGGCCTCTGCGGCAGCCACCAGGATTTTCATTGCATCCTGCGCGCCCGGCGTGCTCGCCGTTTCTGCGCGCCAGCTCGAGAGATGCAGCTCTAGGATTTCACGATTCGTTGAATTGTCGTCGACGATCAGCACGCGCTTGCCGGCGATGCCCTCCGTTTGTTTAGTTTCGCGCGGCGCCGGTTCCTCGGCAGCTTCGAGGCGCAGCGAAACGGAGAACGTCGAGCCGCTTCCAGGCGTGCTGCGCAACCGAAGTTCGCCACCCATGAGCTCGATAATCTGTTTGCTTATCGCGAGGCCGAGGCCAGTGCCGCCGTACAGTCGGGTCGTCGAGCCGTCCTCCTGGGTGAATGCGTCGAAGATGGCCTGCTGCTTTTCGGCCGAGATCCCGATACCGGTGTCGACAATATCGATCGAAACGTCAAGAAGTCCGCCATCCACAGGCGCCGCATCGAGGCGAACCGCGACCTCGCCGATATCCGTGAACTTGACGGCATTGCCGACCAGGTTCATCAATACCTGGCGCAGCCGAATCGGATCCGACCGCACGGCCGTCGGCATCCCCGGCGGAAGGACGGCGACGAGCTCCAGCCCCTTGCGGTGCGCCTCGTCCGCCAGCGTGTCCAGCGTCTCCTCGACGATCGAACGCAAATCGAGGTCGACCGATTCCAGCCTCAGCTTGCCGGCCTCCATCTTGGAGAAATCGAGGATGTCGTTGATGATCGTGAGGAGCGTTTCCGCCGACTCGTAAATGCCCTTGACAAAACGCTGCTGCCTGAAATTGAGCACGGTGTTGCGCAGCAGTTCCGTCATCCCGAGCACGCCGTTCATGGGCGTGCGGATCTCATGACTCATGCGCGCGAGGAACTCGCTTTTTGCTTTGGACAGCTCGACGGCTTCATCGCGAGCGCTCTCGAGTTCCCGCTGCGTGCGCCCGAGCCGGCGCGCAAATGCCCCGAATTCCCGCGCGAGAATGCCGATCTCATCAGACGGGTGGTTGTCGATATCGACCTCGAGGTCGGCGGTATCCTGTATGCCCAGGATTCTGTCCGTCAGCGCCTGCACGGGATTAATGATGAGGTGCCGCAAGAACAGCAGAGCGGCAAGCAGGAACAGCGCGCCCGCACAGGCGATCAGCCATAGCGCCGTGCGTATCGTGTTCGCACCAAGGCGTGTTACGTCCCTCGGCGAGACGACCTCCAGCACGGCTATCGGGTCACCAATGAGATTCCGAAGGAGCTGGAATGAACGGATGCTGGCGTCGTCCGTTTCCTGGAACGTTGATGTACCGGAGACACGCAATCGTCTTCCGATCTCAGTCCTGGAGGCCGGCAATGTTCCGGCGACTAGCGGATAAAGTGCGAGGTCCGCTGCGGCGCGCTCGCTGAGTTTCGCAATGCGATCCGCATTGAGAAACTGGCCGGTAATCATGCTGCCCGCAATGGGGCCGAGGCCCTCGCTCTTCAGTATCGGATACGACACGACTTGCAGAATGCCGGACCGGGTCTGCAGGAGTCCCTTGACCGAGCTCGATATCGACGCGTGGGTGACGAGCGGATGGCCGTGTCGCAGCGGTGTTGGCAATTCCGCCTCCAGATCGAGCATTTCTCCGTTCACGGGATTCGTTAGGACGCCGGACAGCGGCATGCCTTCGGCGTCAAAAAACAGCATCATGTGCAGATCGAGACTGTGCCAGTAGGCGGGGTCAATATTTTCTTCGACGTACTCCGGCCGGAAGCCTCGCGCATAGTCGTGGGTCTGGTCCCAGATCGAGTACTCCATGTTCATGATCTCGAGGCCGCGCAGGTCGCTGTCGAGCATGCGCATGACGCGCTCCAGATCCTGCGTCGCGGAGCGGCGCTCGACGGCCTCGAAAGCCGGGTAGATCGTGAGCTGCAGTGCGACGTAGCTGCCTATGGCCAGGCAGGCTCCGAGACCGAGAAACAGCGTGATGATTTTTTTGCCGAGCGACATCGATTCCTGCGGCCAGTCCGGGCGCATGCGCCCGCCGGGACAGCGGCGCGGCATCGGCCGTGTCCGTTGCACTTCGAGGCCAGGCCCCGGGTTCACGGGTCTTTTATCGGCCGGATGGGCAATTTCTGTAATACCGCGCATGCGACATTTCGACATAATTTGGCAATTACTGGCCGCGGCTTCGGGGCTCGTGATTACGGCAGGACGGTCCGGGCGGACGAAACCGGTGCCCCGGGCGCCAAAGCGTCAGCGAGCAGATCTCCTCTACGGCAGTTTCATTTCGACGGTTGTCAGCACTATCATGGCTCCGGCGGGAGCACAGCAGGTGATGCGATGCCGGGCAAATATTTCGAAGAGTTCGAAGTGGGACAGACGTTCGAGCATCCGATCCGCCGCACCATCACGGAGGCGGACAACGTCCTGATAACCACGCTCACGCATAATCCCGCGGCCCTGCACCTGGACGCCGAATACATGAAGACGACGGAATTCGGGAAGCCGCTCGTCAACAGCTGCCTGACTTTGGGGCTCATGGTGGGGATCTCGGTGAACGACCTGACCCACGGCACGACCGTCGCGAATCTCGGCTGGGATGAAGTCCGCTTCCCGAAGCCTCTTTTTCCCGGCGATACGATCCATGTTCAGTCGGAAGTCCTGGAGGTTCGGGAGTCGCGGTCGCGACCGGATAACGGGATCGTCACGTTCGCGCACCGCGCGTTCAATCAGCACGACGAGCTCGTCGGCGTGTGCAGGCGGACTGCGCTCATGCTCAGGAAGCCTGCATGAATCGCAGCTACCTGTTCGTGCCCGCCGACAGCGAGCACAAACTGGAGAAAGCGGCGAGCGCGGGCGCAGACGCCCTCATCATCGATCTCGAGGATTCCGTGACTCCCGCCGCGCGCCCCGCTGCGCGCGAGCTGGCCCGGAAGCACGTAGCCCGGCTCGACAACGTCTGGGTCCGCATCAATCCGCTGCATACGAGCGACGCGGAGAAGGACCTCGCGTCCGTAATGCCGTCCGCCCCGGCAGGCGTCGTGTTACCCAAGCCCCGTGACGGCGGCGATGCACAGCGGCTCGGACGAATGCTCGACGACCTGGAGGAGGAGCACGGCCTTTCTGCGGGGCAGACGCGGATCCTGCCGATTTGCACGGAACGCCCCGACGCCATGTTCGCATTGTCGAGCTACGTTGGAGCGACGCCTCGACTGGACGCCCTGTCGTGGGGCGCCGAGGACCTGAGCACGGTACTCGGGGCGTCGGCAACGCGCGACCGTGACGGAAACTGGCTGCCGCCGTACGAGCTTGCCCGGACGCTGTGCCTGTTCACCGCGGCCGCTGCGGGCGTCGCGGCGGTCGATACGGTCTATACCGATTTTCACGATGCCGATGGTCTGAAAAACTATGCGCACCGTGCGCGGCGCGACGGCTTTGCAGGCATGCTCGCAATTCACCCGACACAGGTGGCGATAATCAACGCCGCGTTCGTGCCGACAGCCGAGGAGATCGCACGCGCCGAGCGGATCGTTGCGCTGTTTGCCGCGAATCCCGACGCCGGTACACTCGGGCTCGACGGCGAAATGATCGACCGGCCGCACCTGCTCGCCGCCGAGCGCCTGCTCGAACTTGCAGCAAAAACCAGAACACATCAATGAGAAATCGAAAATGAGCGAAATTCATCCCGTTGATCCGAAGACCCGCGCGAAAGCGTTTATCGACGAGGCGGGCTACGAGGCCATGTACGCGCGCTCCGTCGAAGATAACGAATCGTTCTGGTCCGAGCAGGGGGGGCGCATTGACTGGATAAAGCCGTTCGCCAAGATCAAGGACGTCTCGTTCGCGCGGGACGATCTGCACATCCGCTGGTTTTACGACGGGACGCTCAACGTCTGCTACAACTGCGTCGACCGGCACCTCGAGAGCAAAGGCGATGACGTCGCGATCATTTGGGAAGGGGACGACCCGTCGCGGGATCTCAAAATCACATATCGCGAGCTGCACGAGCGCGTGTGTCGCTTCGCGAATGCGTTGAAGGCGCTTGGTGCCAAAAAGGGCGATAGGGTCACGATTTACATGCCGATGATTCCGGAAGCGGCCGTGGCGATGCTTGCCTGCGCGCGCATCGGCGCCGTCCATTCCGTCGTGTTCGGTGGCTTTTCGCCGGATGCGCTTGCCGGACGCATCCACGACTGCGAGTCGACGATCGTAGTAACCGCCGACGAGGGCGTGCGCGGCGGGAAGAAGATTCCGCTCAAGGCCAATGTCGACGCGGCCGCGCAGAACAAGGCCGTCACGACGCTCGAGAAGGTGCTCGTCGTGCGCAACACGGGCAGCGCCGTCAACTGGGTGGACGGCCGCGATGCCTGGCTGCACGAGCTCGAAGCGGGCGTCGACGCGGACTGTCCGTGCGAAGAAATGGGCGCCGAAGATCCGCTATTCATCCTGTACACCTCCGGTTCGACGGGCAAGCCGAAGGGCGTGCTGCATACGAGCGGCGGCTACCTCGTCTATGCCGCGCTCACGCATGAGTATGTATTCGATTATCACCCGGGTGACGTCTACTGGTGCACGGCCGACGTCGGCTGGGTTACGGGGCACAGCTATATCGTGTACGGACCGCTGGCCAACGGCGCCATCACGCTGATGTTCGAGGGCGTGCCGAATTACCCGAATTCGTCGCGATTCTGGGAGGTGTGCGACAAGCATAGCGTGAACACGCTGTATACGGCGCCGACGGCCATTCGGGCCCTGATGCGCGAGGGCGACGCGCCGGTCAAACGCACGTCGCGAGAGACCCTGCGCCTCCTCGGTACGGTAGGCGAGCCGATCAATCCGGAGGCCTGGGAGTGGTATTACCGCGTGGTCGGCGACGGGCGCTGCCCGATCGTCGATACCTGGTGGCAGACCGAGACCGGCGGCATCCTGATCAGCCCGCTGCCGGGCGCGACCGCGCTGAAGCCGGGATCCGCCACGCGTCCGTTATTCGGCATCAAGCCGGCGATCGTGGATGCGAACGGTAAAGAGCTGGCCGGCGTTGCCGAGGGGAATCTGGTCATCACGGACAGCTGGCCCGGACAGATGCGCACCGTGTACGGGGACCATCAGCGCTTCATCGATACCTATTTCTCGACCTTCGAGAATGCCTATTTCACCGGCGATGGCGCCCGTCGCGACGAAGACGGCTACTACTGGATCACCGGCCGGGTCGACGATGTCCTGAACGTCTCGGGGCATCGGATGGGGACCGCGGAAATCGAGAGTTCGCTGGTAGCCCACAAGAATGTCGCCGAGGCCGCGGTCGTCGGCTATCCACACGACATCAAGGGTCAGGGCATCTACGCGTACGTGACGCTGATGGAAGGGGTAACGCCCAGCGATGATCTCGAGGCAGAGCTTCGCCAGTGGGTGCGCAAGGACATCGGCCCCATTGCGAAGCCGGACCTGCTGCAGTGGGCGCCCGGGTTACCGAAAACGCGCTCCGGAAAGATCATGCGCCGGATACTGCGCAAGGTCGCGGCGAACGACTTCGACGAGCTCGGGGACACCTCGACGCTGGCCGACCCCGGCGTCGTCGCCGAGCTGATCGAAAACCGCAAGAATCGCGGCTAGGGTTCCTGGCCGATTACGATGCGGCTTTGGCGGGTCCCGGTGCCTTATCGTCCGGGTCGTTCTCCGCTTCGTCGAGAATGACCGTCTTTATTACGTCGGTATTGTTACGCTCCGCTCGCTTGAACTCCGCAATCTGGCGCTCGTAGGCTTTGACGAATTCCTCGGCGAACATCTGCGGAAACCGGCCGCCGCCCTTCTCGGTCATGATGGGATACAGTTCCGTGTAAAGCTGCCAATACTTGATCTGCGTCATAACCTTGAGCGGCGGTCGGCGCTTGAGCGTACGTTCGAAGCCAGCTTCGAGTTCTTCGGGATCGAACCGATCGGCGAATTCGATGAAAGCGTGGTTCATGGCGTCGAGGAACGCATCCTGGTGGTACAACAGGTCCCGGCAAACCTCGCGCACCGCATCCTTGCCGCCCAGGTACTCGCCGCCGCCGCCGACCAGGAGCTGCATCAGCGATGCGTTGGTATTGGCGGAGAGTTTCAGCGGATTGTTGTGCCTCGGCAGCACGGTCGTTTGGTTCAGCCGAAACGCATTCTTCAGAGTGGCCCGGCTGGTAAGCAGCGCCGCCATGCCTGCAACGAATTCGCAAAGCACCTGGCCCGCGTTTCTCATCACCGTCGTCATGTCTACGGACGGATGCAACTCGTTGCGACTGATCCCGACGCCGTCGAGGAATGCGTCTAGCAGTTCGGAATCCGAAACCGCGGCCCGTGCCGGCGCATGCGGAGCATTTTGAGGCTTGGGCGCGGACGCCACTTTGGCTGCGGCAGCCGGCGGCGGTGCGTCGACCGGAGCATCGGTGGACTCGTCCCCGAACAGCACGGATCTGAATTCGTCGTCGCCCGTGATTTCCTCTTCATCGAGCAACATCGCGCCGGTCTTCGTCGGAACCTCCTCGACAAACTGCTCGATGTGATCCGGTGCGACGCTCGGCGGCGGTTCCTCAGGCATCTCGAGATCTTCGCCCTCGTCGATGGTGACGACGAACTCGAAATCGCCCATGCGCAGCCGATCGCCGTTGAAGAGGCGCCGCGGATTGCCCTTTCCGAGCGGCTCGGCTTCGTCGTTAATGTAGACACCATTCGTACTGGTATCCGCGAGAAAGAACGCGCCACCCTGATAGTCGATCGTTGCGTGTCGTCCGGAGATGTAGCGATTGGCGTCCGGAAGAATCCAGTCGTTTTTCAGCGAACGACCGATCGTGCCGCCGTTCGCATCGAAAACGTGCACGGCATCATCGCCGAAGAACTCACTGTGATCACTTACGATTTTCAATTCCAGCGACATTGGGGCACTCGATGTATGCGCCGGGTACGGCCCGACGCCGCCCGGACCCGCGTTCAGGTTTGAATAGTGACGAGAAACAAGGGGCTACGCTGCCAAACAGTTCACATAATCGAGTGACGGCACATATCCGTGACGGGGAACTTATGTCAAATTTCGACCAGATGCGGTAAAAGTGTCGAAGAAGCGGCAGTTTCGACAGGGCCGCGGGATTTGCTATCACGGCAGCCACTCTGCTGTACTGTGCGTGGGTCCATCTGCCGCGACGGGCTGTACCGAATGAGCAACAAAAAGACGCTATATAAGGTCCTGTTCATGAACCAGGGACAGGTATACGAAGTCTACGCGCGCGGCGTAGGCCACGGGAATCTGTTCGGTTTCATCGAGCTCGAGGAACTCGTTTTCGGCGAGCGCACGACCGTGGTCGTGGACCCGTCCGAGGAAAAAATCAAGTCCGAGTTCGCCGGTGTGAAGCGCACGTATCTGCCAATGCACTCGATCATGCGCATCGACGAAGTCGAAAAAGAAGGGCTGTCGAAGATTACGAAGATGGAAGGCGGTAACGTAGCGCAGTTCCCGATGCCGATCTACACGCCGAGCGACAGCGGCACGTAGGAGCGGCATCTTGCCGCGATTCATCGCCCGATGGCGGGCTCCCACAAACCGCAGCGGTGGGCGCGGCCCTGTCGCGATTGCTCGCCCGCATGGCGGGCTCCCACAAACCCCAGCGGTGGCCGCGGCCCATGGTTCCGATTCATCGCCCGCATGGCGGGCTCCCACAAACCGCAGCGGTGGGCGCGGCCCATGGCCGCGATTGCTCACGTGCAGCATTTTTGGCCCTTCTGTATCATCCCGGCTCACTTCAATCGCGCCATCAGGTCTTTTCCGCTTGTCGACTGCCGCCCAGGATTCACACCAACGAGCAAACATGGAGGTGCTGGAACTTTACGGCGGGCGGGCGCTCTCCGATTTCCGACTTTCCAGGCTGCTCGCGGCAGTCGAGGCACGTGATGAACGTGTCACTGCGCTGGCGGCGACCCATATTTATTTCGTCGAGCTGGCCAAAACGCTGACCGAGCAGCAGCGCCAGCGACTCGATGCGCTGCTGCACGCTGCCGCGGAGCCCAGCGACGTTGCCAGGAAAGGTCGCCGGATCGTCGTCGTGCCCAGGCCGGGCACGATCTCCCCCTGGTCGAGCAAGGCCACCGACATCGCAAGGGCCTGCGGTCTCGACGCTGTGGCACGGATCGAGCGCGGAATAGAGTACCTAATAAACGCCAGGGGCCCGCTCGATCCCGCGGATTTGCGGGCACTGGGCGCGCCGCTGTTCGATCGCATGACCGAGTCGCTGTTGTTCCACAGCGAGGAGGTAGCTCGGCTGTTCGACCATCACGAGCCTGCGCCGCTGGGCCGCGTCCCGGTAATCGGGGCCGGCCGCCCGGCGCTCGAGCAGGCAAATCGCGACCTTGGCCTCGCGCTGTCTGCCGACGAGATCGACTACCTCGTCGACTGCTTTACCGAGCTCGGACGCGATCCATCGGACGCCGAGCTTATGATGTTTGCGCAGGCCAACTCGGAGCACTGCCGTCACAAAATCTTCAATGCCGACTGGATTATCGATGGCCGCCTCAGGACACCGCCCCTGTTTGGAATGATTCGTGCGACGACGGAAGCGTCACCTGACGGCGTGCTCTCGGCCTACGCGGACAACGCTGCGGTTATCGAGGGCCCGACCGGATCACGACTGCTGATTGCGCCGGAAACCCGCAGGTATCACTGCAGCGACGAACCGATCCACATCCTCATGAAGGTCGAGACCCACAATCACCCCACCGCGATTTCGCCGTTTCCGGGTGCCGCCACCGGGGCCGGCGGCGAGATTCGGGACGAGGCGGCCACGGGACTCGGCGCCAAGCCCAAAGCCGGCCTGACCGGATTCACAACCTCGCATCTCAGGCTGCCCGAAATCGATTCGCCCTGGGAAACCGGTTTTCCGCATCCCGAGCGCATGGCGACGCCGCTCGGGATCATGACAGAAGGGCCGATTGGCGGCGCTGCGTTCAACAACGAATTCGGACGGCCGAATCTGCTCGGGTACTTTCGTACCTACGAGGCGTGCATCCCGGGCCTGCCGGAGAACGAGATCCGCGGCTACCACAAGCCGATCATGATTGCCGGCGGTATCGGCAACGTCCGCGCGGAGCATGCGCTCAAGCGCGACGTCCCGGCCGGGGCGCGCGTCGTGGTCATCGGCGGACCGGCCATGCTGATCGGCCTCGGAGGAGGCGCTGCATCGAGCCTCGCGAGCGGCACGAGTTCCGAGGATCTCGATTTTGCGTCCGTACAGCGCGGCAATCCGGAGATTCAGCGGCGGGCGCAGGAGGTCATCGATCGCTGCTGCGCGATGGGCGAGGCAAACCCGATACTGCTGATCCACGACGTCGGCGCCGGGGGGTTGTCGAACGCCGTGCCCGAGGCGGTGCATCACTCACACCACGGCGCGCGTATCGAGCTGCGTGAGGTCGACAACGCCGAACCTGGCATGTCGCCGATGGGAATCTGGTGCAACGAGGCGCAGGAGCGCTATGTGTTGATCGTTGCCGATTCGCGGCTCGAGGAATTCGAAGCCATGTGCCGGCGCGAGCGCTGCCCGGTATCCGTAATCGGGACGCTGACGGACGACGGGCGCCTCGTGGTTGCCGATCGTGTCCTCGACGACACGCCGGTAGACATGCCGATGCAGATGCTGCTCGGCAACGCGCCGAAGATGACCCGCGACGTCGCGAGCGCCAAGCTGCATGCAGCGCATTCAAATCTTGCCGGAATCCGGCTCGAGGAAGCGCTGCGACGGGTGCTCAGGTTTCCGGCCGTGGCCGACAAGTCCTTCCTGATACACATCGGCGATCGCACGGTCGGCGGCCTCAGCGTTCGCGATCAGCTCGTCGGTCCGTGGCAGGTGCCGGTCAGCGACGTCGCGATTACGGCATCCGATTTTGTCGGGATTACCGGGGAAGCCATGGCGATGGGGGAACGCACGCCGCTTGCCGTGCTGAACGCGCCCGCATCGGGCCGGATGGCGGTCGCGGAGGCCATTACCAACATCGCGGCCGCCGCAATCGACAGTCTCGGGGACGTCAGGCTGTCCGCGAACTGGATGGCCGCCGCGGGCCACCCGGGGGAGGACGCAAAGCTATATGAAACCGTAGCTGCGGTCAGCGAGCTGTGCCAAGCGCTCGGCATTGCGATACCCGTCGGCAAGGACTCGCTGTCGATGCGTGCGCGCTGGCAGGAAGGCGAGCGGGACTACCAGGTCGTCGCACCAATCTCGCTGATCGTCTCGGCGTTCGCCCCCGTTACCGACGTGCGCCGCCACCTGACTCCGCAGCTTCGGCGTACCGAGGAGCCGAGCTATCTGCTGTTGTTCGATCTGGGCGGCGGCAAAAATCGGCTCGGCGGTTCCGTCCTGAGCCAGGTTTACGGCCGTCACGGCGGCGTAACGCCGGACGTTGACGATGTCGCGCGGCTGCAAAAGTTTTTCTCAGCGATCCAGGAACTCAGGGCGCGGGGCATGCTGCTCGCCTATCATGACCGCAGCGACGGTGGCCTGTTCGCGACGGTGGCCGAGATGATGTTTGCCGGCCGGCTAGGCGTCTCGCTGCAGTTCGAAGCTCCCGAGACAAACCTGCTGGCGCAGCTCTTCAGTGAGGAGGCCGGAGCCGTCGTGCAGGTTGCGCGCAATCAGCTGACGCAGATACAGATGGTGCTGGATCGTACCGGTGCGAGCGCCACCGCAATCGGCCGCGTCACGCCGGAGCAGAAACTCGTCATTCAGGTTGGCAGTCGGATAGTGACGGAGATCGATCGGAAGGAGCTGCAGCGCGAGTGGTCTCAGACCAGCTACCGTATCCAGGCACGACGCGATAACCCTGCAACTGCAAAGCAGGAATACGATTGCATACTCGACGATGGCGATCCAGGCCTCAACGTGGCGCTTACGTTCGATCCGTCGGACGATATCGTGCGCCCGTACAGGAGCGAGGCGAGGCCGCGGATCGGCATACTGCGCGAGCAGGGGGTCAACAGCCACTATGAAATGGCGGCCGCCTTCATGCGTGCGGGCTTCGAAGCGATCGACATCCACATGAGTGACCTCGCAAGCGGCCGCGACGAGCTAGAGCACTATCAGGGCATTGTAGCCTGCGGGGGATTCTCGTTCGGCGACGTCCTCGGCGCGGGCGGTGGTTGGGCTAAGTCGATCCTGTATCACGACCGAACGCGCGATCAATTCGCCGAATTTTTCGCGCGCGATGACACGTTCGCGCTCGGTATCTGCAACGGCTGCCAGATGCTGTCGCATTTGCGCGAACTCATACCCGGAACGCAGCACTGGCCGCGCTTTGTGCGCAACAAGTCCGAGCAGTTCGAGGCGCGCCTGAGCCTGGTCGAGATCGTGGAGAGTCCGTCCCTGTTCCTGCACGGCATGGCCGGATCGCGTCTGCCGATTGCGACGTCACACGGCGAAGGTCGCGTTTACTTCGATGAGGAATCGGATCGGTTCATGGCATCGCACCTGATCGCGATGCGCTATGTCGACACGCGGGGTGAAGTCGCCGACCGGTACCCGGCGAATCCGAACGGATCCATCGACGGCATCTGCGGCCTCTCGAACGAGGACGGTCGGGTCACGATCATGATGCCGCATCCGGAGCGCGTCGCCCGCACGGTGCAGAATTCCTGGCATCCCGACGACTGGGGCGAGGACGGGCCCTGGCTGCGGCTGTTCCGCAACGCGCGGGTGGCGCTGGGCTGAGGCGTCGGCGTCAGGCCGTTGACTGCAGGTCCCCGCCTTCTTCGACAAAAAAGCGCCGCACCTTGATGGCCCGGGTCAGCTTGCCGCGGCGGACGAAGAGCTGATAGAACATGTCCTTCAGGATCTCGAGCAGCAGGCCCGCCTGGGCACGGTTGATAAGCGGCAGGCGCTCTTCTTCACCCGATTCGAAGAGCACGGTCTTGACGGGAGCGAACGACTCGTCGTCGATGGCCGCGATCTCCTGTGCCATCATGACCTCGTCGAAAGCGCGCATCTTGCCGCCCTCGCCGAGTTCTTCGAATGCGCTCAGCGCCGAGCGCCGGCACATCGAGGCGAACGCGTTGAAGTTGTTGCCCGAGTAGCAGTTCAGGGCCTCCCGGAACAGGATCTCCGTGTGCTTCGGCAGATACGAAAACGAGAATCGCTCCTTCGGTCGCTCGAGCTCGACAAAGTTTCGGAACAGCTCGACCCGGCCCTCGTGATATTCCTTGACCTCGAAGCGCAGGAATACCGGCGCGAGGCAGGAATCGCATTGGTACACGAGGCCCACGTGTTTGGGTTGCGCCGCCTGCAGGGGGTCGAATTGGGGTACCGACTGCGGGCTCATGTGCGAGTAAACGCCGCAATAGGGGCAGTCCAGGCTCAGCTGCTCGCCCTTGTCGACGAGCAGGCCGCGGTCCCTATCGAGGTTGATTGCCATCTTATTGTCGTGCCGCTGTTTTTATTGGCCCGCCCAGTATGCACCATCGGCGCGCGCTTGCCGCGTTCGCTGTAACATAATCACCCGTTCACACGTCGGATTTGCCCCAGTCACCCACAGCCCGCCGGGCCGCCTCGTTGACCGGACGCGCTATCAGGGCATCGCGGCTCAGCGTCAGCCGAAATCGCGCACCGTCGGCCATCGGCAAATACGTGGCGGTGCCGTAGTACGCGTCGACGCCGGGCATCAGGGCGGGAAAGCGGCGCGCCACCTGCCATAAATCCAGGGGCCGCTCGTCGAGCAGATCGTGCACCGTGCGCGTCTCTCTTCGTTCCCGCAGGACGTCGGAGTAGCGACCGCTAAGCCGCTCGAGCTGATAAACCGGCTCGAGACCGAAAATCGTCGCCGGGGGCTTCCAGGTGACGATGCGCGCATCGAGCTGCCATTCGTCGCCGGCCAGCGTGACGATGCGATCGAGCCGACCCTCGAGCATCAGCCGCGCCGAATACTCATCGGGGCCGGATCGCGTGAACTCGATGACGCCAACGGGTTGCTCTGCGGTCAGGCGCTCGTAGCTTAGATAGCTCCACATCAGCAGCAGAGCGATGCCGGCCACGGCGGCGCTGCTGACGCCCCCGGCCAGAGATCCCGTTGCGCGAAGCAGGCGGCCACGCCGCGAGTTGCGCAACATAGCTGCGAAAAACAGCAATGCGATCAGGCCTAATACGGCGCTGACGGCGGCGAGCAGGTTCATAGGCGGGGCTCAGGCGTCGAGACGCTTGTATTTTATCCGATGCGGATTGTCGGCGTCGGCGCCGAGACGGCGCCTGCGATCGGCCTCGTAGTCCGCGTAGTTGCCGGCGAACCAGACGACTTCGCTGTTCCCCTCGAAAGCCAGGATATGCGTTGCGATGCGATCGAGAAACCAGCGGTCATGCGATATCACGACGGCCGAACCCGGAAACTCGAGCAGCGCAATCTCGAGCGCGCGCAGCGTCTCGACGTCGAGGTCGTTCGTGGGCTCGTCGAGCAGCAGCAGGTTGCCGCCGGAGCGGAGCATCTTCGCGAGGTGCACGCGGTTCCGCTCGCCTCCGGAGAGCACGCCGATTTTCTTTTGCTGCTCCGGACCGCGAAAGTTGAACCGTCCGACGAATGCGCGTGACGGCGTCTCGTAATTGCCGACCTTGATGAGGTCCTGCCCGTCGGATATCTCCTCCCACACGGTTTTGTCGTCGTCGAGACTGTCTCGAGACTGGTCCACGCTTGCGAGTTCTACGGTCTCACCGAGCCGAATCGTCCCGGCGTCAGGTTTCTCGGTGCCGGCGATCATGCGAAACAGCGTCGTCTTCCCGGCGCCGTTCGGCCCGATGACGCCGGCTATGCCGCCCGGCGGAAGACTGAAGCTCAGGCCGTCGATCAGCAGCCGGTCGCCAAAGCCCTTCCGCAGATGCTCCACCTCGACCACGACGTCGCCGAGGCGCGGGCCGGGGGGTATGTATATTTCGTTGGTTTCATTGCGCTGCTGGTAGGCCGGGGACGCGAGCTCCTCGAATTGCCGCAGGCGCGCTTTCGACTTTGCCCGCCGTCCCCGGGGATTCGATCGCACCCATTCGAGTTCGGTCTGCATCGCCTTGCGGCGGGCCTTTTCGCTTGCCTCTTCGTTCGCGAGGCGCTGCTCCTTCTGCTCCAGCCACGACGAGTAGTTGCCTTTCCAGGGTATACCGTGGCCGCGATCCAGCTCGAGAATCCAGCCGGCGACGTTGTCGAGAAAATAGCGATCATGAGTCACGGCGACGACGGTGCCCGGATACTCGTCGAGGTATCGTTCCAGCCAGGCGACAGACTCGGCGTCCAGGTGATTCGTGGGCTCGTCGAGCAGGAGCATGTCCGGCTGCGACAGCAGCAGCCGACAGAGCGCGACGCGGCGCTTTTCGCCGCCAGACAGCGTTGCGACGTCCGCCTCCCAGGGCGGCAGCCGCAGCGCATCGGCCGCGATGTCGAGACGACGATCGAGTTCCCAGGCCCCGGCGGCGTCGATCGCGTCCTGCAGCTTGCCCTGCTCCTCGAGCAGCGCATTCATATCGGCGTCGCTCATGGGTTCGGCGAAGCGCATGCTGATCTCGTTGAATCGGTCGACGAGCGCCTTCGTTTCGGCGACGCCTTCCTCGACGTTGCCGCGAACGTCCTTGTCCGAATTAAGCTCGGGTTCCTGCGGCAAATAGCCGATCTTGATTCCTGGCTGTGAGCGCGCCTCGCCGTCGATCTCGGTATCGAGGCCGGCCATGATACGCAGCACCGTCGACTTACCGGCGCCGTTCAGCCCGAGCACGCCGATCTTTGCGCCGGGCAGGAACGACAGCGAGATGTCGCGGATGATGAATCGCTTCGGCGGGACCACCTTCGCCACGCGGTTCATCGTATAAATGTACTGCGCCATGGGTGAGTCGCGGTTGTAACGGAGCGCGCATTATCCGGTATGCTGCGGTGATAGCAACCCAGAACAATTCGATAATCGGGGCACTTCACGCGATGGCAGCGACTGTACGCGTCTACAAGGGCGAGGAACTTGCCAGATACGGGTTCGGAGATCCGCATCCGTTCGGACCGGATCGCCACGACGTATTTCACAACGAGTTGGCGCGCTCCGTGACGAACGGCGGCGTGGACTATGCGCCGCCGCGGACGGCCACGGTCGACCAGCTGCTCATGTTTCACACCCCGGAATTCGTCGACAAGGTGGCGACACTGTCGGCGCAGGGTGTCGGTTTTCTCGACGAGGGGGACACGCCGGCAGTACCCGGGATCTACGAGGCGGCGCTGACTGTCGTCGGTTCGACGCTCGACGCCGTCGACGCCGTTATGGCCGAACCCGGAACCCGTGCCTTCGTGCCGATAGCGGGACTGCATCATGCGGGTCGCGGTCACGCGGCCGGTTTCTGTGTATTCAACGACTGCGGCGTCGCCGCCGAGCACTTGCGGCAAAAGCACGGGCTCGAGCGAATCGCTTACGTTGACATCGATGCGCATCATGGCGACGGCATGTTCTACGCGTTCGAGGACGATCCCGCCCTTTTGTTCGCAGACATTCACGAGGACGGACGCTACCTGTATCCGGGCACCGGAGCCGCGGAGGAGACGGGCAGGGGCGCGGCCGCGGGGACGAAGCTCAATCTGCCGCTGCCACCGGGCGCCGACGACGCCGCGTTCGCGTCGGCCTGGCGTCGCGTCGAAGACTACCTGGACGCCGCGCGGCCCGAGTTCATCCTGTTCCAGTGCGGAGCCGACAGCCTGGCCGGCGATCCGATTACGCATCTTAGATACTCGGAGCAGGCGCACGCCGACGCGGCCGCCGCGCTGTGTCGACTCGCGGACGTACACTGCGAGGGCCGCCTTGTCGGCACGGGCGGTGGGGGCTACAACCGGCGCAATCTGGCCCGGGCGTGGACCCGGGTCGTGCAGTCTTTCGTCGCAAGCTGCGACTAAAGTACCATCGCCTGCTTCGCAGGCGATCCTGAATGGAGTATGACCCCGATGTTCGATACCACCTCGACGATCGAATCTTTCGACCCCGAAGTTGCGCGAGCGATCGACCTGGAGACTCGGCGCCAGGAAGAGCACATCGAGCTGATTGCTTCCGAAAACTATGCGAGCCCGCGGGTCATGGCCGCGCAGGGCACGGTGCTGACGAACAAGTACGCCGAGGGCTATCCCGGCAAGCGCTACTATGGCGGCTGCGAGTACGTCGACGACGTCGAGTCGCTCGCCATCGAGCGCGCGAAGAGTCTCTTCGGGGCCGATTACGCAAACGTGCAGCCGCATTCGGGCTCGCAGGCAAACGCGGCCGCCTACATGGCGCTGCTCGAGCCGGGAGACACGGTGCTCGGTATGAGCCTCGCCGACGGCGGACACCTGACGCACGGCGCGAAGGTCAACTTTTCCGGCCGGCTGTACAACGCGGTGCAGTATGGTCTGAACGCGGAGACCGGCGAAATCGATTACGAAAACGTAGTCGCACTCGCCGCAGAGCACTCGCCGAGAATGATCATTGCGGGTTTCTCGGCCTACTCGCGCGTCGTCGACTGGCAGCGCTTTCGTGACATCGCTGACGCGGTCGGCGCGTACCTGCTGGTCGATATGGCGCACGTCGCGGGCCTCGTCGCGACCGGCCACTATCCGAATCCGATTCCGCTGGCCGATGTCGTTACGACCACGACCCACACGACGCTGCGCGGCCCACGCGGCGGGCTGATCCTTGCGCGCCGCAACGACGAGCTGACGAAAAAATTCAACTCGCTGGTTTTTCCCGGCACGCAGGGCGGTCCGCTGATGCACGTGATTGCAGCCAAGGCCGTGGCCCTCAAGGAGGCGATGGAGCCATCGTTCAAGGAGTATCAAGGTCTTGTGTGCAGAAATGCGAAGGTCATGGCGGAAACGCTGGCGGCTCGCGGCTATCCGATCGTGTCCGGCGGCACCGACAATCACCTGATGCTGGTCAGCCTGATCGACAAAGGTATCACCGGCAAGGATGCCGATGCTGCACTCGGGCGTGCGAACATAACCGTCAACAAGAACGCGGTACCGAACGATCCGCAGTCGCCGTTCGTGACGAGCGGACTCCGTCTCGGCACGCCGGCAATAACGACGCGGGGCTTCGGCACGAAGGAAACCCGCGAACTCAGCGAATGGATCGCCGATGTACTGGATGACATCGCAGATGCAGCCGTTATCGAGCGCGTGCGCGGGCAGGTCCTCGAACTCTGCAAGCGCTATCCCGTATACGTCTGATGCATTGCCCGTTTTGCAATAACGAAGAAACGAAGGTCATCGATTCGCGTCTGGCCGGTGACGGTCGGCAAGTTCGTCGTCGCCGGCAGTGCCTGGCTTGCAACGAGCGATTCACGACGTTCGAGTCAGCCGAGCTCGTCATGCCGGGCCTCATCAAGAATGACAGCAGCCGTCAGCCGTTCGACGAGAGCAAGCTTCGCTACAGCATGTTGCGGGCGCTCGAAAAACGTCCGGTTTCGAGTGAGGAACTCGAGCAGGCGATTGGCCGACTGGTCCACAAGCTGCGGACGATGGGTGAACGGGAAGTTCCCTCGCGCCTGGTCGGCGAACTCGTGATGGAAGAGCTGCGTGCCCTCGACGAGGTCGCCTACGTGCGCTTTGCGTCGGTCTATAGACGCTTTCAGGACATCACGGAATTCGAGGAAGAGATCAGACGCCTGCAGCGCATTTCCGACGCCGCTGCGGCTCGCGAGCAGATGTCGCTGCTGCCGGAGCTGTTTAATCAAAAAAAGTAAGGTCAGGGACCTGGAGACGATGTCGGATTTCTCTCAGACTGACGCCGCGTTCATGGCGCGCGCCGTGCGGCTTGCATGGCGTGGCCAGTACAGCGCTCACCCGAACCCGATGGTGGGTTGCGTGATCGTGCGTGACGGCGAGATCGTCGGTGAGGGATGGCACGAGCGATACGGCAGCGCGCATGCCGAGGTCAATGCGCTCATTGCCGCGGACAGGCGCGCCAGAGGCGCGACCGCCTATGTCACGCTCGAGCCCTGCGCGCACCATGGCAAGACGCCGCCCTGTGTCGAAGCGCTGATCGAAGCTCGCGTCGGCGAGGTGATCGTCGGGATCGAGGACCCGTTTGCGGACAACAGTGGCCGGGGAATTGCTCTGCTCGATGCCGCCGGAATCCGAGTTCGCGCAGGGCTATTACAGGCCGCCGTCGAGGCACAGCTCGTGGGATACCTGAGCCGCATGCGGTGCGGCAGGCCGTATGTGCGTCTGAAGCTGGGCGCGAGCCTCGACGGGCGCATCGCGATGGCACACGGACAGAGTCACTGGGTCACGGGCCCGGAAGCGCGCGCGGACGTGCAGCGCCTCCGTGGACGATCGGGTGCCGTCATGACGGGAATCGGGACCGTTCTCGCCGATGACCCGTCTCTTACCGTGCGGGATGCGGGCATCGACATTCAGGGCCGGCAGCCCAAACGGGTCGTGCTCGACAGTCGCCTGCGGATGCCGCTCTCGGCGCGCATGCTCGCGCTGCCCGGTGAGACCCTCATCTTCTGCAGCCAGGATCAGGCTCGCGAGCCGCTCGAGGAGGTCGGCGCCCGGGTCATCCGCGTTCCCAAAGCCGGCGGCGTCGTCGACATCGCCGCGGTACTCGATACGCTGGGGCAGCAGCCAATTAACGAGCTTCTGGTCGAAGCCGGTGCCGAACTCGCCGGACGACTGCTGGCGGGAAAGCATGTCGACGAGCTTGTGATTTACCAGGCGCCTCATATCATGGGTTCGGAGACGAAGGGTATGTTCGAGACGCCCGAGTGGACGCGCCTCGGTGATCGGCAGGCGCTAAGGATTACGGACGTTCGCCGTATAGGCCCGGATACGAGGATTACGGCGACTCTGATTGATTGACGACGATGTTCACGGGACTGGTTACGGCAACAGGCACGATCATGGCAGCCGAGGCGCAAGCCGGCGACGCGCGGCTTGTTATCGAGGCACCTGACCTGCCGCGGAGCGAGTTCCGCGTCGGCGACAGCATTGCCGTCAACGGCGTATGTCTCACCGCGATCGCTGTGCAACAGACGCGTTTCGAAGCAGACGTGTCGACCGAGACCCTGGCCGTGACGACGCTCGGAGGGCTCGCGGCGGGCGATGCGGTCAATCTCGAGCCTGCGCTGGCGGTCGGCGACCGTCTGGGTGGCCACTTCGTGAGCGGTCACGTCGATTGCGTGGGTACCGTGGCGGCAATAGGAACCGCAGCGCGATCGCTCGCGATCTCGATCGAACTGCCGGACGAGTTCGCCCGCTATGCGGCAAAAAAGGGCTCGATTTGCGTGGATGGGGTAAGCCTTACCATCAACGCGGTATCGGGTAATTCTTTCTCGGTGAATATCATCCCGCACACCGCCGATGCTACGATCATCGGCAGCTACGCGGTCGGCACCAGGGTCAACATCGAGGTCGACCTGCTGGCGCGTTATGTCGAGCGGCTGCTTGCCGCAGACAGCGATGGCCTGTCCATCGAATTTCTGAGGGCGCACGGCTATGCCTGACAACACGACAATCCATCCCAGCGCAGTCGAGACGCCTTTCAGCAGCGTCGAGGACGTCATTGCCGATATCAGGGACGGCAAGATGGTCATTATGGTCGACGACGAGGATCGCGAAAACGAAGGTGATCTGGTCATGGCGGCGGTCAAGGTTCGTCCCGAGCACATAAACTACATGGCAACACACGGCCGTGGCCTGATTTGCCTGACGCTGACGCGCGAACGCTGCGGGCAGCTGCGTCTGCCGCTGATGGTGATGGAGACCGATGAACGGCATTCGACGAACTTCACGGTGTCGATCGAGGCGGCTGAAGGGATCACGACCGGCATCTCGGCACACGATCGTGCGATGACCGTGCAGGCGGCCGTGGCGCCCGATGCGCGCCCTGAGCACTTGAGTCAGCCAGGGCACGTTTTTCCGGTCATGGCGCAGCCCGGCGGCGTACTCACGCGAGCAGGACACACGGAAGCGGGCTGCGATCTCGCACGGCTCGCCGGCCTCGAACCCGCTGCCGTCATCGTCGAAATCTTGAAGGAAGACGGCAGCATGGCGAGGCGGCCGGACCTTGAAAAGTTTGCCCGCGCGCACGGCATACGCATGGGCACGATCGCGGATCTGATTCGCTATCGGCTGGAAAAAGAGCGTTTCGTCGAACGAATCGCAAAAAGACAGGTCACGACCACGCACGGCGAGTTCACGATGTATTGTTATGACGACCACGTGAATCGTGCGGTCCACGTTGCGCTCGTGAAAGGCGAACTTAAAACCGCCGAAAACCCGCTCGTTCGCGTTCACCTACAGGATACGCTCGGTGACGTCATTGGCGTGCGGAACAGGACCCTCGGCTGGCCGCTGAACAGCGCGATGGAGCGCATCGCCAAAGAAGAAGCCGGCGTCGTCGTGCTGCTCCGAGAGCAGGAGTCCTCGCGCGACTTCATCGATGCGGTCGAGCATCTCGAGCGCGCAGCTGACGAGGTGCTGACGCGCCGGCGCGGCGAATCCGTGCTCAGAACCTACGGCGTCGGCGCGCAGATACTTCGCGATCTCGGGCTCCGCAAGATCCGTGTATTATCGGCGCCCAAGCACCTGTACGCGATTTCCGGCTTCGATCTCGAAATCACGGAATACGTCGACAGTTAGCGCTTGAGATAGGGCCGGATCATGGACAGGATCAAAACGACCGAGGGCGATCTAATGGTTCGCGATGCCCGCTTCGCGATCGTCGCGTCCCGCTTTAACGACTACATCGTTGCTTCGCTCCTCAAGGCGGCCGTTGAATGTCTGCTCGCGCACGGCGCGGCCGAGGCCGACATCGAGATCGTCCGCGTGCCGGGCGCGTTCGAGATGCCGCTGGCCGTGGACAAACTCGCGGCGTCGCGACGCGTCGACGGCATCGTCGCACTGGGCACCGTCATTCGGGGCGCGACGCCCCATTTCGATTACGTCGCGGGGGAATGCGTCAGCGGAATCTCGGCAGCGGCCCGGAAGCACGGCGTGCCGGTAGGTTTCGGCGTGCTCACCGTCGACACGATCGAGCAGGCCATCGAACGCGCCGGAACCAAGGCCGGCAACAAGGGTGAAGAGGCGGCGCGCGCTGTGATCGAAATGGTCAACCTGCTGCGGCGTCTGGACTAGACGCGAGAGCGGTATGCTTCTCGTTCCCGATTCCGCATAAAACCCGAGCGAGGCGGCACCGGTTGATGGGCCCAGGCGACGCGACAGGCGCACGGACGCGTGCGCGCGAGCTCATGGTGCAGGCGCTGTACCAGAGACAGCTCGCCGGCCACAGCTGCCGTGAGCTCGTCGCGCAGTTTCGGGCCGACGCGGCCTACGGACGCGTCGATCAGCCATACTTCGACGAGGTATTTCCGGCGCTCTGCGAATCGCAGGCGGTGCTTGAGGAAAAGATCGCCGGCGTGATTGACCGGCCGCTGGCGCAGCTCGATCCGGTAGAGCGCTCGATACTCCTTATCGGAATTTACGAACTCGATCAGCGCGCCGACGTTCCCTGCCGGGTCGTCATCAACGAGTGCGTCAATCTCGCAAAACGCTTCGGGGCAGTCGACGGGCACAAATACATCAACGCCTGTCTCGACGTTGCGGCGCACGAGCTGCGTCCGGCCGAGTTCGCCCCCCCGAATAATGGATGAATTCGAGCTAATCAGGCGCTACTTTGCCCGCATGCCATCGGCAGCGGACGTCGTAGTCGGCATCGGTGACGACGGCGCGGTACTGCGTCCGGATCCCGGTCGCGATCTCGTCACGGTCGTCGACACGCTGGTCGAGCGCGTGCACTTTGCCGCCGATATCGACGCCGGGGATCTCGGGTTTCGCGCAGTTGCGGTGAACCTCTCGGACATCGCCGCGATGGGCGCCAGGCCACGCTGGATGACGCTGGCCCTGACGCTCCGGGAGGCTCGCAGCGCTTGGCTGGAACGCTTCGCGGCGGGCCTCGAAGCGGCCGCCCGGCCGCACGATCTCCTGCTCGTCGGGGGCGACACGACGCAGGGGGAATTGGTCGTCGTCAGCGTGCAGATCACGGGCGATGTCGCGCAGGGAACCGCGTTGACGCGCTCGGGCGCGAAGCCGGGCGACCGGATATTCGTCACGGGCACGCTGGGCGACGCGGCCGCCGGGCTCGAGCTGCTGTCGCGCGGCCAGCGGCAGGTCGATCTCGTGCACCGCTTCCTGCGCCCCTCGGCGCGGGTTGCCTATGGGCAGGCGCTTGTCGGCACTGCGAGCGCCGCGATCGATATTTCCGACGGCCTGTATACGGATCTCGACAAGCTGCTGTCGGCGAGCGGCGTTGGCGGCGAAATCGACTGCGACAAGCTGCCCGTGTCCGCAGCTTTGCAGTCCCGGTTCGATGCCGACGCTTGCCTCGAGTTTGCGCTGTCGGGCGGCGACGATTACGAGCTCTGCTTTACGGCCGGCGCGGATGCTCCGCCATCCGCCGGCGATCTTGCCGTCACGGAGATCGGTATCTGTCGCGAAAAACCGGGCCTCGACTGTCGGCGCGGCGGAAAACCTTATGCCTGCGTCGATCGCGGCTACCGCCATTTCGGATGAGTCCCGGGAAGCGCAGGCTCTGGCGCCAGGTATTGACCGACCCGGTCAATTTCGTGGCGTTCGGCTTCGGCGCCGGTCTTGCGCCGGGGGCGCCAGGGACCGCCGGGTCGCTCTTGGGCGTTGGCTTGGCGTGGCTCACGGTCGATCTCAGCCTCGGCCTGAAACTTGGCGTTGCGCTGTTCTTGTTCCTTGCCGGCGTCTGGCTCTGCGGCGAGAGCGCCCGGCGCATCGGCGTGCACGACCATGCCGGCATCGTCTGGGACGAGATCGCCGGCGTCTACGTCACGCTGCTTGCCGCGCCGGCTGGCCTGGCCGCATGGGTGCTCGGTTTCGCGCTGTTTCGGGTCTTCGATATTGTCAAACCATGGCCGATTCGGGACCTGGATCACAGACTCGGCGGAGGTCTCGGAATTATGCTGGACGACCTCGTGGCCGCCCTGTATGCGGCGTCGTTGCTGGCGCTATACGGGTGGCTCATGACCTGACCTGTGAGAAGAAATGGCGAGTCCAGTAAGCGAAATCGAGCGCTCGGGCGACGTGCCTGACAAGATTGGCAAATACGTCATCATCAACAAGATCGGCAAAGGCTCGACCGGCACGGTCTACCTCTCTCACGATCCCTATTATCGGCGCGACGTCGCGATCAAGGTCTACAACATCGAAGAGGACTCCGATCCGGACCGCGCACGCGTGTCGCGCAAAATGTTCTTCAACGAGGCTCATATGGTCGGGATGCTGCAGCATCCCAACATCATGCCGATTTACGATGCCGGCGAGGAAGACGGCAAGTACTACGTCGTTATCGAGCACATTCAGGGTGCCCGGACACTGGCGGCGTATTGCCGGCCCGATAATCTGCTGCGCGTCGACGACGTCGTCGAGATCATCTACAAGTGTGCCAAGGCCATGCACTATGCCCATGGCCGCGGCGTGATCCACCGCGACATCAAGCCCAGCAACATCATGCTCACGATCGACAATGACGTTCGTATCATCGACTTCGGCATCGCGATCGTCAGCGATTCGGAAGTGTCTCGCATCGAGGGCATCGCCGGGTCACCGAGCTATATGTCGCCCGAGCAGGTGCAGTCGGAGGAACTGACGCCCAGATCGGATTTGTACTCGCTCGGCGCGGTCATGTACGAACTCCTCACGGGATTCCGTCCATTCCGCGCAGACAACCTGTCCAAGCTGCTGCATCAGATCGTCTACGCGACGCCGCCACCGATTCACACGTACCGTGACGAGCTGCCGGAAGCGCTGGAGAACGTCGTTGCGTTGACGATGCAGAAAGACCCGGAGAAGCGTCTCGCAAGTGGCGCCGCGATGGCCGCGGAGCTGACACGCGTGTATCAGGATCTGCGCCAGAAATACGAAAGCCTCGACAATCAGGAGCATTTCGACCTGCTGCGGACGTTGACGTTTTTCCACGAGTTCTCCCACGCCGAGATCTGGGAAGTGCTGCGGGCGTCTGACTGGCACGAATACAAGGACGGCGAAGACATCGTGCGGGAAGGCGAGATCGACGATCGTTTCTACATCATCGTCTCCGGCAAGGTTGCCGTGCAGGCCAACGGCAAGTCGCTCGGTATCCTGACGAACGGCGACTGTTTCGGCGAGACCAGCTACGTCCGCGGCGCCAAGCGCCAGGCATCGATTCGAGCCGACGGCGCGGTGACGATCCTGCGCGTCAGCTCCACGCTGATGGAGCAGGTCTCCTCGGCGTGTCAGCTGCGCTTCAATAAGGTATTCCTGCGCGCCCTCATCACGCGCCTGCAGGGCAACGGCGGCGCGAACACCTGACCCCCTCCCTGGGCCGCTGATGGGAGCCCGCGGTGCGGGCGAATCCGGCGAGCATCGCTCGGTGCATTATCGACAGCGGCCGCCTACACTACCGGGCTCGGACTACGGACTAGTACACCGGAGGTCGACTGATGCCGATTCGAGCCGTCGTCGTGGCGCTGTTTGCGTTGTTGGGCTGCCAGCCCGGCGTTGCGGATACCCTCAGTAACGCCGTCCGCGCAGACTACCAAAACTATCTCGCCGGACTCTTCGACCATTTTCACCGCCACCCCGAGCTGTCGCTCGTCGAGTTCGAGACCGCCAAGCGCATGGCCGACGAACTCGGGCGCGCCGGCTTCGACGTAACCGAGGGCGTCGGCGGCACTGGCGTCGTAGCGCTCATGAAAAACGGTGACGGGCCAACCGTCATGATGCGTGCGGACATGGATGGACTGCCCGTCGAGGAGAAGTCCGCGCTACCCAACGCATCCCGTGCAACACAGGCCGACCCGATCACTGGAAACGTCGTGCCGACCATGCATGCCTGCGGACACGATGTGCATATCACGAGTCTCGTCGGGACGGCCCGGTACATGGCCGGAATCAGGGACCGCTGGGCAGGCACGCTTATGCTGGTCGTGCAGCCGGCGGAGGAGCGCATCGTCGGCGCGCGCATGATGCGTGAGGACGGGATCTGGGAGCGCTTCGGAAAGCCGGACTATGCACTCGCGTTTCACGTTTCGGCCATGGACCCGGCGGGCGTCATTAACGTTTCCGAAGGCAGCATGTACGCGGGTTCGGACACGGTCGATATCATCGTGCACGGTGTCGGCGCGCACGGCGCGAGCCCGCATCGCGGCAAGGACCCGATCGTACTCGCGAGCCAGATCGTACTTGCGCTGCAAACGCTCGTGTCGAGGGAACTGCCGCCGCGTGACCCCGGGGTCGTGACGGTCGGCTCGTTCCATGCCGGGACAAAACACAACATCATTCCCGATCGGGCGCACCTGCAGCTGACCGTGCGCAACACGAGCCCTGAGACACGCGACCTGCTGCTTACGGGCATCGACCGCATCGCCAAAAACCTGGGGCGGGCAGCGGGCCTGCCCGAAGACAGGCTGCCGGAGGTCGTCATTTCGGAGGAGAGCGTGCCGCCGACGATCAACGACGCGCTACTGACGCAACGCCTGAAGCGGGCGTGGAAATTGCAACTCAGTGAGGACCGACTGGTCTATCGACCCAGCAAGGGAATGGGCGCGGAAGACTTCCCGTATTTTACGATCGACCCGCCGATACCGAGCGTCTACTGGGGCATTGGCGGCACGCCGGTCGAGGACTTCGAGCGCGAAGCGGCCGGTGGGGCGCCGGTGCCGAGCCATCACTCGCCGCTGTTCAGAATTCAGCCGGAGGCGTCGGTCCGCGCCGGCGTCGAATCGACGGTCATTGCATTACTGGAGCTCATGGGGCGCTGAGCGGCGGTAACCCGTAGGAGGACACTCGCATTGTCTCCGGGCAAATTTCGCAATAGCGGACGAAGGCGCAGACAACGCGGACTTTCCCTGCCAACAAAGCGGCGTCAGTCTTCGTCGTCGAGGTCGAAGGCCTCGAGCGCTTCCTCGCCGCCGGTGCTTTTGAGCAGGATTTCGACGCGCTGCTCCGCGTCCTTCAGCGCCGTCTGGCAGCTCTGCGTCAGCTTGATGCCATGCTCGAATTTCTTCATGGCTTTCTCGAGCGGCAACTCGCCCGTCTCGAGCTCTTCGACGAGCGACTCCAGCTCTTCGAGTGCCTTTTCCAGATTGATGGGTTTCTTGCTGCTCATGCCAGAAGCCGGTGCGGTAAACGCGCTACGCTACCGGGCGCGCCGTCGGCACGTCAATCCCGCTGAAGCGGCGGGACGCGCGTCGCACTCGACGTTGACATCGGCAGTGACCGGGCTTAGAGTGAGCGCTCAATTAGACTCAGTCTAATTAACTTCGACAGTCGATTGAGAGGGCAACCATGTCACTGAAGGGCAGCAAGACCGAAACCAATCTCAAGGACGCGTTTGCCGGGGAATCCCAGGCAAATCGCCGATACCTGTATTTTGCGGCGAAAGCCGATGTCGAGGGCTACAACGACGTTGCCGCGGTATTTCGCTCGACGGCGGAAGGGGAGACGGGTCACGCGCACGGGCACCTCGAGTATCTCGAAGAGGTCGGCGATCCGGCGACCGGGCTGCCGATTGGCGCAACGACGCAGAACCTCAAAGCGGCGATTGCGGGCGAGACCCACGAATACACGGACATGTATCCGGGCATGGCAAAGACCGCCCGTGAGGAGGACTTCGACGAAATCGCGGACTGGTTCGAGACGCTGGCGAAAGCGGAGCGCTCGCATGCGAATCGCTTCCAGAAAGCGCTGGATACGCTCGACGAATAGGTAATGAAGCCGGATCGTACGATCCGGCTTTTTTTAAGTCATCTATGGGCGATAAACGCGAGGGCAGCCTCGAGGCCCCGACTCGGCATCCCCTCGATTGGAAATCCGACGAGTTCTACGACGAACAGCCGCTGTTCGCCGAGCTCGAGCGAGTCTTCGACATCTGTCACGGCTGCCGCCGTTGCTTCAGTTTGTGCAACGCGTTCCCCACGCTGTTCGATGCGGTCGACGAATCCGAGACGATGGAGCTCGATTCCGTGCCCAAGGCCGTGTACTGGGACGTCGTGGATCATTGCTATCTCTGCGATATGTGTTTCATGACGAAGTGCCCGTACGTGCCCCCGCACGAGTGGAACGTCGACTTTCCGCATCTCATGCTTCGCGCCAAGGCAGCGCGATTCAGGCAAGAGGGCGCGTCACTCAGGGATCGCGTGCTGAGTTCCCCGGACAAGGTCGGCCGCTTCGCGGGTATTCCGGTCGTGGCTCAGGTCGTCAACGCGACGAATCGCAGCCGCGTGGGGCGCAGGCTCGTGGAGCGCGGTTTCGGCGTACATCGCAATGCGCCGGTGCCGGAATATCATTCGAAAACCGCGCGCAAACGCCTGAAGTCGCGGCGCGGGGCAAACGGAAGCGGCGCCGAGCCTGCCGGCACGACAAGCGGCAAGGTCGTGCTCTTCACGACCTGTTACTGCAACCGAAATCTCCCCACGGTCGACGAAGACCTGGTTGCCGTTTTCGAGCACAACGGCATACGCGTGACTCTCGCAGCACAGGAAACGTGCTGCGGAATGCCGAAGCTCGAACTTGGCGATCTGGATGCGGTGGCGAGAGCGAAAGAACAGAACGTCCCGGAGCTTGCAGGCTGGGTTGACAATGGCTGGGATATCGTTACTCCGATTCCATCCTGCACGCTGATGTTCAAGCAGGAGCTGCCGCTGATGTATCCCGAGGATGGCGACGTGCAAAAGGTTCGCGATGCCATGTACGATCCCTTCGAATACCTGATGCTGCGACACAGGCACGACAAGCTCAGCACCAATTTCGTGAACTCACTTGGCAAAGTGTCGTACCAGGTTCCGTGTCATCTCCGCGTGCAGAACATCGGGCTGAAGACGCGGGACGTGTTGACGCTCGTGCCCGATACGGAGATCGACGTCATCGAACGCTGCACCGGGCACGACGGCACCTATGCCGTGAAGAAGGAGTTTCACGAGATCTCGAAGAAAATCGCGCGGCCCGTTGTCAGCAAGGTCAGGAAAGCATCGTCGCGACATTTCACGAGTGATTGCCCGATGGCGGCCGAACAGATAGCTCAGGATCTCGACGACCAGGGCCCCGAGCATCCGATGGCGCTGCTGCGACATGCTTATGGGATCTGACCTTTGCGGCTGCGGCGCCCGTTGCGGCGGCCTTATCGCGATGATATGCCTTTTCACCACGCCGGTATGAGCGAATGGATAAACTGACACGCGACGACCTTTTCAGCCTCGAAAAATATTCGGATATCCGCGACGAATTCCGCTCCGAGGTATTGCTGCACAAGCGCGACCGGCGCATAGAGCTGGGCACGAATGCGGCCCTGTATTTCGAAGACCGCCTGACGATGCAATACCAGATTCAGGAGATGCTCAGGATCGAGCGGATCTTCGAGGCGGAGGGTATCGAGGATGAGCTCGAGGCCTACAACCCGCTGATTCCGGACGGTACAAACTGGAAGGCGACATTCATGGTCGAGTTTCCGGATGTCGAGGAACGCCGCGCGATGCTTGCCCGTCTCGTAGGTATCGAGGACTGCGTGTTCGTGCAAATTGGGAATTTCGAGAAAGTATACGCAAACGCCGATGAAGACCTCGATCGTTCCGACGAGAGCAAGACGTCAGCGGTGCATTTCCTTCGCTTCGAGATTCCGCCCGAGCAAATCGCTGCATTGAAGGATGGCGCGGCGCTCGCGGCCGGCATTGATCACGAAAACTACACGGTGGCGGTCGGCCCCGTCGCCGAGAATGTCCGGCAGGCGTTGCTCGCGGACCTCGACTGATTTCCTGCGCATAAGCGCACGATGCGCCGACGGCGCCATCGTGCGCGACGCTCGAATTGCGTTCGCGGATGCACGGCCTCGATAATCGGGCTAGAATCCGCCCGAACTCTCGCTTGGCACAAGTTTGGGCATGCTGGTTTATGAGCAGACGCTACGACGCTGCGGCCATTGAGGTCCTAAGCGGGCTCGAGCCTGTGCGTCGCAGGCCCGGGATGTATACGGATACGAGCCGTCCGAACCATCTGGCTCATGAGGTCATCGACAACAGCGTCGACGAGGCACTGTCAGGCCACTGCAAAAGAATATACGTCACGCTCCACAAGGACGGCTCTCTCGAAGTCGTCGACGACGGCCGCGGGATGCCCGTCGATATCCATCCCAAGGAAAAGATACCCGGCGTCGAGCTCGTGCTCACGCGCCTGCACGCCGGTGGCAAATTCTCGAACAAGAATTATCAGTATTCGGGTGGTCTGCATGGCGTCGGGGTCTCCGTCGTCAACGCGCTTTCCAAGAACCTCGAAGTCTGGATTCGGCGCGGCGGCAAGGAATACAACATGAGCTTCGCCGGCGGTAAGAAACGCGGCAAACTGGAGGTCGTTGGCGAGGTCGGCAAGGCGAACACCGGCACGACGATCCGCTTCTGGCCCGACCCGAAATACTTCGACGCCCCGAAATTCTCAGTCTCGCGCCTGAAGTACATACTGCGCGCCAAGGCCGTGCTGTGCCCCGGGCTGACCGTGCGCCTGACCGTGGAAAAGCCCAAGGAGCGGGTCGAGTGGTGCTACTCGGGTGGCCTCGAGGAGTATCTCGTCGAAGCAATCGGCGGCGGAGAGCTGCTGCCGGCAGAGCCGTTCACGGGCAGCCTGGCAGGCAACAACGAGGCCGTCGACTGGGCGCTCGCCTGGCAGCTTGGCGACGGCCAGTCCGTCACCGAGAGCTACGTCAACCTGATCCCGACGCCGCAGGGCGGTACCCACGTCAACGGGCTCCGAACGGGCCTGACGAACGCGATGCGCGAATTCTGCGATTTCCGCAACCTGCTGCCGCGCGGCGTGAATCTGGCGCCGGAAGACGTCTGGGATGGCCTAAACTTCGTGCTCAGCGCCAAGCTCGAGGATCCGCAGTTTTCGGGGCAGACAAAGGAACGGCTGTCGTCGCGAGAGTCTGCCGCTTTCGTGACGGGGGTGCTCAAGGACAGCTTTGCTCTGTGGCTGAACCAGCACCCCGAGACGGGCGATCAGATCGCGCAGCTCGCGATTTCCAAGGCACAGCGGCGCCTGAAGGCGGCCCGCAAAGTCGTGCGCAAGAAGGTTGTCTCGGGCCCGGCCTTGCCCGGCAAGCTTGCCGACTGCACGTCGCAGGATCCGGAGCTCTGCGAGCTGTTTCTCGTCGAGGGGGATTCGGCCGGCGGCTCGGCCAAACAGGCTCGCGACAGGAACACCCAGGCGATAATGCCGCTGCGCGGCAAGATCCTGAATACCTGGGAAGTGGACACCGGCGAAATACTCGCGTCTCAGGAAGTGCATGATATCAGCGTGGCACTCGGCGTCGATCCGGGCAGCGCCAACCTCGACAACCTGCGGTATCACAAGATCTGTATTCTTGCGGACGCCGACTCCGATGGGGCGCACATCGCGACGCTGCTCTGTGCACTGTTCCTCAGACACTTTCGGGAACTGGTGCTGGCCGGACACGTGCACATTGCGATGCCGCCACTTTATCGGATCGACGTCGGAAAAGAGGTGTTCTATGCGCTCGACGATAGCGAGCGCAAAGGCATACTCGACCGCATAGAGGCCGAGAAGCTCCGCGGCCGGGTACGTGAAACGCGCTTCAAGGGGCTCGGGGAAATGAACCCGACGCAGCTTCGCGAAACGACGATGAACCGGGATACGCGCCGGCTCGTGCAGCTGACCATAAGCGGCAGGGACAAGACGGATCAGCTCATGGACATGCTGCTGGCGAAGAAACGCGCCAAGGATCGGCGTAAATGGCTGGAGACGAAGGGCAACCTGGCCGAGGTTTGAAGCGCATGCAGAACAGTCTGAATCTCGAGGGCGTCGAGCAGCTCGCGCTCAAGGACTACACGGAAAAGGCGTATCTCGACTACTCGATGTACGTCATCCTCGACCGCGCGCTGCCGCAGATTGGCGACGGGCTGAAACCGGTGCAGCGGCGCATCATCTACGCGATGAGCGAACTCGGACTCGCGGCAGGATCCAAGCCGAAGAAATCGGCGCGCACCGTCGGCGACGTCATCGGCAAGTTCCATCCTCACGGCGACTCTGCCTGCTATGAGGCCATGGTGTTGATGGCGCAGGATTTTTCCTATCGCTACCCGATCGTCGACGGGCAGGGCAACTGGGGCTCTACGGACGATCCGAAGTCGTTCGCCGCGATGCGCTATACGGAGTCGCGTCTGGCGCCGTATGCGAAGTGTCTGCTGGCGGAGCTCGGTCAGGGTACCGTCGACTGGGAGCCGAATTTCGACGGCACAATCGACGAGCCGGTCGTGTTGCCGGCGAGGCTGCCGAACCTGATGCTCAACGGCACCACCGGTATAGCTGTCGGCCTCTCAACCGACGTCCCGCCGCACAATCTCAATGAGGTCGCGAGCGCGCTCGTACATCTGGTCGACAAGCCCAAGGCGACCGTCGCACAGCTCATGAAGCACATCAAGGGGCCGGACTTTCCGACCGGTGGTGAGCTCGTGTCGCCGCGCGTTGAGATCAAACAAATGTATGCGACGGGCAGCGGCACGCTGCGACTGCGTGCAGCCTACAAGGTCGAGAACGGTGACATCGTCATCACGTCGCTGCCGTACCAGATCTCCGGGAGCAAGATTCTCGAACAGATCGCGGCGCAGATGCGGAACAAGAAACTGCCGCAGGTCGACGATCTGCGCGACGAGTCGGATCATGAGGAACCTATCCGCCTCGTCATCACCCCGCGGTCCGGCCGCGTAAATATCGAAGAGCTCATGTCGCACCTGTTCTCGACGACCTCGCTCGAGCGCACGTTCCGCGTCAACATGAACATCATCGGGCTCGACGGCCGCCCGCAGGCATTCAATCTCGTCGGGCTTCTCTCGGAGTGGCTGAAGTTTCGCAGGGAGACGGTGCGGCGCCGGCTGCAGCATCGCCTGCAGATCGTCATCGATCGGCTGCACATACTCGACGGACTCCTCATTGCGTTTCTGAACATTGATGCAGTCATCAAGATAATTCGCAAGGAAGACAAGCCGAAGCCCGTGCTGATGAAGCGTTTCAAGCTTAGCGACGCCCAGGCGGAAGCCGTTCTCAATCTTCGCCTGCGCCACCTCGCCAGGCTGGAGGAAATGAAAATCCGCGGCGAGCAGGAGGAGCTGTCCGACGAGCGTGACACGCTGGAGAAGACGCTCAAGAGTGCCGCGCGTCTCAAGAAACTCATCAAGGCGGAGATTCTCGCGGACGCCGCCGCATATGGCGACGCCCGGCGCACCGTCATCGTCGAACGCGAAGTCGCGCAGGCGCTCGACGAGACACAGCTCGTCGCGAGCGAGCCGGTGACCGTCATTCTTTCGCAGCGTGGCTACGCACGCGCTGCGAAGGGTCACGAAATCGATCCGCTCGTGGTCAGCTACAAGGCCGGCGACGGATTTCTCGCCGCCGCGCAGGGCCGCAGCAATCAGCTCGCGATGTTCATCGACAGCACCGGTCGTGTATACAGCGTCATGGCGCACATGCTGCCGTCAGCGCGCGGTCAGGGCGAGCCTCTGTCGGGCAAATTCAAGCCGCCGGACGGCGCAGAATTCTGCGGCACGATGATTGGCGATGCTGCCGACAAATGCCTGCTTGCGAGCGACGCCGGCTACGGGTTTATCGCAACGCTCGGGGATCTCGTGTCGCGCAACAAGGCGGGCAAGGCGGTACTGCGAGTGCCGGCGCGCGGGCGCGCCGTCGTTCCTGCGCCAGCGCCTCCCGATACGGAGTGCCTGATCGCCGCAGCGAGTTCGATCGGCCGGCTGCTGCTGTTCGAAATGGAGGAGCTGCCCGAGCTTGCAAAAGGCAAGGGCAACAAGCTGATCAATATCCCGGCGAAGAAATACGCCAACGGCGAGGAAAGGCTCGTTGCCGTCGCCGTTGTGCCCGAAGACGGCAACCTTCGTGTTCACAGCGGATCGCGAGTCATGACGATCAAATGGAACGACGTCGACCGCTATTACGGCGAGCGCGGCCGGCGCGGCGCCCTGCTACCCAAGGGCTGGCGCAAAGTCGAGCGAATGGCTGGCGTTCCGGCGGAGTAGCGGTCCCGCCACGATCACCGGCCGTCGGTGCGATGCCGCCGATCGCCGACGGTGACTTCGGACATGCGCTGGCCGACGCGCGGTCTGATCAGCTTGCTTTCGAATCGATGCTGCCGGCGTCGGCGTCGAGGTCCGTATCGTCGTCGTCCATCGGCCGCGGCATCTCCGCTGTCGGCTCTTCGCCCGGCGGCGGCATTTCGACGGTCGCTTCCTCGAGCAGCGCTTCGATCGAGGTCGTTTCGTCCTCGTCACCGATCTCGTTGTCGTCACCGATTTCGTCGTTGACAGCTGGCATTTGCGCCGTGATGTCCAGTTCCGTAACCGACGCGAGCGGCATCTCAGCCGTCTTGTCGTCATCGATCAACGGAGAACTTTGCGTCGCCTCGGCAATGGCCGCTCGCGCGATTTCCTCGTTCAACGCCTGGGTCGCGCTCAGCTCGTCCTCGTAGTCCTTCTCGAGCAGCTCGTAGTCGATCTCCTGGGTGATCGAATAGTCGTCGGAGATCGACGTATCGCCCGTCTCGACCTCGACCGCGTTCAGGTCCTTTTCGGTCAGGTCTTCCGGATTCGGCATCTTGGTCGCGTCGAGGATCACCGAGATGTCGTAATCGTCCTCGTCGGAATCGATCGCGTCGAGCGACGACTCCTCGACCGTGAACGCTTCCGGCATGACGTTGGTGGCCGCTACGTCGTCCATGCCGGTCTCGTCCGGCAACTCGATGTCAAGCGACGTCGTTTCCGCAAATCCGAAATGCGGTACGACGTCGGCGTCGCCCCCGGTGAGGCCGGTCCCGATATCGAGGTCGGCATCGAGCGCCAGGTTTTCCTCGGTCGGCGAGTCGTCCTCGAGCTCCATATCGAGCGGCGCCGCGGGCTGACTGATCGTTTCATCGCTGTCGGTCGCGCGACGCTGGGGCGGTCGCATCAGCTCCTCGATCGGTTCTGGCTTGAATTCTTCGCGTGACCTGCGGCCGAAGAACAGCAGCGCTACGATGAGCGCCACGCCGCTCCCGATGAGCCAGACCAGCCAGCTGCTGCGCTCCGGCTGCGGCTCGGGCGTGCTGATCACGGCGGTCGTAACGTTCGGTGACGAGGACGTCGCCGGGATCTCCAGGTCGGTATCGGGAATGACCACCGAATCGTCGGCCCAGTCGGCGGGCGTGACGAACGGGTTGTCGTCCTCGATTGCCGCGTCGGGCTCCGCGTCATCCGCGATCACGTCGGCAGGTTCGACGGCGTCTGCCGCTGCCGCGCCGTCGAGGTCGACGGTCGTGTCCGCATCCGCGGCCGCAGCGTCGGCCGGGGCGAGATCGGCGGTGTCGGTAACGGGATCCTGCGTCGGCGCGTAGGGCTCGGCGTCGGTGGCTGCGTCGGCGGACGTATCGGGCGCCGCCGTTGCGCCCGCGACGCCTGACCCCGCCGCAAAATCCGGAATGATCAGCGTGCTGCCCGCTTTCAGCAGGTCCCGGTTGTTGTCGATAAACGCGTCCGGATTCGCGGCAAAGATCGCGTCAACGGCCGCCCACAGCCCGATCGGGCGATCCTCGATGCGGGCGGCAATTTCCGACAGCGTGTCGCCGCGCTGTACGAGGTAGCGAACGCCGGTGTCGATCGGCGCGCTGCGAGCTGCCGGTCGAGGCGCCGGGGCTGTCCGGGCCGGCGGCGCCGGGCGGCGAAGCGCGGCGGCGGGGGCGGACGCGACCGGTGCTTTCGCAACCGGAGCTGGATGAGCCTCGACCGCGGTGCCGGCCGGATCGATGAACAGCATGAACTCACGGCTGAGCCTGACCGTATACGCGCAGTCGATGTCGATTCGCATGCTGAGCAGCGGCTCGCGAATCGGCGTCGTGCCGGACACGGTGATCAGGCCGTCCGAGACGTTGACAGTTCCGCGACTCACCGAGGGCAGCCCGTTCGAGACCCGCGCGGGATTCAGCGACACGCAGGTGTCGCTCAGCTGCTCATGCGGGCTCAGCGCGTAAGCGATGCTGGCGCGGAGCGGTTGCCCCAGCGTCGAGTGAACCCTGACATCGCCAAGCTCGAGCGCCGCAGCCGGCGCGGCCGCGAGGCTGCCGCCCATCGCGACGATCGTGGGGATGAGAGCATTCGAATGCGCCGATCCAGTCGCGGCGGTCGGTCGTCCCTGAGGTTTTGTACGCTTTTTGCTCACTGCTCGGTACCCTAAAGCTGTTTTCGCTGGCAGATTACGTTCAGTCGGCCCTTACAACTGCGACACCAATCTATGTTCTGGAAACAACCCGCTATTTGGGGCTGATTCGATCGTCAAATTGTGACGTTCGTCACATTCGGTCATTAGGCATAACCTCAGCCCGCGTTTGCTGCAGAGAGCTCCGCGAGCGTACTGCTCGGCCCCTTGTTTGAATCCTGCAGGACCACCTCGGGCTCGTGAACGTAATGACCCTGCATGTAGTCAAGCCCGAGCTGAAACAGCACGGCCATCGCGTTTGCGTTTTCGACGCGCTCTGCGATCGTCTTTATCATTCTGTCATTCGCAGCATTGACGATCTTTTCGACGCTTGCCTGTAATCCTGCTTCGGTTGTGAGCGAATGCATGAGCTGGCCGTCGATCTTTATGTAATCCGGTTTCAGCATGTCCAGGATCTGAAAGCGCTCCTGGTCGATGCCGTAGTGCTCGATCGCGAAACCGATTCCCATCTTGCGTAGCTGCCTGACCACGTCCGTCGTCTGCTTGATGTGTTCCGCGGCATCCCGCTCGGGTATTTGCATGACGATGCGGGTGCAGTCGAATTTACGTTTCTCGAACTCGTGATCCATCCAGGTCACGGTGGACGCATCGAGAATCGAGTGTCGTGACATCCTCACGAATACGCGATCTGCATCGGTATCCGCGCAGAAATCCATCGCTGCGGCAATCATCCAGCGATCGATATTCTTCATCATGTTGTTACGCTCGGCGGCAGGAAGAAACTCGGATGGCAAAATCGAATTTCCCTGTTCGTCGAGCATGCGCACGAGCAGGTCGTACATCTGCACGCTGTCGCTGCGCAGTCCGGCGATCGGCAGTTTCGCAAGGCGAAAGCGATTTTCCATGAGCGCCGCTTTGAGATGCCGAACCCAAATTGCGTCGAATTCCCTTTGCTTCGTGTCGTGGTCGGCGACTTCGCTGAGGCGAGCTGAGTTGCCGCCGCTGTCGCGCCCTGCGGCGTAGGCGTCGAGGGTCGCCGCTATGAATTCCTCGAGATTGCGGAACATTTCGTTGGCAACGCAGGCGCCGACGGTGCAGGTTACGCTGAGCGACTTGTTGCCAATCTCGAACGTGCGCTTGCCGATCAGCTCGCTGATTTGGCGGCTCCAGTTCAGGACATCATGTGAGCTGCCGCGCTCGAGCAGCACCATGATCGACTTGCCCTCGAAGCGGCCCGCGATGTCGCGGGGGTGCAGGCGCTTCCTGACGACCTCTGCGCACTGTGCCAGAATCTCCTCCGAGGCCAGCCTGCCGACTTTCGCAATGATCTCGGCGAAATCGTCCGGCTTGATGTAAGCGAGCGCGTACAGGCCGGACGTTGGCTTTCTGCACAGCCGCTTGTGGAGCCGCTCGACGAACTGGTTGCGGTGGAAGAACAGGGTCGTGGGATCGCGTTTCAGGGCATCGTGAACGAGCTTCGTGGGCTCTTCGCTCGATCGCTTCCGCGGCGCAATCCGGATCTGTACGGATGGGCCGTCGTCGAATTCGAAGCGCCGAAACTCCAGATGCAGCTCGTTATTGTCGCCGTCACTGATGCGCGACTTGACGACGAGCTTCTCGTCGCACTTCCACTTACCTTTGATCGCGGCGATTAGTGCCCCTTTGACGGCTGCCTGCGACTCCACCTCGAAATTGTCCATCAACGGCAGTCCAACGACTTCGTCGTTGCTTGCCGAGCGAAACAGCTTGAGCCACGCGTCGTTGATTTCCGTGATGATGCCCTCGGAGACCATGGCGATTGCGTGGTCCGATACCTGCATGTAGTCATTCAGCTGGCGCTTGTACTCGGTCGCGGACTGCAGCGTCGAATTCAGCGCCCGCTCGACGCGCAACGCGCGCAGTTCGCGCGTGACCACGGATTGCAGCCTGTCCCGGAGGCGTTTCGACACGAGGTCACTTGCGCCGCTGCGCATCGCCTGCTCGATAGCCGCTTCGTCGGCCTCGTCTTTGAGCGCGATCACGGGAATCTCCGGATTGAAGAGTTCCCGCTGCTTGATGACCTGCCGAATAGACTCCGGATAGCTGTCCAGGCTCTGGATGATGAGCTCGACGTTGTGCTCTGCGAGCGTCTCGCCGAATTTCCTGGGATGATTCACCCAGTGGCAATGCGCCGCGTGTCCCGCGTCCCGCAATGAGCCGTTGATGAGCGCAACGTCGTCCTGACTTTCGGTAAGGACGGCGATGGAAATGATGTGGCCACTGTTCAAATCGCGTTCCCTGCAGGGTCCGGGACGTTCCTTTCTGGCCCCGGATTTAGTTAAATGCACCGGATTCGTGCCTTGCGGTTAGGGTAATCCGGCCACGTTTTGTAAACCGTGACGGGTATCTAATTTCAATGCGTCCCGGCGCCCCCGCCCAGCGGGGTCGGGCCTTCGGAGGGCGCGCCGGCACGTTTCGGGTAGAATGCCGCGCCATTCGGCGCGGGTATCAGGAAGGAGCAGCGACGGTTATATGGCGAGCTACAGCACGAATGAATTCAGGTCCGGCCTGCGCATCATCATCGACAACGATCCGTGCATCATTGTCGAGAACGAATTCGTCAAGCCCGGAAAGGGTCAGGCTTTTAACAGGGTGCGAATCAAGAACCTGAAAACGGGTAAGACCGTCGACAAAACCTTCAAGTCCGGTGAAACGGTCGAAGCGGCGGACGTGATGGACACCGAGATGCAGTACCTCTACACGGATGGCGAGTTCTGGCACTTCATGGCGCCGGATTCGTTCGAGCAGTACGCGGCCGACGACAAGGCGATTGGCGACGCGAAGGACTGGATTACAGACGGCGACATGTGCCAGGTAACGCTGTGGAACAATGCGCCGCTCGCCATCGAGCCCCCGAACTTCGTCGAGCTCGAAATCGTCGAGACCGATCCGGGCGTCAAGGGCGACACGGCGAGCGGCGGCGTGAAGCCGGCGACGCTGTCGACCGGCGCCGTCGTTCGCGTACCTCTATTCGTCGACCAGGGCGACGTTATCAAGGTGGACACGCGTTCGCGCGAGTACGTCTCGCGCGCAAAGTAGGGCGGGAGCCGCTCAGCGAGCGAAGCTGAACGTGCTGACGGCAGCCAGTTCGGCAGCTGAATCCGCGACCATGTGCAGGCGATCGACGCCGAGCGCCACGCCGGCGCAGGCCGGCAGCCCGGCGTCCAGCGCGGCGAGCAGCGCGGCGTCCGGTGCGTGCACCGTCTGCCCCGCAGTTTCTCGCTCCCGCAGGTCCGCCGCAAAGCGGCGCCTCTGCTCTTTCGCATCGGCGAGCTCGACGTAGCCGTTCGCGAGCTCGATCGCGCCGAAGAAAACCTCGAATCGATCCGCGAGCTGTCGATTGCCCGGACAGCGACGCGCCAGCGCTGCCTGGCTGGCCGGGTAATGCTGGATCACCGTCAAGCGATCCTCGCGGAATTGCGGCGCGACGACGGCTGCGAGTATCAGGTCGAGCCACGCATCGCGCCGCTGCCCAAGCGCTGCCCGGAGATCGGCGTCGGCCCCGGCGGCATCGGCGAGATCATCCGTCGAGCAATGTGAGGCGTCGATGCCTGCGAATTCAGCCAAAGCGTCGTAGTAGTCGAACTCGGCTACGCGGGACGTCAGCGCCGTCCGATCGAGCGCGGTGGCTATCAGCTCAACGGTATCGGTGATGATTGCGGGCAGGTCGAAACCGCGCCGATACCATTCGGCCATCGTGAACTCCGGCGCATGCAGGCGACCTACCTCGGCGTCACGAAACACGTGACAGATCGTATAAATGTCAGGGTAACCCGCGGCCAGCAAACGTTTCATCGAGGATTCCGGCGACGTATGCAGGAACCAGCGAGCATCGCCCCGCGTGCGAACGAAGAGACTTTCGATTGTCGGGTCGCTTGCAGCGAAGTGAACGAGCGATGGCGTGTCGACGGCCAGCACATCGTGGACCGCAAAGTAGCGACGAATGCGCTCCAGCAAGGCGGCGCGCCGGCGGGCGGTTTCGGGCCCCGACGAGGGCTGCCAGGTCACGCCCTGTGCCGCCCGGGGCGCCGGCCAATTGCGCGGCCCGTCACGACGCTGGCGCCTGCGATCAGCTCGTCGTTCCAGCGCGCGGCGCCTGCCGGCAGAAGCAGCACGACGGTCGAACCCATATTGAACCAGCCGAGCAGGTCACCCTTGCCGATCGCGGTCCGGTGACGACTCAGGCCAAGGTTTTCGACCACGCCTTTTCTGCGCGGCCGGATCTCGCCCGTCCACGGCGTGCTGATACTGCCGACGTTTAACGCGCCAATGAGAATAATGACTGCGGGACCGGCATCGGTCGTGAGCTTCAGCACGAGGCGCTCGTTGCGGGAGAACAGGCCCGGAATGCGCTCCACCGTGCTTTGACCGACGCTGAACAGGTCACCGGGAACGTAGCGAGCCGCAAGCAGCTCGCCGTCGACGGGGGCATGAACACGATGGTAGTTGTATGGCGCAAGATACAGCGTTGCGAACGCGCCGTTCACGAATGCGCGTGCATCGTCGAGGTCCGTCGCCAGCAGTTCTTCGAGCGAGTAGTCGAGGCCTTTCGCCTGCAGAATCACCTCGCCGTCGAGATAACCGGCGGCGCTCACCCGGCCGTCGACCGGGGAACAAATGCTGTCTTTGTCGGGATCAGCGGGCCGGGCGTCGGCCCTGAGTTCGCGCGTGAAGAAGTCGTTCAGCGATGCAAATTCTTCAGGCACAGCCCTGGCAAGTTCGCTGATATCGATATCGAACCAGCGAACAAACGCGCGGATCAGGACGTTCTTGAGGTGGCGCTGTTGGATGCGCGCAATGCGGTGAGTCCAGGCCGTCAGCAGATGGCGGGGCAGGAGGTATTGTATCGCGACGAATACTCGCGCGGACATCAGCGGGTCACTTTGGCGCCTATGCGCATCAGCAGCGCGTCGCCGGAAAAAAGCTGCAGCTCGACGCCGCGGACGTCATCGGTTACGGGCTCGAGCAGCATCAAATGTTTGCCGGTCGGCTCTAGTCGGACGCTCTCGCGTGGCGGAATGATCAGCTCCGTGAGCCGCCGCATCCTCGAAATGTCGTTTTCGATCCGCGTCTCGTGGATTTCCACCCGCGCGAACTGCGGGCTGCGAATCTCGGTGATCACGATCGGGTCGCGACTCGCATTCGTCAACGTGATATACGCCACCGCCGTTGACCGGGTCGGCGACGGCCGGGCGACGACAATGTCTGCTGCGATCAGCGGCGCCTCGGCATTATTCGAACACGCGCCGAGCACGACCAGCAAAAGGATCGTGGCGATGCGCATCAGCCGGCCGCCTGAATCCGCGGCAGGTCTCGCTCGAAGGACTCGACATTGTGAGGCGACCCGAACACCGCGCGAAATCGTCCTTCGCGATCGATGACGAGAACGACGGCGGAATGGTCGACCGTATAGTCGCCATCGCCGGACTCGACTCGTTCGAAGTAGATGCCGAGCGCGTCCGTGAGTCTGCGCAGCTCGGACAATTCGCCGGTGACGCCGAGGACGTCGTCGCCGAAATGAGCGACGTACCGAGCGACCGCGTCGGGCGTGTCGCGCTCCGGATCGACGCTGATAAAAACGATCCGGGGCAGTGGCTCGTACCTTGCTTCGGCGAGGCGCCCGCGCGCGGAGGCGAGCGTCGTTAGCGTAACCGGGCACACATCCGGGCAGTTTGTGAAGCCGAAAAATACGAGATCCCAGCGCCCGCGAAACGCATCGGGCCCAATGCCGTTACCGAACTGATCGATGAGCTCGAACTCGGGCAGCGGCAGCGGCTGCGGCAGCACCGTGGCCGTCGTCGGTGCGGCACTCGGAAGACGCGCGCGGTAGCCTGCGAAGATGCCGATGGCCAGTGCAGTCCCGATGACGATAGCGATGAAGAAGCGGCTGAATCTCATATCAATAGCGCATTGCTGACAGATCGACGGGCATTTTTTGGAGCCGCCGATTCTACAGTGACGAGGCGATCGCGTCTGTCGGAGTCGCCAGCGGCATGCTAAATTCGCGCGCGCCGATCCACTCCGTATGTATCAGTCGATGACGGACGCACCGGGCGAGCGGCTCACCGTGGAAGCGCTGATCCGGAAACTCGCCGATCGCTTTGCCGCGAGCGGACTCAGCTACGGTCACGGCACCGACAATCCGCTGGATGAAGCCGCCTGGCTCGTCTTCGCACACCTGGGTCTGCCGCACGGGGACGCTCTGCGCGCATACTCCCGGCCTGTCTCGCCCGCAGAACTGGCGGCTATCGAACGGCTCGTGCGGCGCCGGATCGAGGAACGCGTGCCGACGGCGTATCTTGTCAATCAGGCCTGGTTCGCGGGCCTCGAGTTTTACGTGGACGAGCGCGTCCTGATTCCGCGCTCGCCGATTGCGGAATTGATCGAAGACCGATTTCAGCCGTGGCTCCCCGCCGACGGCATAAGGACCGCGGCGGACCTCGGCACCGGCAGCGGCTGCATCGCAATTGCCCTGGCGCGCGCGTTTCCCGACGCTGCGGTCGACGCGGTTGACATCTCGGCTGACGCGCTCGACGTGGCGCGCATCAATGTGCAGCGTCACGGCCTTGCGGATCGCGTCCGCCTCGTGCAGTCCGACCTGTTCGCGGGCCTCGCAGGCCGGCGCTACGATCTCGTCGTCAGCAATCCGCCCTATGTCAATGCGGACGACATGGCGTCCCTGCCACCCGAATTCAGGCATGAACCGGCGCTCGGGCTCGCGGCCGGTGCTGACGGACTGGCCGCAGTGCTGAAGATTCTCGAGGCCGCGCCAAAAAACCTGAGCGATAGCGGCCTGCTCGTCTGCGAAGTCGGAGGAAGCCGCACCGCGCTCGAAAAACGCTGTCCGGGTATTGCATTTGTGTGGCTGGAGTTTGAGCATGGCGGGTCAGGCGTATTTCTCGTGACGAAGGACGATCTCGGGCACGGTTAGCGGAAATCCAGGGCGATGTCAGGCAACAGTTTCGGAAAGAGCTTCGTCGTTACGACGTTCGGTGAAAGTCACGGCCGCGCGCTGGGCTGTATCGTCGACGGCTGCCCGCCGGGACTTGCGCTCGACGAGTCCGATATCCAGCGCGATCTCGACCGCCGCCGGCCGGGGCGGTCTCGACACACGACGCAGCGCAACGAGCCCGATCGGGTGCAGATCCTCTCGGGCACGTTCGAAGGCAAGACGACGGGAACGCCAATCGGTCTTGTCATCGAGAACACCGACCAGCGATCGCGGGATTACGGTGACATCAAGGACAAGTTCCGGCCCGGGCACGCGGATTACACGTATCAGCAGAAGTACGGAATTCGCGACTATCGAGGCGGGGGGCGCTCCTCGGCGCGCGAGACGACGATGCGCGTGGCGGCCGGCGCGATTGCAAGAAAATATCTCCGCGAAAGGGCGGGTATCGAGATCCGCGGCTTTCTCGCCCAGCTCGGACCGATCGAGCTCGGTTCGGCCGATCTCGATGCCGTCGATCAGAACCCGTTTTTCTGTGCGGATCCGGCGCGGCTCGGCGAGCTCGAAACCTACATGGACGAGCTGCGCGAGCAGGGCGATTCGATCGGCGCGAAAATCAGCGTGCTGGTGAGCAACGTTCCGGTCGGACTCGGCGAACCTGTTTTCGACAAGCTCGAGGCGGACCTCGCGCACGGGCTTATGAGCATCAACGCCGTGAAAGGCGTCGAAGTCGGTGCCGGCTTCGCGGCGATCCTGCAGCGCGGCAGCGAGCATCGCGACGAGATCGCCCCCGACGGCTTTGCAAAAAACGATGCCGGCGGCACGCTCGGCGGCATCTCGTCCGGGCAGGACATCCTCGCGAGCATCGCTCTCAAGCCGACGTCGAGTATTTCGGTGCCCGGCAAGACTATCGACAGGTCCGGCAAGACGACGGAGATCGTCACGCGGGGGCGTCACGATCCTTGCGTCGGACTGCGGGCCACGCCAATCGCCGAAGCGATGGTCGCGCTCGTCCTCATGGATCATTATCTGCGCCATCGCGCACAGAATGCCGATGTCGCGTCGGCGACGCGCGCCGTCACCTGACCGCAAGAGGTCCGGACGGCGATACACACGCTCCACGATCTGAGGAATACGATAGCTATGGCAGAAACGTTTGATGTGGCCGTCGTCGGCGCAACCGGCGCGGTCGGTGAGGTGATGCTCGACATTCTCGCGGACCGGAAGTTTCCGGTTGGCGCCGTTTACGCGCTGGCCAGCGAACGTTCCGAGGGCAAAAACGTTGCGTTTGGCGATCGCGAGCTAACGGTTGGCAATCTCTCAGACTTCGATTTCTCGAAGACGGCGATCGCGCTGTTCTCCGCCGGTGGGTCCGTATCGGAGAAATACGCGCCGCGAGCCGCGGCCGCGGGCTGCGTCGTTATCGATAACACCTCCCATTTCCGCTACGACGACGATATCCCGCTGGTCGTACCTGAGGTCAACGCCGCCAAGATCGCCGATTACAAATCGCGCGGCATTATCGCGAATCCGAATTGCTCGACGATTCAGATGGTCGTGGCGTTAAAGCCTATCTATGACTCGGTCGGCATTGAACGTATCAACGTCGCAACGTATCAGGCGGTCTCAGGTGCAGGGCGCAGCGCCATCGAAGACCTCGTCCGGCAAACGACGACGCTATTGAACGGTCGCCCGCTCGAGCTTTTTGGCCATGCGAAACAGATCGCATTCAACGCGGTGCCGCACATCGACAGCTTTCAGGAGAATCGCTACACCAAGGAAGAAATGAAAATGGTGTGGGAGACGCAAAAGATATTCGGCGACGATTCGATTCGGGTGAATGCGACGGCGGTGCGTATCCCCGCGTTCTACGGCCATTCCGAAGCCGTGCATCTCGAAACGCGGGACAAGATTTCTGCGGCCGACGCGTGTGGCTTGCTGCGTGACGCGCCGGGCGTGATGCTCCTCGACGGCGTAACGATGGGTGCGTATCCGACCGCGGTGACCGATGCGGCAGGCAACGATGCTGTATTCGTCGGCCGCGTGCGAGAGGACATTTCTCACCCGCGGGGTATCGATCTCTGGATCGTCTCCGACAACATTCGTAAGGGCGCGGCGCTAAATAGCGTACAAATTGCTGAAATATTGGCCAAAAACCATTTATAAGCTATAGTTCGGTCCCAAGCGCACACACGTTCTACCGACCGCGTGTACGGGCTACGCTGGCGTCTGGGCCCGAGCATTGGGGAGCTGGAGATAAACACTATGCCGCGACGACTCTCTGGGATCTCGCTTGCACTGCTATTGGTAGTGTCGGGCGAGGTCTGGGCCCTGGGCCTGGGAGACATTCGGCTCGATTCGGCCTTGAATGAGCCGCTCAGAGCCGAGATCGAGCTCCTCTCTGCTACCCCCGAGGAAGTGAGCACGCTCCAGGTGTCCCTGGCCTCCGCCGCCACGTTCGAGCGCTACGGCATCGATCGCCCGTTCTATCTGCAGAACCTGGAGTTCGACGTGACCCGCGGCGCGCGTGCCGGCACGTTCGTCATCGAGGTTCGTTCGACGACGCCGATGACGGAGCCGTTCCTCACGTTTCTGGTGGAAGCAACCTGGCCTAGCGGCCGGCTGCTGCGTGAGTACACGGTATTGCTCGATCCACCGACTTACAGGCCGCCGCAAACGACGCGAGCGCCCGCACCGGTCACCGCTCCGCGCCAGCCGGCGCCGGCTGACAGCGGCCGGATCGAACGGCCGGCGCCGCGCCAGCCGGCGCCGCCACCGCGACAAGCGCCGCGCGCAACGCCACCACCGAGCGAGCCTGCCTACGATACGACCGCCGGGGGCGAGATCGTCGTTCGGCGTGGCGACACGCTGTGGGGCATCGCGCAGCGCGCGCGCACGGACTCCCGTCTGACGATGAATCAGATGATGGTCGGGATCTACGAGGCGAATCCGAGTGCCTTCGGCGGCAACATCAACCTGCTGAAAGCGGGTGCACGCATGCGGATACCGAGCGCGGACCAGATTTACCGCATCAGTCGCGGCGAAGCGTTCAGCGAGGTAGCGCGTCAGAACGAGGCCTGGCGCGCCGGGACGGTTACACCGCCTGCCGAAACGACGCGGCCCAGCCTGACGCTGGTTCCGCCCGACGAGGGCGTCGACGCGGTCAGCGACGTTCCGGACACGGGTGTCGATGCGGAACCGCTTAGCCGCGAGGAACAGATCGTCCAGCGTATCGAGGAGCTCGAGGCCGAGGTACCGGATCAGCCTGCGCTGATCGAAATCCGCGACAATGAACTCGCCACGCTGCGTGAGGAGCTCGCCAATATTCGCGGCGAAGTGTACGAACCGCCAATTGACGAACCGCCGGTGGATGAGCCGGTCGTCGAAGACATCGACACGGAACCCGTGGCGGACGTCGAGGACATCGTTGCCGACGACGCGGTGGTCGACGATGTCGTTCCGGACGATGCGGCGGTCGAGCCCGTTGAGGCGGCCGACACCGCGCCTCCGCCCGACATCATTCGGCGGCCGGCGCCCGAGCCGAGCCTGATCGACCGCGCCGTCGACTTCCTGGGCAGCATTTGGGCAATCGTCATCGGTGCGCTGCTGATCGCCGGCGCCGTGCTCATCTGGTTCGTGCGCCGTGGTGGCGAGGAGAGCATCGAGGCCGCCGCGCCATGGCAGCAGCTCGATGCCGAGGATCGCGAAGCGGATGCACACACCGCGACGGAGACACTGGGCGCGCCGCAACGCGACGAAGCGTTCGTCGTCGTGGAACAGGAATCCGTTCAGGACACTGCCGGGCTCGGCGACACGATCGAAACGCCCGCGCCGGCGTTCGCGGACGCCGAGGACGAAGAAACCGGCACGTTCGGGTCGCTCGAGGACACGTTCTCGAGCGATACGGCGGTCAACCTCGACGAGTCCGATCCGATCGCAGAGGCCGACTTTCACATGGCCTACGGTCTCTACGATCAGGCAGCCGATTTGGTCAACGGCGCGCTCGCCGTCGAGCCTGCGCGCAGCGATCTGCTGAGCAAGCTGTGCGAGATCTATTTCGTCTGGGGCAACCGTGACGCCTTCGTCGATGCCGCTGAGCGGCTCAAAGGCACGCTCGGTGACGGCGGCGGCGGCGAGTGGGACAAGACGGTGATTATGGGTCAGCAGATCGCTCCCGACCACGCGCTGTTTGCCGGCGCGACAGCCGGCGCCGCAGCGCACGCTGTCGATCTGTCGCTGGAGGGCGGCATGGGGGACACCGGCGCACTCGACATGGAGTTCATCGCGGACGCGGCGGCCAGCACCGACTTCATTGATCTTGGCGGCGAGGATGCGAGCGATATCGATATGCCGCTGGAATCCGGTAGCACGGCCGAGATGCCCGCGGCAGTCGATTTCGACATGGGCGCGGCGGGCGATAACGTTGCCAGGCTGGACACCGCGATCACCGAGGAAGTGCCGACGATCGAGACTACCGTCGAGATGCCGGAGGGTGAAGCAACCGTCGAGTCACCGACGATCGAGCAGGAACTGGACACCATCGGCGGAACCGCGGAGCTGCCGGCAATCTCGGAAGAGGATGCCGAGACGCTGGAGTCGGTTACGCCGGCGGCCGACCAGACCGCCGAAATCAATCTCGACGATCTCGGCCTCGACCTCGATGCCGGCGACCTGGGGGCGTTGGACGAACTGGATTCGACCAGTGAGACGCGACAACTAGGGGATATTGGCGACGCGGAGGACCTCGAGGCGACGAGCGAGACGCGCCAGCTGGCGGATGTTGGCGAGGAACAGGACCTCGAGGCGACGAGCGAGACGCCGCAGCTGGGCGCTGTCGCAGGCGAGGAGGATCTGGACGCGACGAGCGAAACGCCGGGTCTGGAAGACGCCGATCTCGCCGACATCACGGGCAAGAATCCGCGCGTCGATCCCACCGCAACGGGCGTGCAGCGCGCGCTGGCCGGAGACGACACGGCGGTGACGTCCGAGATGCCCGCCGTTGGCGGCGACGATGCGAGTATCACGACCGATGTCGAGATCGACAGCAGCCTGCTCGATGCGACCGGCATGACGCAGGTACTGTCCGGCGACATGGCGGTCGATACGACTTCCGGTGTCGAGGACCTGCTTGGCGACGAGGACGCAACCCTGCTCGCCGGCGTCGAGGATGCCACGAGCGAAATCGACTTCGACTTTGCGAAGACCGAGGCGTTGCCCAAGGACGCGTTCGAAGACAGCCCCGATGCGACCGGCGAGATGCCGGCGATTGCTACCACCGACATGGATCTCGATCTCGACGATCTGACCGCCGCGCTGAATGTCAGTGAGATGGCCGGCGACACGCTCGATCAGCCGCGTGATGAGGCGACGGTTCAGCAGCCGAGGCCGGGTCTTGCGGAAGCGGACGTGACGATGGAGCTCGGCCCTGGCGACATGGATGACGATCTCCAGAACGCGCGCACGATGACCGAGGTCGGCACGAAGCTCGACCTCGCCCGAGCCTACATCGATATGGGCGACCCGGACGGGGCCCGCAGCATCCTCGGCGAGGTTCTCGACGAGGGTGACGAGGCGCAGCGGCAGCAGGCGCAGCAGCTCCTGGATTCCCTGTCCGGCTGACGGCGGCCGGCGGGCGCCCTGCGTCCTTCCGTGAAAATCGCGCTGGGTATCGAGTACGACGGCACGGCGTACAGCGGCTGGCAGCGGCAGAGCAACGGTCCCAGCATTCAGGAGCGTCTAGAAGCGGCGCTGGCCAGCGTTGCCGATGAGCCAGTGACGTTGGTCTGTGCGGGTCGCACGGACGCCGGCGTGCACGCGCTCGGCCAGGTCGCACATTTCGAAACGGACAGCCAGCGCACAGAGCGCGGCTGGCTACTCGGGGTGAACAGCAATCTGCCCGAGGATATCAGCGTGACCTGGGTGCGGCCGGTTGCGGAAACATTTCACGCGCGTTTCTCCGCGACGGCGCGCAGCTACCGCTACTTGATCCTCAATCGCCTCATGCGCTCCGCGCTGTATCGGCAGCGCGCCTGGTGGATCCATCGCCCGCTCGACGCACAGCGCATGCATCGAGCGGCGCAGAGCCTGATCGGCGAGCATGATTTTTCGGCTTTTCGCGCAGCCGGCTGCCAGGCAAATACGCCAATGCGCGAGGTACTCTTTATCGCGGTTACCCGCAGCGCCGACTGGGTGGTTGTCGACATTCGTGCAAACGCGTTCCTGCAGCACATGGTACGGAATATCACGGGGACGCTCGTGACGATTGGCGCAGGCGATCGGCCGGAGCAATGGCTCAACACGGTGCTCGCAAGCCGCGACCGCACAGCGGGCGGCATCGCGGCGCCGCCACACGGGCTTACGCTGAGCAGGGTCGAGTATCCGGACGAATTCGCGATTCCGGATCCACCCGTCTTCGCGCCGCTGACGCTGTGACGCCTTGCGATGCAGACTGAGGCCCTGCGCGCGAGGGCGCGCGCAGTTCTGTGTCGCACGCGAGTTTTCGGCTAAGATGCCGCCTCTATGAGCTGGTTCGAGAAATTGATGCCGTCGCGCATCAGCACGGAAAAGCGTACGCGGTCCGTGCCGGAAGGCGTATGGATCAAGTGCGAGAAGTGCGATGCGCAGCTTTACCGGAACGAGCTGGAACGCAATCTTCAGGTTTGTCCGAAATGCGAGCACCACATGCGCATCGACGCACGCCAGCGTCTCGAAATCTTTCTCGATCCGGACTCGATAGAGGAGCTTTTTGCAAATCTTGAGCCGCAGGACCCGCTCAGGTTTCGCGACAGCAAGCGCTATCGCGACCGCCTGGCGCAGGCGCAAAAATCCACCGGCGAAAAGGATGCGCTCGTCGCCGCGACCGGTGCGCTTAACGGGCGGCCCGTGGTCGTGTGCGCGTTCGAGTTTTCGTTCATGGGCGGGTCGATGGGCTCTGTCGTCGGCGAGCGCTTCGCGCGCGCCGTGAAGCACGCGGCAAACAACGGAATGCCGCTGATTGCGTTTTCGGCGAGCGGCGGTGCGCGCATGCAGGAAGCCCTGTTCTCACTCCTGCAGATGGCCAAGACGGCGGCCGCGCTCGCGCGGCTCGGCAAGGCGCGGGTCCCGTACATATCCGTGCTGACAGACCCTACGACGGGCGGCGTATCGGCAAGTCTGGCGATGCTGGGCGATGTCAATATAGCCGAGCCCGACGCCCTGATCGGCTTCGCGGGACCTCGTGTCATCGAGCAAACGGTCAGGCAAACGCTGCCGGACGGATTTCAGCGCAGCGAGTTTCTGCTGGATCACGGGGCCGTGGACATGATCGTCGATCGCCGCGAAATGCGCGATCAGATCGCCGACCTGATCGCGAAGCTCGAAAAGCGCCCGAGTCCCCCGCAACCGCAGTAAGCTACCGTGTCAGCCCCGGCCGGTTCGCCGCTCGAAAACTGGCTGGCTCGTCTGGAGACGCTGTCGCCGCGAGCCATCGATCTCGGTCTCGAACGCGTCGCCGAGGTATCGACGCGGCTTTCACTCGACATACGCTTCCCGGTCATGCACGTCGCGGGCACGAACGGCAAGGGGTCCTGCGTCGCGATGCTCAATGCGTTACTCGGGTCCGGAGACCTGCGCGTCGGCAGCTATACGTCACCGCACATCCGGCGCTACAACGAGCGCATCGCGGTCGACGGCATACCGGTCGCCGACGATGCCATTGTTGCCGCGTTCGAGACGATCGGGGCACAGCGCAATGACGTTGCGTTGACCTATTTCGAATACGGAACGCTGGCGGCGATGCTGGTTTTTGTACGGGCCGGCGTCGATATCGCGCTGCTCGAAGTCGGCATGGGCGGCCGCCTCGATGCCGTGAACGTGTTCGAGCCGGAGGCGGTATTGATCACAAACGTGTCGCTCGATCACTGCGACTGGCTAGGCGGGGATATTGAATCCATAGCCCGGGAGAAAGCCGGCGTCATGCGTACGGGCAAGCCGGCCGTGTTCGCGGATCGGGTCGTGCCCGATGCAATACGGCAGCGCGCGGCTGAGACCGGTGCGGATCTGCGCATTGCCGGGCGCGACTATGCCTGGACGACCGGTAAACAAGGCTGGTCCTGGGAGGGCCGGGATTTGAGGCTCGAGGGCTTACGGCGACCGGCGCTCGCGGGTGACGTCCAGCTTCAGAATGCCGCGGGCGTTCTTGCGCTGCTCGAGGCCGCGGGCTTCGCGGAGCTGTTGGATTCGGAGCGCGTCAGCAAAGCGCTTGGCGACGTCCGTCTGGACGGACGCATGCAGCGCATCGCGACCGATGGACCTTGGCTTCTCGACGTAGCGCACAACCCGGCAGCAGCAGAGGTTCTGGCCAGGGTCCTGGGCGCAGAGAATGTGAACGGGCCCGTTACCGCGATCATCGGCATGCTCGATGACAAGGACGTTGCGGGCCTGGTAACACCTCTCCACGGCGCGGTCGACAACTGGGTCGCCGTTACGGCCGCGTCGCCGCGCGCGATTGCGGCACCGGAACTCGCGCGGCGCATCGCGAATGCGACGGATAAGGGCTGCCTGATAGCTCCGTCATTGCAGTGGGCAATGGGCGAAGCGCGCGCATGGACAGGGCCGGATGGTCTGATCGTGGTGAGCGGATCGTTTTATGTCGTTGCCCCCGCATTGGCAGAGCTTGAGCTATACTCGCGGCGCCAGACATGATGGATCGAGCCTTGAAAGAACGCATCATCGGCGCCGTCGTCCTGGTAGTGTTCGTCGTACTCGTTGTGCCGGTGTTTCTCGATGGCCCCCCGTCGCAGGACGAGATGCTGAGTCAGCCGGTATCGCTCCCGGGACAGTCCGACCAGGCTACGCAGACGATCGTGCTCGCCCGCGATCGTGATGAACCGGTCCCGGCGGCCAGCGCCAACCCCGAAGCTGTGACGCCTGAGCCGGCTCCGCCTCAAGAACGGATCGCGGCTCTGAAGGAAGAGTCCCAATCGCCGCCAGTGCGCGATGTGGTGGTCGCCGAATCGACATCCGCGCGTCCTGCGCCCGTCGACCCGGCGCCGCCGGCCGCGAGCGCCCCGGTGACCTCCGCCACGGGGATGTGGGCCGTGCAGCTCGGCAGTTTCTCGAATCAGGACAACGCCGAGCGCCTGGCAGCGAATCTACGCAAGCAGGGGTTCGCCGCGTTCCTGAGCAGGCTGTCTACCGATTCCTCCGAGCTCGTGCGCGTGCGCGTCGGGCCGCAGAAGGATCGCGAGGCCGCGGAGGCAATGGCCGAACGCCTGTCCCGAGCCGGGCACAAGGGCCAGGTCGTTCCCCACCCGTAACGAAATCCCTGCTAAAATTGCCCCCATCCCGCCGCTTGACGATGCCTGATCCCGCCGACATCGCCGATGCCGACAATCGACATTATTATCGCCGTCGCGATTACGATATCTGTCATCGTGGGCGCGGTTCGAGGTTTCATCAAGGAAGCGATGTCGATTGCGTCGTTACTGGTCGCCATTTGGGCGGCGCTGTATTTCGGACCGGCTGTCGGCGATGTGTCCGAAAGCTGGCTGAGTTCCGAGGAGCTGCAGACCTGGTTCGGCCGCATCCTGGTGTTCGCGGTGATACTCGTCGTCGGCGCTCTGCTCGGCTGGGCCATTGCAAGGCTCGTTCGACTGTCCGTGCTGAGCGGCATGGACCGTTTCGGTGGCGCATTGTTCGGCACGCTGCGCGGCATCCTGCTCGTGGCCGTGGCCGTCATCGGCGGCGAATTCGCGGGGTTTTCGAACGACGCTTGGTGGCTTAAGTCGCGGTTGATCCCGCACTTCGAGGTCGTCGCTGACTGGATACGGGTCATGGCGCCACAGGGTCTCGACATGTTGACACCCGACGCGCCGGCCAACGCGTTGCCAACGGATCGGTCGAGCTGACGCTTAACCGAGCGACGACGGAGCATTACAGAGGATAGCTATGTGTGGTGTGGTCGGAATCGTCAGTCATAGTCCGGTAAACCAGGCGCTGTACGACGCGCTGACCGTAATGCAGCACCGCGGTCAGGATGCTGCAGGTATCGTCACCTGGGGTAAGGATGGGCTCAGGCAGCGCAGAAACAATGGGCTCGTTCGGGATGTGTTTCGCCATCGCCACATGCTTACGCTCACCGGCAACGTCGGTATCGGCCACATTCGGTATCCCACGGCCGGCGGCTCACAATCCGCCGAAGCGCAGCCGTTCTATGTGAATTCGCCGTACGGCATCTGCCTCGGTCATAACGGTAATCTGACCAATTACAATGAGCTTGCCGATCTGTTGACACGCGAGGATCGCCGGCACCTGAACACCGACTCCGATTCCGAGGTGCTGCTCAACGTGTTCGCGCACGAGCTGTCCGTGCGCGCAAACGGACGTCCCACCCCGGCGCAGGTCTTCGACGCGGTCGAAGCAGTACACGAACGCTGCAAAGGCGGCTATGCGGTAGTCGCGATGATCGTCGGTTTCGGCATCGTGGCGTTTCGGGATCCGAACGGTATCCGTCCGCTCGTATACGGTGAACGACAGACCGAGCAGGGCCCAGAGTACATGGTGGCTTCGGAGAGCGTCGCGCTGGACATCCTGCAGTTCGAGCGCACCCGGGATGTGCTTCCGGGCGAAACACTGTACGTAGAGAACAGCGGTGTCCTGCACAGGCGGGAATACCCGGGCAGCGTGCGCCACACGCCGTGCATTTTCGAATTCGTCTATTTCGCGCGTCCGGACTCGATACTCGACAACCTGTCGGTCTACAAGGCGAGGCTGCGAATGGGTGAGCAGCTTGCCGGGAAGATCGTGCGCGACTTCCACGATCACGACATCGACGTGGTTATACCGATTCCCGATACGAGCCGCACGTCGGCGCTGCAGGTTGCCTATCACCTCGGCGTCAAATACCGGGAGGGCTTCATCAAGAATCGATACATCGGCCGCACGTTCATCATGCCGGGGCAGGCGGAGCGCGCGATGTCGGTGCGTCGCAAGCTCAACGCGATCGATTTGGAGTTTCGCGGCAAGAACGTGCTACTCGTGGACGACTCGATCGTACGCGGCACCACGTCACGCCAGATCATAAAGCTGGCGCGTGAAGCCGGCGCCCGGAAAGTGTATTTTGCATCTGCCGCACCGCCGGTTCGGTTTCCGAACGTTTACGGGATCGATATGCCCGCGGCGTCCGAGCTGATTGCGAACGGCAGGACCGTCGAAGAAGTGCAGGAAGCGATCGGCGCCGACCGCCTGATCTACCAGGATTTGCCGGGCCTGGTTCGTTCGGTGCGTCACGGCAACTCGGCGATCAGCGAATTCGATACGTCGTGCTTTTCCGGCGAATACGTCACGGGCGACATCACGGAGGAATACCTGCGGCAGCTCGAGCTGCGCAGAAACGACGGCGCGAAACAGCGACGCGAGGCATTGCAGAGGAAGCACCGCTTAGACGACGAAGAGTCGGACTCGCAGGCGAACGTTGTCGCGCTCTAGCATTCTCTTGCCCGCCTTCGATTCCGACGCGCTGGCCACGGCTGTGGCGAACGCCGTATGAATATCCAGGTGATGATCATCGACGGCCAGGCGGATTTTCGCACGCTCCTGATGCACCACGTGACGACGCACTGGCCGGATGCGGTGATCACGGCGTACGATCCGACCGCGGGCGGTTATCTCCCCGAGGAATTTTCGGGGGCGGGGAACGACGTAATACTGCTCGGCGACGAGCTCGGCGAGCGCAAGGGCCTCGACATCCTTCAGCAGTTTCTGCGCCGCCCGAATTTTCCGGCGATCATTTACTTTGGACAAACTGACAGTGACGTCATGGCGGCAAAGCAGGCCGGTGCGGATGACGCGCTGCCGCGTACCGATATCAGGCACGATGCGCTCGTCGTGAAGATCGGCGACGCGCTGCGTGCACGTCGGCGCAGCGCAGCGACAGGGGCGCTGTTCGTCGGTGACGCCAAGATAGGCATCCCCGCGCTGATCCGGGGCTACCGACTCATCCGCAAGATCAGCTATTCGGCGCATTCGGCGGTATACCTCGGGGAACGCGAGGCGACGGGGGAAAAAGTCGTATTGAAGGTGCTGCAGCAGGTCCCGGACGATGCGGATACCGATACCGTAGGCGCGTTCGACCGCTTCCTGCAGGAATACGAGCTGATCGGCGAAATCGATCATCCGAACATTGTCAAGATCTTCGATCTGGGTGTGAGCGATGATCATGCCCACATCGTCATGGAATTTATCGGCGGTGGAAACCTCAAGAGTCGCATTGCCACGGGCCTGAGCGAAGAGCAGGCAGTTTCGTACCTGCGCCAGATCGCGAGCGCACTCGCCGCGATTCACCGGGTCGGTATCCTGCATCGCGACCTGAAACCCGCCAATGTCATGTTACGCAAGGACGATAGCATCGCGCTGATCGACTTCGGGCTGGCGAAACGCATGCGCCTGACGATGGCCATCACGGGCAGCGGCGAGATATTCGGGACGCCCTACTATATGAGCCCGGAGCAGGGGCATGGCGGCGTTGCCGATCACCGCAGCGATATCTACAGCCTGGGCGTGCTGTTTTACGAGATGCTGACGGGCCGCAAGCCGTACAAGGCCGATTCGGCCATGGGCATCATCTACCTGCACGCGCAGGGGCCGCTGCCGGTGCTGCCGCTGGAGCTGTCGAAGTACCAGCCGCTCACGGACCGCATGCTGGCAAAAAAGCCTGAAGACCGGCTGCAATCCGTTGCGGAGGTGGAGGATTGGCTGTAGTCCCGCAATCGGTCGACGCAGTCCTGGCGACACCCACCCCCGATGCCTGGATAGCGGCGGCCCTGAAGCGACGTCGGGAGTTGTTGAATGACCACGCCAACTGCGAGCTGAAGGCAGCATCCACGGCGCTTGGTTTCCTGTATCGTTACGCGGATCGCGACGCGCTCGTGCAGCGCATGTCCCGGCTTGCGCGCGAAGAGCTGCGGCACTATGAGCAGGTCCGCGCGATCATGCAGCGGCTCGGCATCGGTTTTCGGCGCCTGAGCGCGTCCCGATACGCTGGCACGCTGCACGATGCGGTAAGGGACAGCGAGCCCGAGCGTTTATTGGACATGCTGCTGATCGGGGCGCTCATCGAGGCCCGCTCCTGCGAGCGCTTCGCGCGATTGGCGCCAAAGCTGCCCCCGGACCTGGGCCGCTTTTACGAGGGACTGCTCGCCTCGGAGGCGCGGCACTTCGAACACTACCTGGGCTTTGCACGAACGGAATGCGGCGTCACGGACGCGGAGCTGGCGGTGCGGCTCGAGGACTTGCGGGAGCTCGAGGCGACGCTGATTCGAAGCCCCGATCCGCAGTTCCGGTTCCATTCTGGTCCTCCCGGCTAGGGATTGCTGCGACCGGAAAACGTGGGAGCGGCTAATTCGTGGGAGCGGCTTCGGGAGCGGCTAATTCGTGGGAGCGGCTTCCAGCCGCGAATTTGTGGGACCGACTTTGCCGCGACGAATCGCCCGCACGGCGGCCTCCCACGACGGTCGCTAACGCGGCATCGTTGCCAAAACCGGCCCGCGCTCGTCCCAGCGCACGACGCTACCCTGGTCGTACCAGTCACCGAGCACGATACGCCGAGCCTCGCGATCGCCGAGATCCACGGAATGCACGGCCGGGCGATGCGTGTGACCGTGCAGCAGCACGTCGGCCTCGTGCTCTCGAATGAAGGCCTTCACGGCCTCGTCGTTGACGTCCATGATGCTCTCGTCGAGCGTGGCATTGCGCTGCTGGCTCTCTTCCCGAGCGTTTCGAGCGATTGCGATCCTATCCTCGAGCGGCTTTGCGAGCATCATGGCCTGCCATTCAGGGTCTCTGGTCATTCGGCGGATTTGTTGATACTGGACGTCGTCAGTGCAGAGCACGTCCCCGTGACTCAGCAGCGTTTTCGTTCCGTAGAAGTCGACAACAACCGGATCGTCGAGTATCAGGACACCCGTATCGCGCGCGAAGCCGTTGCCGATCAGGAAATCGCGATTGCCGTGCATGAAATACACTGGGACGCCGGCGTCCACGACGGCTTGCAGAGCGTTTTTTATGTTCGCGTAGTGCGGATTGGGGTCATCATCGCCGACCCAGGCCTCGAAGAGATCACCGAGAATGTATAGCGCAGTCGCAGTTCGTGTCTCGGACTCCAGGAACTCGAGAAACTGATTGCCGACGTCCGGGCGGTCCGCCTCCAGGTGCAGGTCCGAAACGAACAGCGTGGCCATCGCGGCTACTCGAACGTGTAGCGCGACATCTTCTTGATGACGATCGGCACAATCGGGACATCCTGTGCGAACTGCCCCCCGGGACCGGTTTTCACAGAGACGATCTTGTCGACAACTTCCATGCCCTCGATGACGTAGCCGAATACCGCGTATCCCCAGCGATTGTTCCCCGGATCGAGCCGGTTATTGTCGACGACATTGATGAAAAACTGCGCATTCGCGGAGTGCGGATCGGACGTTCGCGCCATGGCGATCGTGCCGCGCATGTTGCTCATGCCGTTGCCCGATTCGTTGGGAATCGAGTTGCCCTCGGATTCCTTGAGCTTAAGGCCGGGGGTGAACCCCCCGCCTTGGGCCATGAAGCCCGGGATGACGCGATGAAATATGGTGCCATCGTAGTAGCCTTCGTCGACGAGATTGAGAAAATTGGCCACCGTAATCGGCGCGAGCTTACCTTCCAGTTCGAGAAGAAATTCGCCTTCTGTCGTTTCGACTTTGATATGCGGATGCGGCGGAACCTTTTCGGCGATGGCAGGTCCCGCAACGAGTGCGATAGCGAAAAGCAGCAGCAGCCTTTTCATGAAAATGGCGGTCCTTCGGTGACGGCGTCCGGCGCACGATAGCAAAGCTGTCGCGCCGACTGAAGCGGTGCCCGCAAAGGCCGGCTCGGCCAGGCCCAAATTGACGGAGCGTAACCCGAACCGTATCATCGGCACCCCGCGAAATCCGGCCATCGCCGCGACTTGCCGCGGGTTTTTTCGAGGGCAGCGGGGCATGGCGCAGTCTGGTAGCGCATCTGCTTTGGGAGCAGAGGGTCG
>JBFJOC010000006.1:0-71124 GCA_041617855.1 Woeseiaceae bacterium | reverse complement strand
TGACGGCCGCGGCGCCCAGAATGCCGTAGCGCCGGCAACGCCTTCGACGACCTTGTCGAACACCGATTCGTGCGCGAACAGGCGAGATCCGGCGACGCAGACCTGCCCGGCGTTGAAGAAGATCGCGCCGGCCGCGCCGGGCGCGACCTCCTCGACGTTGACGTCGGGCATGACCACGACCGGCGACTTGCCGCCGAGCTCGAGGGTGACGTTCTTCAGCGTATCGGTCGCGTTGCGGTTGATGATCTTGCCGACTTCCGTGGAGCCGGTGAACGCGACCTTGTCGACGTCGGGGTGCTTGACCAGCCGGTCGCCGGCGGTGTGGCCGTTCCCGGTGACGATGTTGATGACGCCGGGCGGGAAGCCGGCCTCGACAACCAGGTCGGCGAGGCGCAGGGCGGTGAGTGACGTCTGCTCGGCCGGCTTGAGCACCAGCGTGCAGCCGGCGGCAAGCGCCGGTGAAATCTTGAGCGTCGCCATGATGAGCGGGAAGTTCCACGGGATGATCTGTGCCGCGACGCCGACCGGTTCGCGCATCGTGTAACTGAACACGGTGCCGCGCGGCAGCGCCTGCGGCGATACGACCTCTCCGGCAAGCTTTGAAGCCCAGCCGGCCATGTAACGCAGGTGGTCGACGGAGGCCGGCAGGTCCACGACCTTCGCCATGCTGACGGGTTTGCCGACGTCGATGGCTTCGAGCTCCGCAAGCTCTTCCGCATTTGCCTCGAGCAGATCCGCGAGCCTGTTCATGAGGCGTTCGCGCTGGTTCGGCGGCAGGTTCGTCCAGCGGCCGTCGTCGAAGGCGGCCCGGGCCGCTGCGACGGCGCGATCGACGTCCTCGTCGGACGCGTCGACGATACGGCCAATCTCCCGGCCCGTCGACGGATCTTCGACCACGAGCGTCGCGTCGTGGGTCGAAGCCACCCATTCGTTGTTGATGAACAGCGCCGGTTTACGGCTCAGCGCGCCCTTCGCGGCCGCTGAATATTCCGGTTGTACGAGCGCTGCTGCGTCCCGAGCGACAGATTCGGGCGTTGCCATGGTTTTCTCCTCTCAATGAACGAACTGGCTTCTTGACCTTAAGAGTCCAATCCTGACATATTCGTATGTATAGCTTACTAAGTTGGTCATCGGGGGGTCAATGTGTCGGCAGTCACGCCACTTCCAGCGCCCCGCATGCGTCGACCCCGCCGGCCGCTTCACCTGCCGGCCAAAGTCTTGCCGGATCATAATTATAGGAAACTTGCGCGTTGCTGTTAGGAAGCAGGGCGCGCAGCTCGTACCACATGGGGGACGAATCATGAAACATCTAACATTAGCGATCATCGTGCTGTGCATGGCCGTTGCCGTGCCGCATACCTCGCCTGCCGCGGAGCTCGACGAGGTTATCGTAACGGCGGCGAAGCGCGAGCAGTCTCTCCAGGACGTTCACATCGCCGTTACCGCCGTATCCGGAGACGAGCTGGTGAGCAACCAGATCGCCTCGATGGAGGACCTGCAGTTCCTCATGCCGAATATCACGTTTGGCAACGACTTCAACTTCGCGAAACTTTATATCCGCGGTCTCGGCTTCAACTCGTCGTTCCACGGCGTTGATCCGTCCGTCGCGATGCACGTTGACGGAGCAGTCGTCGCACAGGTCTCCGGCCAGTTCGCATCGCTTTTCGACCTGGATCGCATCGAGGTTTTGCGCGGCCCGCAGAGTACGCTTTACGGGCGCAACAATACCGGTGGCACGGTCAACCTGATTACGAGAGCGCCGGCCGACAAGCGCGAGGGATACCTGAGGGTTACCGCAGGTGGAGACGAACTGAATCTGATCGGCGAGGGCGGTTTCAGTGTGCCGCTCTCGGAAACGGTCTTGTCGCGCTTCTCGTTCCGGATTCAGGACAGAGATGGGTACGGTATCAACGAATCCTCAGGCAGGGAAATCGATAACGCGAAGCAGCAGGCGTATAGAGGTCAGCTGCACTTCCTCCCCAACGACGTCTTCGATCTTCGACTGATCGGCGAATTCTACGAGGAGGACGATCAGTGCTGCCTGACCAAGTTCCTCGCGCCGTCGTTTCCCGATAACCCGCCCGGTTTTACGGCGCTGGGACTGCTCAGTCCGGGCGGGATCGCGTCCGGGCCTCGCAACATTCGCGCGGGCGACGGTTGGGAACCGATCAACTTAAAGGAAACATGGTACGTCACCGCTTTGGCAAACTGGCGTTTGACGGATAGGCTGACGCTGCGGTCGATTACGAACTATCGTGAGCTGGAAACCATACTCGGCCACGATTTCACAATGTCCGATTTCGAGCACGTTCCGCTGCCGCTGGTACCGGGTCAGACGAGCGCGATCCATGATCTGGAGCTTCGGCAGGAGCAGTGGTCCGAGGAGCTGCAGCTGGTTTACGATGCCGAAAACTGGCGCGGCATCTTCGGGCTTTATTACCTGGACGAGAAGGTCCGCGGCGATAACAAGATCGGTCATGATCCGTTCAATACGCCGGACCGGCTTGCGCGGGTGATGCTCGACGGGGATCTGGATGTCGAGGCCTGGGCGCTGTTCGCGAACGTGACCTACGATATCAACGATGAGTTTTCGATTCGCGTTGCGGGCCGCTTCAGCAGCGAAGAACGCGATCTCGTCAACGAGTTTCGCGTGGCCCCGCCATTCGCCGAGACGAACCTGCCGAATGCGGCGCCGCCGAGCCCCAATTCCGAGGAGAATCCTTTTGACTTTGCGTCCGGGAGCTGGGATGACTTCTCGCCGGAGATTGGTTTCGACTGGCGCCCGGTTGAAGGCATCCTGACCTATTTCACGTATTCGCAGGGCTTCAAGAGCGGCAACGCCGAGATCGGCGCCAACAACCCGTCGTTCGTAGAGCCGGAGGAAATCGAGAATTTCGAGCTGGGGCTGAAAAGCAACCTGCTGGACAATTCGATGCAGCTCAATCTGGCTGCATTCTACTACGAGCTGGAAAACGGTCAGTTCAACAAGACGGTGCCCATTCCGGTGCCGCCGTTCTTCGTTACGAGCCTGGAAAATGCCGCGACTCAGGAAGGCCAGGGCCTGGAGGTCGATCTCGTGTGGCAGGCGACGGACGCGCTGACCATCAACGCTGCGGCAACATTTCTCGATTCGGAATTCACGGAATTCTTTTCGTTGAACCCCATCGATCCACTGGTCCCGGTGACGCCGGATCCGACGACAATCCCGGAACGCGACCTCTCCGGCAACGAACCGCGCAATTCCCCGGAACTGCAGTTCAACCTGGGCGTCAACTATCTGCATGAGCTTGTGAGCGGCGCGGCGCTCACTTGGCGTGCGGACATGGCGCACAAGGGCGAGCAGTTCTACAACGAGTTCAACGATCCGCGCGTCGGGTCGGATGACTACACGATCTGGAACGCCGGCGTCGGTTACGACTCCGCCAACGGGAACTGGTCCGTTGACGCGTGGATCAAGAATATCTCTGACGAACTGGTCGTGGCTGGCGCGTTCCCGATATCAACCAGCCGCACGATCTCCGGCACCTGGCTGCCGCCACGGCGGTGGGGGGTTACGGTCACCTACGCGTTCGAGTGATGGCCGCCTCCGCTTCCCGCCCAGCCCACGGCGGGTTGGTAGGGGGACGGCAGGCGTCAATCGTCTCCGCCAGAGGCGAAACTGCCGCGGCCGATTGGGGAGGCGTATGGCGTTACTCTCCGTTTTCACCGAACAGCAGCTTGAGCGCATTACCCTTCAGGATGGGTTCGTGCACCTTCTCCTTGAATCCGGCGCCCTTGAAATCGGCTATCCAGCGATCCGGCGTGAGCAGCGGAAAGTCGGATCCGAACAGGAACTTGTGCCCCAGCCGGGTGTTCGCATACCGTTCGATCTGCGGCGGAAAGTATTTCGGACTCCAGCCGGACAGGTCGATGTATACGTTCGGCTTGTGCAGCGCCATCGACAGAGCTTCGTCGGTCCACGGCCAGGAGGGATGCGCCAGGATGATCGTCATGTCTGCAAAGTCCACGGCCACGTCGTCCAGCAGCATCGGCTGTCCCCACTTCAGGCGGATGCCGCCGCCGCCGCGCATGCCCGTGCCCATGCCGGAATGACCGGTGTGAAAAATGGCGGGGAGCCGGTATTCAGCGATGACCTCATAGAGCGGCCACGCCATTCGGTCGTAGGGATGATAGTTCTGGATCGGCGGGTGGAACTTGAAGCCCTTGACGTCGTGCTCCTCGATCAAGCGCCGCGCCTCTATCGCGCCGGCCTTGCCCTTATGCGGATCGACCGAGGCGAACGCCAGCATGATGTCCGGGTTCTCTTGCGCTGCCTCGATCACCTCCTCGTTGGGTATGCGGCGTATGCCGCTGCCGGCTTCGCTGTCGACCGTGAACATGACGAAGCCGATGTTCCGCTCGCGGTAATAATCCACCGTCTCAGCGATCGTGGGCCGCTTGGGCTCCGCCCCGAAATATGCCGTCGCGGCTTTTTCAAATTCTGCCTGGATGGGGTCGGGCGGTAACCGGCAGGAGACTTCCGCGTGCGTATGAATGTCTATTGCAGCGAGCTTTTTCCACGTCTCGATCATGTTTCAGCGCCTTCGATCTTGCCCGGGACTATTTCCAGCCGGCACAACGTCATTCTGACACTTACTGTACGTTCTTCCCAGCTCGGTAGCGCCGCGGCAATCGGTTCTGCCGCGCCTCTCTGCCTGCAACTTGCCCGCAGCTGCACGCGAGAGGCACCGGCCTATCTGGACGGGCGGCGGGAAAAACAATATTTTGCATCCGAGATACGTCAACCGAACGCGCAGGGAAAATCCGTGTGAAAGAGACCAACACGACGGCCGCGAAGGCGGCGGGCTTCATGACACGACTGCCGGATTATTCGGCAGAAGTTACAACGCCTGATCGCAAGTCGCTCGATCACGCCGCCAGGTTGATGCCAAAGGATGCGCGCGTCTACGTTGCCTCGCTGCCAAAGGATGCACCGGACCGGCAAATCAAGGTCTGCTCGGAGGTTAGCGATCTGGGTCTGATACCGGTGCCGCACATTGTTGCGCGGAACATCGCGAACAGGGACGCGCTGAACGATTTACTCGGCCGCCTGTCGCGGGAGGCAGGCGTCGATCGGGCTTTAATACTCGGTGGTGACAGGGACGTGCCGGCAGGCGACTTCGACAGCAGCCTGCAGCTGATCGAGTCCGGTCTGCTGCAGGAACACGGCATCGACAAGATCGCGATTGCCGTTTACCCCGAAGGTCACCCACGTTTACCCGGGCACGTGCTTGACAAAGCACGTGCCGAAAAGATTGCAGCGGCCCGGGCCGGCGGGCTGCAGTTGATATTGATCAGTCAAGTCTGTTTCGAGTCCGCGCCGATTATCGACTGTCTCAGGAAGATCCGAGCCGAAGGCGTTACGGAGCGCGTACGCGTTGGCGTGGCCGGGCCCGCTAAATATTCAACGCTGGTCAAGTACGCAATGATCTGCGGCGTTGGCGCGTCGCTGCGAGCGCTTAAGGAGCGCCAGTCGCTGACGAAAGGCATGCTGGCGGGTGAGACGCCGGAAAAACTCATATTGGAACTCGAAGAAGCAGGAGAGGCAGAACCGTCGCTGAATATCTGGGGAATTCATTTCTTCACGTTCGCGTCGCTGCAGAACACGATAGAGTGGGTGGAAAGCTTTCGGGGGAAAGCGGCTTCTCACTGATGCCTATGCCGGCCCCGGTCCCGATTTGTGCCCTTTTTGTATGACAAGGCAACGGCTTGCGACCAAATTTCCAAGCGCTTGTCGGCCGTGGCGCTGCACATTATGCTTTGAACAGTGCTTACACTATTAAGTAGTGTCGCAGTGAATGACCGATTACCCGATTCAAGACCCGAAAAGAACGAACGAGATGCCGACTAAATCAGCAAGCTTTCCGAAACCAAGCTCCGTGCAGATAGCACCGGGGACCGAGGCCGCCCAGGCCGCCTACCCCTATTACATGCAGTTCGCACCGGAAGACGATGAGCGCTTCTGGTTTTATAACTCCATGCATTTTCCCGAGCCGATGCATGTATTCGATATGGTTACGGCGGAGGCCGCCTACTGCGCGCTCGGTTCATCGAATACTCGCGTGCACTGCCTGCCGACGACGCTCGGCATCGACTATAGGATCGCCAACGGCCGGGTCTACATCGGCGGCAACGCGGTCACGGACCCGGACGAGATTGCGCGTCGCACGGAGGAATTTCAGAAGCGGGCGTTCTACTACTACGAAAACTGGGAACGGCTCTACGACGAATGGAAAACCAAGATGCGGGCGCTGATCAGGGAGGCGCAGGCACTGCCGCCGCTGTCGTTGCCGGAGTTCGAGCCGCTCGAGAACGTGCATGCCGGCAAGGGCATCGCATCGAACCACTATCTTCTGGACATTTATCACAAGACGCTCGAGGGCTATTTTCGGATGTGGCACCACCACTTCGAAATGCTGCTCCTCGGTTACGGCGCCTACATGGTCTTTTTCGATTTCTGCAAGAAGGCGTTTCCGGAAATAACCGACCAGACCATCGCGCGGATGGTGGCAGGCTTCGAGGCGGAAATCTTTCGGCCCGACGAGGAGATCAAGAGACTCGCGCGGAAAGCCGTCGAGCTGGGCCTCGACGGAGACTTCAGAGACGGCCTCTCGGCTAACGAGATTCTCGCCTCGCTGGCACGTAAAGGCGAGGCCGGTAAGAATTGGCTTGACGAGCTGGAGACCTCGCGCGATCCGTGGTTCAACGTCAACGTGGGCGACGGCTTTTATCATTACCACCGTTCCTGGAACGACGACCTCACGCTGCCGTTTTCGGCGCTGCCCGGCTACATTGCCAAGATCAAGGCGGGCGAGAATATTGACCGCCCCGTCGAGCAGCTCAAGGCAGAGCGCCAGAAACTGATCGACGGCTATCGCGATTTGCTCGGGACCGACGAAGAGCGTGCCGCGTACGATCAGATGATCACGCTTGCCTGCCGCGTCTTTCCGTACGTCGAGGGCCACAAGTTCTACTGCGAGCACTGGTACACGAACCTCTTTTTCAACAAGATTCGCGAGTACGGCGCGCTGCTTGCCGAGCACGGCCTTCTCGAAGACGCCGAGGACATATTTCACCTCTCCCGCTACGAGGTCGAGCAGGCGATTATCGACGTCATGACGAGCTGGTCGAACGGCTCCCCGACACGGGGCGCGGAGCAGTTCAAGGCAAAAATCGCCGAACGCAGGGACGCCATCCGAACGTGGGCCAAGCTCGAATCGCCACCGGCGCTGGGTCCGGTGCCGGATATCATCGACGATCCGGCGATCGTCATGCTGTGGGGCATTACGCGGGAAAACCTCGACGTCTGGCTTTCCGGTCCCGCGGATGCCGACGGCAACGAGATTCGCGGCTTCGCTGCGTCGAACGGCGTCGTGGAAGGAACAGCCCGCGTAATCAAGTCCGTGCAGGAAATCGGCCGGCTGAAGGATGGGGATATCCTGGTCTGTCAGGTGACCAATCCTACGTGGGCACCGGTCTTCCAGAAGATTTCCGCCGCGGTTTCGGACATCGGCGGTTCCATGAGCCATGCGGCGATCGTTGCGCGCGAATATGGCCTGCCGGCCGTGGTCGGCACCGGTCAGGCCACCGCGCGCATCCAGGACGGTCAACGCATCCGGGTCGATGGTGCGCGGGGCGTCGTTACGCTTCTCGGCTGAGGCAAGACAGCTCGTGGAGTCCACCGACACTATTTCGTGGTTCGCCGATATCGGACTCGGGGACCGGCCGCGCGTCGGCGGCAAGGGCGGCAGCCTCGGTGAACTGATGAAGGCCGGAATCGATGTGCCGCCAGGTTTCGTCGTGTGCACCGGCGCGTTCGAGGCGTTCATACGGGCGCTGGACGCAGAGGAGCCTTTGCGGGCTCCGATCGAAGCGCTTGATCCGAATAACCTCGCCAGCGTCGGCGCCGTAACGAAGGCAATCAGAGACCGGATCTTGCGGGCCGCGATGCCGACCGACGTGGAGGATGAGGTGCAGACCGCATACGCCGCGCTGTGTGCCGACGCACCGAATGCCCCCGTCGCGGTGCGGTCATCGGCGACGACCGAGGACGCGGAAGACGCGTCCTTCGCCGGGCTCCAGGATACTTATCTCTGGGTGATCGGCGGCGACGACGTGTCGACGATGATCCGGTCCTGCTGGGCCAGCCTCTATTCCGTCGAATCCGTCTGCTACCGCCGCAGGCATGACTTTCCGGAAAAGAACGTTGCCATGGCGGTGGTCGTGCAGCGCATGGTCGATGCCCGAACAGCGGGCGTCATGTTTACGCGAAGCCCGACGACCGGCGACCGCTCGGTGGTTACGATCGAAGGCGCCTGGGGACTTGGCTCGGCGGTCGTGTCGGGCGAGGTGACCCCGGACCGCTGGGTCATTGCCAAGCTTACCGATGAAATCACCGTGCGGGACATCTCGAACAAGCACATCAAGCAGGCGCCGAAAAAAGGAGGCGGCGTCGAGGATGTGGAATTACCCGACGAATCGGCGCGCGCGCCGAGCCTCAGCGATCAGGAACTCATCAAGCTCAAAGCCATCGGCCAGAGCGCGGAGAAGCACTACGGCCGTCCGCAGGACATCGAGTGGGCCGTCGAGAACGGCACCGGCAAACTCTATCTGCTGCAGAGCCGCCCGGAAACGGTCTGGTCATCGAAGGAGGAGGCACCGGTCGCGAAGCCCCAATCGGATCCCATGAAGCACGTCATGAATATTTTCGGCGGGCGGCGGTGACGATACCGAAACACAAGGATTGACCCGTGGCCGAAGACCTACCGCTCTCGCCCGAGGACGTCGAGGAGATCGTCGCGATCCTGTCGAAGTCGGACTACAAGACGCTCGACATCGAGACTTCCCGCTTTCGCCTGCGAGTGTCGAGCGATGGCAAGGGCTGGACCCAGGAGTGGATGCCGCTGGGCGCCGAGGCACCTGCCAGCGGCGGTTCGGCTCCCACGGATGTACAAAGCTCGGATGACGGCCTGCTCGCCATCACGGCGCCGCTTCCAGGCGCGTTCTATCGTGCGCCGCAGCCGGGGGCGCCACCGTTCGTCGAAGTGGGCGACAAGGTGAATCCCGACACGGTCGTTGCCATCATCGAGACCATGAAGCTCATGAACCCGGTGCACGCGGGCGTCGACGGCGAGATCGCCGAGATCATTCCGCAAAACGCCGAGCATATCGAGGCGCACGCCACCCTGATGAAAGTGAAACCGCCATGAGGGCCGGGCGCGCCTACGCGGCAAGGGCAATCAACACGCTGTTCGTCGCGAATCGCGGCGAGATTGCCCTGCGTATCATCCGCTCGGCGACAAAGCTCGGAATTGAAACCGTCATCGGTGTCTCCGATGCGGACCTTGCGGCGCGCCCGACGGGGGAGGCGGACAAGGTCGTGCGGCTTGGACCTGCGCCGTCTTCGCGGTCTTATCTGAATATCGAAAAGGTCGTCGCTGCGGCGAAAGAGTCGGGGGCCGATGCCGTGCATCCGGGCTATGGGTTCCTGTCGGAGAACATCAAGTTTGCCCGGGCTGTGGCCGACGCCGGCATGGTCTTCGTCGGGCCCGACCCGTCGGCGCTCGAAGCGATGGGCGACAAGCTCAAAGCGCGGGCTGTAGCGATCGACGCCGGCCTGCCGGTTGTACCTGGCGACGAAGCCATGACGGCGGAGGCGGCGGCCAAGATCGCGGAGTCGATCGGCTATCCGCTGCTGATCAAGGCCGTTGCCGGGGGCGGCGGTCGCGGCATGAAGCGCGTCGACAGGCCGGAAGACCTGAAAGCGCGCCTCGGGCTCGCCATATCGGAAGCGGAAGCGGCCTTCGGCGACGGACGCATCTATCTGGAGCGATTCGTAGAGAGAGGACGCCACGTGGAAGTGCAGGTGATCGGCGACGGAAGTCGCGCCATTCACCTCGGGACGCGCGATTGTTCCATCCAAAGGCGCTTCCAGAAACTCGTCGAGGAGGCGCCGGCGCCGAACATCCCCGATGACAAGCACCGCGCGATCGAGAATGCCGCCGTGAGGCTAGCGGAGCATCTGCGCTACAGGAGCGCAGGGACGGTCGAGTTCCTCGTCGATGGCAAGACGTTCGATTTCTACTTTCTCGAAATGAATGCACGTATCCAGGTGGAGCATCCGGTGACGGAAGAAGTTACCGGCGTCGACCTCGTGGAGCAGCAACTGATCATTGCCGACGGCGCGCCGCTGGGGTATCAGCAGCGCGACATCGAGATTCGGGGCGCGGCTATCGAGGTCAGGATCAACGCCGAAGATCCGGCGTCGGACTTCCGGCCGTCACCGGGACGCGTTACCAGGGCGGCCTGGCCGGCCGGCGAGGGTGTGCGCGTCGACAGCCATGTCCGTTCCGGCGACACGATTCCGCCGAACTATGACTCTCTCATCGGGAAGCTGGTCGTCCATGGCGCGACGCGCGATGAGGCGGTCGAGCGCCTGTCCGCCGCGCTCAGGTCGCTGCGCGTTGAGGGTGTGATGACCACGGCGCCGCTGCACGCCCGCATCATGGCGGATCCGCGGTTCAAGGCCGGCGGCGTGGACACGCGTTTCTTCGAGGAGTTGGCCGATGGCTGACATCAAGCTCGTCGATGTCTCGATCCGCGACGGTAATCAGTCGCTCTGGGGCGCGACCGGTCTTGATACCGCGCAGATACTGCAAATCGCAGCGGCGATGGATCGGGTCGGTTTTCACGCCTGCGATTTCACGTCGTCGACGACCATGGCGGTCGCGATCCGATATTTCAGGAACAATCCCTGGGAACGCATCAAACGCATGCGGGCGGCCATGCCCCGCGTGCCGCTGCAGTTCATTACGACCGGGCTCAGGTTCGTGGCGTGGCAGCAGGCGGATCCCGAATTTATGCGGCTCGCCTATCGTCGCCTGCAGATGGCGGGCATTCGCCGCTTCATCGTGCTCGACCCGATGCACGATGCGGGCGCGGTGACTGAAGCCGCACGCATCATCAAGGAAGAAGGCGATGCCGACGTGATGGGCGCACTGACGTTCACGCTGTCCGATATCCACACGGACGAGTTCTATGCCGAGTTCGCAGGCAGGCTTGCGCAAAGCGATCACGTCGATCTGTTTTATCTCAAAGACCCGAGCGGTCTGATGTCGCCGGAGAGAGTCCGTACGCTTGCACCGAAAGTGAAAGCGGCAATCGGAGCGAAACCGCTCGAAATCCACGCTCACTGCACGATCGGCTACGGACCGCTCACGAGCCTCGCCGCCGCAGACCTCGGCATCATCGACGCGGTCCACGTGGGGATCGGGCCTCTCGGCGACGGCTCGTCCCTGCCGGAAGCGACGCGCATGGTCGCGAATCTGCGCGAGGCGGGCCACACGGTCGCGATCAACGATCAGGCGCTCGCTGTCGTGAAAGACTACTGGACCCGGCTCGCTACGGCCGAAAGGCTACCCTTCGGCAAGCCGCAGAGCTTCGACGCCGCGTTCCTGCGCCATCAGATCGCCGGCGGCGTGATGACGACGACCCGGCGCCAGCTCGACGAACTCAAGCTCGGCCACAAGTTCGACGCGGTGATCGAGGAGACCGAGCGAGTGCGCGCCGAGCTCGGCTTTCCGATCATGGTAACGCCGTTTCCGCAGATGGTGATGAGTCAGGCGCTCTTCAACGTCATCGGCGAGAAGCGCTACTCTCAGGTTTCGGACCAGATTCTGCGTTACGTCATGGGCAAGTTCGGCCGCCCGACCAAGCCGGTCGACGAGCACGTCCAACAGGCTATTCTCGATCGACCTCGGGCGAAGGAAATCGCGAATGAGCCGACGTTTCCCGCCTACAGGGACCTGCGCAAGCAGTTCGGCGAGGACATGGACGACGAGGAGTTTCTGTTCCGCGCCGTCATGCCGGCGGAGCAGGTCGACGCGATGCTCGCGGCGGGTCGCAGCCGTGCAAGCTACTCGCCCGAAGCGGCTCCTATTCTGTCGTTGCTGAGACAGCTCGCCGCGCGGCCGGGCGCGCCGGACATCGCCCTGGATCGCCCCGGTTTCCGAATCGCCCTGCACAAGGGAGCCGGGCTTGGCTCATAACATGCCGCCAATCGAAGGCTTCATGTTCGATCTCGATGGTACGCTCATTCTCTCCGACCGATCGTTGGGCAGTTATCGGGTTCTGCCGGGTGCGAAACAGGTCCTCGAGACGCTCAGGTCCAAAGACATTCCCTTCGTGGTTCTGACGAACGGGAGTGCGTATCCACCGGCGGAACAGGCAGTGAAGTTACGCAGGGTGGGCCTGCCCGTGGAAGACGATCAGCTCGTGACGCCGTCGAGCGTTGCCGCGGACCTGATGGTCCGCAACGGCGAGGGTTCTGCGCTGTTACTTGGTACACCTGGCGTCGGCCACTGCCTCGAGGAAGCGGGGATCGGGATTCTGTTCCATGGCGACGACGGCGCCGACAAAGCCGACGCGGTCTACGTGGGCTGGCATCCCGATTGCGGCATGAAGGACATCGAAGCGGCGTGCAACGCGATCTGGAACGGCGCCAAGCTGTACGTCGCGTCGAACGTTCCCTTCTTCGCAACGATGGCGGGGCGCACGCTAGGTTACAGCTTTGCCATCACGGCAGCGATCCGCGCGTTGACGAAAACGCCGATGATTCTGACTGGCAAGCCCTCGGTCGACGCGCTGCGATTTGTTGCGAGACGACTCCGCGTACCCATGAACCGAGTTGCCGTCGTTGGCGATGACCCGCTCGTCGAAATCATTATGGCCCGACGTGGGGGCGCGCCGTCTTTCGGCGTGACTACCGGGTTCAACAAGGAAGCCGATTGGCGCGCGCAGGATGAACGGCACCGTCCGGACAAATTGCTGAGCGGCGTCATTGATCTTCTTGAGTTTATTTAGGCGGTTAGCCGATGCGCACGATCGATTACTTTGACAAGATAACAAAGCTATATCCCGACCGCGCTGTCCTCGTGGCCGATGACACACATTACACATACGAGACGATGCGGCGACTGACGCACCGGGTCACGGGCGCGATGCTTGACGACGGGCTGGAGCACCAGGAGCCTGTCGCCGTAATGTCGCCGAATCACGGCTCCGTCCTGACGGTGCTCCTGAGCATCTGGCGTGCCGGTGCGGTCTGGATTCCGGTCAACACGCGCAACGCTCTCGACGCAAATATCCAGTACCTCAATTATGTGCGCGCCGGCTGGCTTTTTTTTCACTCGAGTCATACCGAGGACGCGATGAAAGTGCAGGCGTCGGTGCCGACGATTCGTCGCATGATTTGTCTCGACGCGGATGTGTCGGGTCATCCGTCTTTGGATTCATTCATGCGTCCGGATGGTTCGGCGGAGGTCGCGGATTTCGGCGACCCGATCGGCAATCCGGAGGAGCTGACTGCGATTATCGCCACCGGCGGGACAACCGGTCCGGCGAAAGGCGTGCGCGTGATGAACAGGAGTTGGGGTGCGCTGCTGGAATCCGTCGGCAACGCCATGCCGGTCGATGGAATACCCGTTTCCCTCGCGACCGCGCCGCTCACGCATGCGGCCGGGCCGGTGACGATGGCATCCATTGCCATGGGGGCGACGGTGGTCGTATTGCCCGGTTTCGATGCCGAGTCGGTAATGGCGGCAATCGAGCAACATCGGGTGACGCACATGTTCCTGCCGCCGACGGCGCTTTACACGATGCTTGCCCATCCGAAGGCCCGGAACTATGACTACTCGAGTCTGAAATACTTTCTGCTCGCCGGCGCGCCCGTGTCCCCGGAAAAGCTGCGACAGGCGGTCGACGTATTCGGTCCGTGCATGTGCCAAAGCTACGGACAGACCGAATGCCACCTGGTTGCCACCTGGCTGCCGCCGGACGTCGTTGCCGCCGCGGCGAGGGGGGATCACCCGGAGCGCCTCGCGAGCTGCGGTCGCGCCAGCTATTCCGTGCGCATCGAGTTGATGGATGACGACGGCAAGATCCTCGGCGAGGGCGAGGTCGGCGAAATCGTCGCGCGCGGCAGCATTGTCGGCGGCGGCTATTTCGAGCTGCCGGAGGCGACCGCGGAAGCCTGGGCGCATGGCTGGCACCACACCGGCGACGTCGGTAAGCGCGACAAGGACGGGTTTTTTTATATCGTCGACCGCAAGAAAGACATGATTGTCTCCGGCGGCTTCAACGTCTATTCGGCAGAGGTCGAAGCGGCGGCGACGGAGCTGGCGGAGGTTGCGGAGTGCGCGGTGATTGGCGTTCCGCATGACAAATGGGGCGAGCAGGTGACGGCAATTGTCGTTCTCGCGCCGGGTGCCCGGATTTCGGACGCCGAGATCATCGCGCACTGCAAAGCCCGGCTGGGCAGCGTGCAGGCGCCGAAGGAAGTGCATTTTCGCGACGCGATACCGCGCACCCCCGTCGGCAAGGTGGACAAAAAGGCCCTGCGGGCGGAATTCTGGAAAGATACCCCGCGGGGCGTGAATTAAACGGCTGGCTGGACAATTGGCAGGCATGAGCGGTTCGCGACCCCGGTAATGGACTGATTACGGCTGAAATCTGTCAGCGCGTTGCCGATCCCTGTTAGCGAAGAAATAGCGTCCGGCCGGACTTCGGGGAGACGCAGCGGCGTGTAGCGTCAGACTGGGCGAGTGCGGGCCATCCAATCTGTTGATTCTAAAAGCCAAATGGGTCACTGCTACTCCTTCGGACCGGGCAATCGGGAGTTCGATCTCGGCTGCGGACTCACTGAATGGGGTGATTACCCCAGTGTGTTCCCGCCAGCAAATCGGTATGACTGCCTGAAGTGAGCCGCCTGCCCAAACATGTTGATGCTCTGGGGACGGCGTTACGCTGTATCGGGCAACGTTTTTTCAAACAGCTACAATTTTTGTGCGATGCACCGCATCAGCTGACCAGAGCGAAGCACTGGGCCTCATCGATGGTTAAAACCACCGATCGAGGCCGTCTGGTACACGCCAGCCCAGGCAATCGCGGGCCGTCAAAGGAGAGCGCAATGCCCAGACCCCTCCGTAAAGTGTGCCGACTGCTCCCGATATGTCTGGCCCTGGCACTCGTGTCTTTGAGCGCAGCCGTGACGGCGCAGCATTCGGTCCCGTATCAGGTCAACTTCCCTAATTCCTGCGATTCTGGCGTCCAGCAGAAATTCAGTAACGCCGTTACGCTGTTGCATTCGTTCGAGTATCCAGAATCGACACGACTATTTGCCGAAATTTCGGCCGAGGACCCGGGCTGTGCGATGGCCCGTTGGGGCTCAGCAATGAGTATGTGGAATCCGCTGTGGGCACCGCCCGGCAAGGAGCAACTGGAGGCGGGCATGGGTCTGCTCGACTCGGCGGATGGCTTAAACGTGACGGATCGCGAAAGGGCCTATATCGACGCGCTGAAAGCATTCTTCTCGAGCAACGATGCCCGCACGCACATGAGCCGTGCGCGTGCGTACGAGGAGAGGATGCACGATTTGTACCTCGCCAACCTCGACGATCCCGAGGCGGCCGTATTTTATGCGCTTGCGCTACTGGCAACGCATGATCCACGCGACAAAAGCTATGCGAACCAGTTCAGGGCCGCAGGAGTGCTGAACTGGGTACGGACGTCGCAACCCGGGCACCCGGGGGTGATGCATTATCTGATTCACAGTTACGACTACCCCGGCCTGGCGCATCTTGCGCTTGACGTCGCAAAAACGTACGCAAAGGCAGCGCCAAATTCGGCGCATGCCCAGCACATGCCGTCACACATTTTTACGCGACTGGGATTGTGGGAGCTTTCGTTGTCATCCAATCACGATTCCATCCGATCGGCCGCCGATTACACCAAACGAGCGCAATTGCCCGGGCACTACGACGAGGGCCTGCACAGCATGGATTACCTGATGTACGCGCTGCTGCAAACGGCCCGCGATGAGGAGGCCCGCGCGCTGTTGGCGACGCTCGCCGATATCGATAAGACGGATACCGAGAATTTCAAGGTTGCATTTACGTACGCCGCATCGCCGGCCCGGTATGTGCTGGAGCGACGCGCCTGGGTCGAGGCCAGCCATCTGCAGCTGATTCGGCCGGACTTTGCGTGGGATGGATTCGGCTGGGCGAAATCGATCCATCATTTCGCGCGCGGTCTTGGTGCGGCCAGAAGCGGCAATCTCGATGCCGCTCGGAGAGAGGTCGAGACGATCATGTCGATTCAAAGCAAGCTGCCCGGCACCACTTTGCCGTACTGGAGAGAGCAGGTTCAGGTGCATATCGACTCCGTATTGTCCTGGATCACCCTGGTCGAGGGACGCGAATCGCAGGCGCTCGAGATGGCGGTGGCAGCCGCGGAGCGCGAGGACGCGGTGGATAAGCATCCGGTCACTCCCGGCGAGGTGCTTCCAGCGCGGGAGCTCTATGCGGACATGTTGTTTCAGACTGGCAAGTACACTGATGCACTTTCTCAATACCAGACTGTGCTCAAAGGCTCTCCCAACCGGCTGAACGCTCTCATCGGTGTGGCAAACTCGGCGGCGGAGAGCGGTGAGGATGACCTTGCGGACGAAATTGCAGCCGTGATTCGGCAACAGACGAAACACGGCAATCGACAGCACAGCGGATTGAGTTCGTTTGTCAATTAGGATCGTGATTAAGTGCGATTAAAGGGTCGAACCGAATTTTTCAGGCATTAAGTCGGTTCGACCCCCTGTTCTCCGGCAACAATTCGGTTCGATCCCTCGTCCGACCCCTTGTATGCTTCAGTGTCAACTCGCAAAGCGGTTACAACCGAGTAAAGGTCATGAACAAGTCGGACGACGAATCCTATGTCGAGAGGTCGCGTCGACAGGCGGCGGAACTCTCGGCACTGGGTGACGACGTAAATCGGCAGGACGCCATGTCGGCACGTCGCCAACGCGGCTATCGCACGGCACGTGAGAATCTGGAAGACCTGTGCGACGCGGGTTCCTTCGTCGAATACGGCAAGCTGGCAGTCGCGGCGCAACAGTCTCGTCGCGGTCTCGACGATCTGCGCGCCAATACGCCGGCGGATGGCGTGATTACCGGCACCGGCACGATCAATGCCGATCTCTTCGGGCCCGAGCGCAGCCGCGCGGCGATCGTGATCAATGATTACACGGTGCTTGCAGGCACGCAGGGATTCTTTCACCACCAGAAAATCGACCGGCTTCTGACGGTTGCCGAACGTGAACATCTGCCGGTCGTCATGTACACGGAAGGCGGCGGCGGGCGGCCCGGTGATGACGATGTCACGACGCAGATTGCGGGTCTCAACGTGTCGACGTTTGCGCACTGGGCGCGCCTCGCCGGCAAGGTGCCGCGCATTGCCGTGAACAACGGCTACTGTTTCGCCGGCAACGCCGCCCTGTTCGGCTGTGCCGACGTTCGCATCGCGACAAACAGTTCGTGGATTGGTATGGCGGGCCCGGCGATGATCGAGGGCGGTGGCCTCGGGAAGGTCGACGCTACGGAGATCGGACCCTCGGAGCTGCACGTCGCGCAGGGCGTCGTCGACGTCTGTGCGTCCGACGAAGCGGACGCGACGGCCGTCGCAAAGAAACTGCTCGGGTATTTCCAGGGCGACCGCGGCGACTTTGCCTGCGCCGACCAGGAAGCTCTGCGGCGGTCGTTACCTGACGATCGCCGCTACTCCTACAAGGTCAGAGCTGTCGTAGACACCCTCGTCGATTCTGGCACTTTCGCGGAGCTTACACGGGGATTCGGCGGCGCGGTCGTCACAGGATTTGCACGCATGCACGGGCGCCCGATAGCACTCATCGCGAACGACAGCCGCGTCCTCGGCGGTGCGGTCGATGCCGACGCGGCGCAAAAGGCTGCCCGTTTTCTGCGTCTGTGTGAGGCCTTCGGTCTGCCCGTGCTGTCGCTCGTTGACACGCCGGGATTCATGGTCGGCCTCGACAGCGAGGCGCAGGCGGCGGTCCTGCACATGTCGGATTTGTTCGTTGCGGGCGCCGGCCTCTCGGTACCGCTCGTTACCGTGTGCTTGCGAAAAGCGTACGGTCTCGGCGCGATGGCCATGGCTGGCGGTAGCTTCCGACGGCCGTTGCTCACCGTTGCCTGGCCCACCGGAGAAATCGGCGCGATGGGGCTCGAAGGTGCCGTACGCCTCGCCTATCGCAAAGAGCTCGACGCCGAAGCGGCCAACGAAAAACAAAAGCAGCTGTTCGAGGATCGCGTGGCCGAGCTTTACGAGAAAGGGAAAGCGGTACAGGCTGCGCGCGTGTTAGAACTCGATGCGGTTATCGATCCGGCGGACACGCGCCGGGTCGTGTGCAGCGCGTTCGGGTTCTAAGCTGCGGACGTCACGGCGCTGCGTACGTCTCTTTAAGATAACGAAGAATGTCGTCCGACTCGGCCATCTCCACGCCGGTATTCGGATCGACAAGGTACGGGATCGACACCCGGCCGGCGCGCGCGAGCAGCGCTTTACGATTCTCGAGATCGGGCTCTGCCTGCAGGTTCAGCGAGTCGCGCAAGACCGGCGGCACCCAATCCGCCAGCCGCGTGCGACCGGCGGAGCGCAGGACGTACGGAATCTCGAGCTCGCAGAGCAGGTCCCTGACGGGGCGGGCAAACGGGCTCGACTCGAAGCTGTAAAGCTCGAGCGGCTTCGCGGGCGCCCTGGCACGCTTTGCGCGCATGCCCTCCGTTCCCCTGGCGATGGCCGCGATGGACGAGCCCATTTTTTGCAGCGGCCCGGCGCGCCATTTCAGGGGCAGAGGCCGCTTGCCGTACGTCTCGAACAGGTAGGCAATGATGTCCAGCGACTCGTACATCTGCTGCCCGGTATTCGGGTCCACCAGGAACGGAAACTGTGGCTTGCCGCCCAGTTCAGTCACTCGCGGCCGGAAGCGTTTGCCGCCCTTCGGGCAGGGATAGATCATCGCGTCGAGGTCCAGCTCCGTCAGCGCCTCGCGCACCAGCCGGCAGTAAGGGCAACCCTCGAACTCGTAAAGCTCGAGCAGCTGTGCCGGCTTTCGCGCGGCAGGGTGGGCCGTAATACCCACACCGGTTCTAAGCGCCGTCGCCAATGCCGACGAGGCAAGATTGACGCGGTACTTGATGGATTGCGGGGTCATGGACAGGTCTCGAAGACTCAACGCAAGCTAGTAGGCCACATCCCGCAAGCGATGTCACAGCACCGGTTCAGTCGCATAGGCGTGCGTGTCGCCAGTTTTGCAGAGGAACGTCGGTCCTGGCCGCGGGGTGGGGCCGCCGCTGGTCACGATCTGACGTATCATGGAGCCTCGACACGTCGGCGGCGGCAAGATCGTCTATGAGTCAGCAAGCAGCGACCCTCGTATCGTCGAGCGACGAGATCTCCCGATGTGCCGAGGCAGCCCGGGCCGGCGATATCAAGAAAGTCGTTCTCGTGCCCGTGGATTTTTCCGTACATTCGGAGCGCGCGCTTGCGTATGCGAGCGAGCTTGCCGAGGCGCTGCCGGCCGCCCTGATCGCGCTGCACGTCATTCACGATCCGGGCGAAATGCCGGGCTACTACTCGAAGCTGATCAAGAAAAGACGCGTCGCTCGCATCGAGGACATCGCCGCCGAGGCGTTTGACAAATTTATAGATTCGCTCACCGACTCGATGCCGCAACTCGGCTCCCTGAATAACGCCATGCGCCTCATGGTCATCGGCCTCCCCGTAACCCGCATCCTCGAGGTCGTGGAAATCGTGGATCCGTTCACGGTGATCGTGGGCAGCAAAGGCCGCACCGGCCTTCAGCATGCGCTGCTCGGATCCAAGGCGTCCCAGCTCGTGCAGCTCTGTCCCGTTCCGGTCACCGTCGTGAAGAACAGGGCACCGACGGTGGCGGAGCACGACACGGGGTCCTGACGGTCACGCAGTCACGTGGACGACTACCGGCAACGCAACCGTTTGCTCGCAGCGACAGCCGGTCTCCTGCTCGCGCTGCCCGCCGTCGCGGTCGAGGACTCCGCTGCCTCGATTGCGATCGGCCAGATGACCGTTGGTCTGCTCGGCGGCCTTGCCCTGTTCCTGTTTGGCATCGACCAGATGACCGAGGCGCTCAAGGCCGTCGCCGGCGACCGGATGCGGGAGATCCTGGCCACGTTGACGTCGAGCCGATTTACCGGCGCGCTGACCGGTGCCTTCGTCACCGCGGTTATTCAATCCTCATCGATTACGACCGTGCTCGTCGTTGGCTTCACGACTGCCGGGCTCATGTCATTCGCGCAGTCCATCGGCGTGATCATGGGTGCCAACATCGGCACCACGGTTACGGCACAAATCGTTGCGTTCAAGGTTACGAAGGCTGCGCTCTTGATGATCGCGGTCGGCTTCGGCGTTCTGTTCTTCTCGAATCGGGACACGATTCAGCGTTACGGCGGTATCGTCATGGGCCTTGGCCTCGTCTTCTTCGGCATGACCGTGATGGGCGAGGCGATGCAGCCGCTGCGGAGCTATCAGCCGTTCCTGGACCTTATGATCACGATGGAGAATCCGTTCGTCGGCATTCTGATTGCGGCCGCCTTTACAGCGCTTATTCAGTCCTCGTCGGCAACGACGGCGGTCGTGATCGTCATGGCCGGGCAGGGCTTCGTTTCGTTACCGGCCGGCATCGCCCTTGCTTTGGGTGCCAACGTCGGTACCTGCATCACGGCACTATTGGCCGCGATCGGCAAGCCTCGCGAGGCCGTGCGCGCGGCGACTACGCACGTCCTGTTCAACGTGGCGGGCGTATTGTTATGGCTCGGTTTTCTCGACGAGCTGGCGTCGTTGGCGACCGCGCTGTCCCCGGGGCACCAGGAACTTAGCGGGCTGGATCGCCTGGCCGCGGAGACGCCGCGCCAGATCGCGAACGCCCATACCTTGTTCAATGTCGCCAACACGCTGGTCTTTATCTGGTTCACGACAATCATTGCCAGGGTCGTCGAATGGCTGGTGCCCGATCGGCCGCTCGATAGCGAAGCGGTGATCCGGCCGCGGTTTCTCAATGAAGAGCTGCTGACGACACCTGCGCTGGCCCTGGATCAGGCACGGCGGGAGATCGAACACATGGGCGAGCACGTGCGGGAGATGCTGTCCCGAATCATGCCCGCGATTCTGCATGGCAGCCCCGCGACGCTCAGGGAAATTCGGCGTATCGACGAACGCGCCGATGCGCTCTACAGCGAGATTGTGACTTTTCTCGGGAAGATCAGCCGCGAAGAGCTGACCGAGAAGCAGACCGAGGAATTGATGCGCCTCATGAACGCGGTCAATGATCTCGAGAATATCGGTGACGTCATCGAGACGAACCTGGTCGAGCTGGGATTGAATCGCATCGAAAAAGGCGTATTCGTGAGTGCGCCGACCGAAAAAATGTTGACCGAGTTTCATAACGTCGTCCTGCGCGCGGTCGATGCCGCCGTCAAGGCAGTGTCCGAAAATGATCTGGCGGCGGCGAAGTCCGTCACGGGAATCAAGAAAGAAATTACGGCGATCGTCAATTCGGCCGCGGTCCATGAAGCGAAGCGGCTGGTGGCGAACGAGCCGAATCGCATCGAAGCGTACACGGTCGAGATGGACATCGCCGAGAAACTGCAGCGCATCTATTACTTCGCCAGACGGATGGCGAGAACCGTCACTCGCGCGCATTCATGACGGACGCCGGCCGAGAGATTTGAGCCGGCGCTACAAGATTGGCCGCGGGTCGTGTATATGTATCGAGTAACGTGATCCCGGGCAAAGGACCTTGCTATGAATAATATGACGCTGCGGCATTACCTGGAAAAAAATGCCGAGGAATCGCCGGAGAAGGTGTGGCTGCGCGACCGGCACGGAGACGAGGTCACGGAGTGGAACTGGACCGACGCAGCTGTGGAAACGAACGCCGTCGCGGCCTGGCTGGAACGTCGGTACGGCGCTGAGCAGGCGAACATTGCGCTGCTGTCACGCAACCGGGCGCACTGGTTTCTGGCCGACCTCGCCGTCATCGCATCCGGCAACGTCACGATACCGATGTTCACCACGCTGGCCGCGTCGATGGCCGACTATATCCTCGGATTCAGCGACACGAAGGCACTGATCCTGGGCGAGTCGGAAAACTGGGACGCGGTGCGTGGTGTTGTGCCAGGCGAAATCGACATTATTACGCTGCCCGGCGTGGACACGGAGCTGCCGCACACGAAGTGGGAGGACATCGTCGCAGAATGCGCCGGCGCGCAGCCGGAGTACCGCGCAAGGTCCGATGATCTCGTCTCGCTGGTTTTCACATCCGGCACGACGGGCGCGCCGAAAGGCGTAATGCAAACCCATGAATCGATGATCGTGCCGATGCGGCGGGCACTGCCACACTTCGGGCTCCGGGCGGATTCGCGTTTTCTGTCTTACCTGCCGCTGTCACACATCGCGGAGCGGCAGCTCGTGCTGGTGATGTCCATGCTGACCGGCGGCACTGTGACGTTCAACGAGTCGCTCGCGACGTTGCTGCGCGACATGGCGGATACGAAGCCGACGTTTTTCTTCGGGGCACCGCGCGTCTGGGAGCAGCTTCAGCAGGGCATCCTGGCGAAATTCGGTTCGCAGGAGGCGCTCGATGCAGCGCTTGCCGCCGACGCCGACGGGGTAGGCCGCCAGGTCCGCACGGTGCTTGGGCTCGACGATACGGACTACCTCCTGACCGCAGCGGCGCCGACACCGCCGGCGCTGATCGCGTGGTACGAACGACTCGGTCTTTCCATCATGGAAGGTTTTGGCCAGACGGAATTCATGGGCGCCGCGTGCAACACGCCGGAGCAGCGGAAAATCGGGTCGATCGGCCGCACCGTCGACGAGGTCGAGCTGAAGGTCACGGAGGAGGGCGAGCTCGTTTTTCGCGCGACCGGCGCGGCGGTCGGATACTACAAGATGCCGGAGAAGACCGCGGAGACGTTTGTCGACGGCTGGGTACACACCGGCGACAAGGGCTACGTTGACGAGGATGGATTCATTTTCATCACCGGGCGCGTGAAGGACTACTTCAAGACGATACAGGGCAAGTTCGTTGCGCCGACGCCAATCGAGAATCGCTTTGCGGAAAACGAATGGACGGAACAGCTGTGCCTGCTGGGCCGCGGCTATTCCAAGACCGTCATGGTCTGCGTGTTGTCGGATATTGCCAAGGATGGGGATCGCGCCAAGCTTGAACAGTCGCTCGCGGAACACGCCGCCGCGGTCAATGAAGCAATCGATAAACACGCGCGGCTCGGCGCGGTGATCGCAAGTACGACCCCATGGACAATCGAGAACGAGATGCTCACGCCGACACTCAAGATCCGTCGCGAGGAAGTCGAGCGCAAATTTGGCGACCGCGCGCGCGAGCTTGCCCGGGACGCTGCCGTCACGAAGAAGATCCTGGTGGACTGGATGGACTAGGGTCTACCAATCGCGCAGATCGACGACGACCTTGCCGACATTGTTGCCGGCGAGCAAATGTTCCATCGCGTGTGCGACTTACTCCGAACCGACGAACGGCCGGGCATCGCATTGTGGGAGCCCGCCATGCGGGCGAATTGGCGCGGCCGTGGGGCCGCTCCCCCGACAGGAATCTGGGGTTGAATTCGCGGCTGGAAGCCGCTCCCACCATCCTGTATCGCAATGTGGGAGCCCGCCATGCGGGCGAATTATCGCGGCCATTGGCCGCCCCCATGGCAGGGATTTGGGGTTGAATTCGCGGCTGGAAGCCGCTCCCACCATCCTGCATCGCATTGTGGGAGCCCGCCATGCGGGCGAATTGTCGCGGCCGTGGGCCGCTCCCGCGGCAGAGATCTGGGGTTGAATTCGCGGCTGGAAGCTGCTTCCACGAGCGCACCGATCGGATCGTAGGGGCGCCATTTTGGACAGGAGGTTCTTATGCCGCGAAGCACAGGGATGTGCGAGAGCGGTCCCTGGCGCGAATTGTCGACTTACCGGCGCGCCTGCAGGTCGGAGAGATACGTGCGCACCTCGTCGCGCAGCGTTGCTTCATCGTCGGACCAGCGTTGCATTGCCTTTGCGATGCGCGGGTCCGCGACGATATTTGCGTACTGCGCTTGCGCCATCGTCCGTTGCCAGCCCAAATTGACCGCGACGGGCTCCGTAAACACCTTGTCGAGGGCAACCGCGATTGCCGCCTCGGTGTCGCCCCGCAGCGCGAGTATGCCCAGCTGGCGCATCGGGCCGTGCTCCGGATCCAAACCGTAGGATTCCGCCACGCTCAGAATGTATTCCAGCCGCTCGGTGAGTTGAGCCTTCGACAGTGTGAGATACCAGGCATCGAATGCCGCGATCTGCGCGACGCGGAACTTCAAGGGAACCTCCGTCGCGTACACGTCGAGAATCCCGGGGTGTCGCGCCTCCAGCCAGGTCAAGTCCTCCGCCAGCGTGTCGCGACGCGCCGCGACGCGCAGCAGGTGCTGAACGGCGCCGCCAAACGCAAATCGACGGTCTTCCACGTTTGCGACGATGGCCCGGCGAGCGCTGGCCAGGCTGGCATCCTCGTCGCCTGAATTGATCGCACGCTGCAGCTCGATGCGGTAAGCGATTTCGCTGGTCGGCGCGATAGCAACCACGCGATTGCGAAAGTCGTCGCCCTCCCCGATGAGCTCGAGCTCGTAGAGAAAACCTGCAACGATGCCCGGCAGCTCATGGTCGCGAGGATCGACTTCGATCGCCTTCAGAAATTGCTGGATGAACTCCACGCCGTCGTTGTCGTAAAGCCCGAGGTGCGCGAGCTTGGCATACGCGTTCGGCTGCGCCGGCTCGATGTCCAGGGACTCGAGCAGGGCACGATGCGCGTTCTCTCGCTCGTTGAGGTGTGCGTAGATCGAGCCCAGCTCGTAATGAATCCGCGGATTCAGCGGATCGCCTTTCAGCGCCGCGCGCATGAGATCGCGCGCACGCTCGAACTGCTTTGTGCCCTCGAGCATCCGTACCAGGAGAATGCGCACCTCGAGATCTTCCGGGCTCTGTTCGAGCATGCTGTCGAGCGCCTCGATTGCCTCCGCGAAAGCTCCCGGGTCGCCTTGCTTGCCCTGCATCAACATGTCGACGTATAGGCGTATCGCGCGCGCCGAAATGCTATCGGGAGCCGCCGTCAGCACCTGGTCCGTCAGCGCCTGGATTTCCAGGTACGCGCGCGTCTCATCCTTGAGACCGGTCTCGACCTGCTGCAGCAGATTGTAGGCCAAAGCCGTCTTCGCATCGCTGAAGTCCGGATCGGTCACCAGCGCACCTTTGAGCAAGTTCTCCGACGCCTGCAGCCCGCCGTAAGAGTAAGTCGCGCGCTGCTTCAGTGCCTGCAGGTACAGGTCGAAGGCGTCGGGATCCTGAGTCGAGACCCCCTCGATGTCGCCGTAGCTGGGTGACGGCAGCAGCGAGGCCGACAACGCGCCGCCGACGCGCTCGGCAATTTCGTCCTGAATCGCGAAAATGTCGTCCAGGGTCCGATCGTAGGACTCCGACCAGACGTGGAAACCGTCATCGGCGCGGATGAGCTGTGCGGTAATGCGTACGCGGTCACCGGCCCGCTGCACGCTGCCCTCGAGGATGTGAGCAACGTCCAAAGCCCGGGCGATTTCTCGGACCGTTTTGTTCTGATTTTTGAATGCAAAGCTCGACGTTCGTGCCGCAACTTTGAGATCCGGGATCTGCGTGAGCATGTGCAGCAGCGTTTCGGTCAGACCATCCGAGAAGTACTCGTTTTCTCTCTCGTTCGACAGATTCACGAAGGGTAGGACGGCGACGGATGCTGCCGTGACGGGTGCCGACACGAGCGGTTGCTGCGTCGTTGGCCGCGCGCTCAGGAGCGCGAGCGTGACTGTGAGCACCACGACTGCCGCAAGCGTCGCGATGCTGAGCCGGTTCAGGGCTCTGTGCGCCCCGGGCGCGTCATGGTCAACCTCGTGTTGCCGCTTGATACCCTCGGGCGTGATCTGGAAGAGCCAGGAGAAGACGACCGTGGGGACGAATCCGAATGCAAACAGCAGGATCACGGCGCGGGAGGTCCACTCGGGCGCGCCGAGCGTCGGCAGGATCGTAGTCAGCACTTCGGTCAGCAGCCAGCCGACCACGAGGTAAGCGAATGCGACCCGCAGGACCTTGCGACGCCTGAGTTCTTCGATAAATGACACGGAGACGTCTGCCAATTCCGAGATCTTCTTGAATTATATCAACGGCAATTTTGCATTGGATGCTGCAAGCTGTCGAAAGGTTCGCCGAAATCGCAGCCATTTTTGGCGCGCGGTATGTTAGCCGCCGGAGACGGCGCCGACAATCCGGAACGGTTCGTCGCCGGCCGCAATCGATTTCGGCAGCCGAGCGTCGGGCGGGTCATGCGTGACGTCCTCGCCGGCGGCAAAAAATCGTACTCGTGGCCGGCGTTTTAGAGTGACGTGCTCACGAATCGTCCCCTTCAGCATCGGATAGCAGTTCTCCAGCGCATCCAGCACCGCGCGCTGGGTAATCGGTCCGTCGACGTCAATAGACACTTCCCGGTCGCAGCTCGCCAGCACCTGGAGCTGGTATGGCAACGCGACGCGGATCATGACAACGTCTGCGCCTCCACGGACAGCACGGCGGGCAGATCGCGCACGATCGGAGCCCAGCGGTCACCCCCGTCGCTCGATGCATAGACCTGGCCGCCCGTCGTGCCGAAATAGACGCCACAGGGCTGGGCACTGTCCACGGCCATCGCGTCGCGGAGAACGTTGACGTAGCAGTTCTCCTGGGGCAGACCTTCGGTCAGTGCCTCCCACTCCTCGCCGCCAGAGCGGCTGCGATACACGCGCAGCCTGCCGTCGGGCGGATAATGCAGCGCGTCGCTCAAAATGGGCACGACGAAAATCGTTTCCGGTTCGTGGGCATGTACCGCAATCGGGAAGCCGAAGTCGCTCGGCAGATTGCCGCTCACCTCCCGCCACGTGTCGCCGCCGTCGTCGCTGCGCATGACATCCCAGTGTTTTTGCATGAACAGGACGTTCGGATTGGCCGGATGAATCGCGATGCGGTGCACGCAGTGACCGACCTGCGCGGTCGGTTCAGGCATCTCCTCCGATCGCAGTCCTTGGTTTATCGGTGTCCAGATCTTGCCGCCGTCGTCCGTGCGAAACGTGCCCGCCGCCGAGATGGCGCAGAACATGCGCTGCCGGTTCTGCGGGTCCAGCACGATCGTGTGCAGGCACATGCCGCCGGCGCCGGGCGCCCAGTTGGGCCCCGACTCGTGGCCACGCAGGCCGGCAATTTCGTGCCAGGTTTTAGCGCCGTCCGTGGTTTTGAAAAGTGCCGCATCCTCGACGCCCGCGTAGCAGGTGTCCGGATCGTCGAGAGACGGCTCCAGGTGCCAAACGCGCGCGAATTCCCACGGGTGCTGAGTCCCGTCGTACCACTGGTGCGTGGATAACGGCCTGCCGGTCTCTGCGGACGTGTCGTAGACGAACTTGTTACTCTCGCCCTGTGGCATGCTGGCCGGTGACTGGCCGGCAACTTCACCATCCGAGCCGGGCTGGGTCCAGGTCTTGCCGCCGTCGTCGGATCGCTGAATAATCTGTCCGAACCAGCTCGAGGACTGCGCGGCGTAGATACGGTTCGGCTCGATGGGCGAACCGTTTATGTGGTAGATCTCCCAGCCGGCAAACAGCGGTCCTTCGATTGACCACTCACTGCGGTTGCCGTCCGAGGTGAGAATGAAGGCGCCTTTACGCGTGCCGACGAGTAGGCGAATGGCGGTCACGGCGGTTCTCCTTTTTGCTTTTCTGCAACCTGCAATTACAAGTGTGGACCATCATCCGGAAAATTCCACACGCGCGGGTTGTCAGCGCTGCACTCCGCCAATCGTTGCTCGTGCTAGTGTCCCACGTAGCGGGCATAAAGCGTGCGGGCCACGTCGGGCTCCGTCGTGCCCTTGACGATCGCGCGGCCGTCTGCAAACAGGGAGATCTCGTAGCGCGTGTCTCGTTCAGCGATATTTGCGCGCAGCATATACTCATTGACGCTGACCTCGCCGTGCTCCCGCAGGCGCGCCGCAAGCGCGTCCAGGTCGATCCCGCCGGCCTCGCGACGATGCCGCAGCTGGACGGCGTCGCGGCCGCAAAGCGACGTCGTATCGGAGCCGATCCGGCCGTCCAGATAGTCGAAGAGTCGGTGTTTGCAGCAGGGGCAATCTCCCTTTTCGTATGCGCTGTCGACATTCAGCTGCAGGATCTCGTTTGCCCACAGGTCGAGGTTCAGCAGCGTGCGAGTGACCCGATCGAAATGACCGGTTAAAATCTTCAGCGTTTCTGCGACCTCGAAGTTTGCGACAATACCGACGGCCGCATTCATGACGCCGACCGTGTCGCAGGTCGGGCTTGTGCCGGGCGGCGGCGCTTCCTCGAAAAGGCACCGAAAACAGGGTGTCGCAAAGTCGTTGCCCGCCGCCTGTTCCCATGCGCGGCTGCCGTCACCGTGCGGCAGAACGGCGAATGCCATGCCCGTCGCGCCGACCGCGGCGCCGTAAACGTAGGGCAGGGATCGCTTCACGGCGAGGTCGTTCGCGAGATAGCGCGTCTCGAAATTATCCAGCCCGTCGACGAGCACATTGGCACCATCGGCAATGCGCCCGATATTCGTATTGTTGACGTCGTCGACGATGGCGGTGACCTCGACGTCAGAGTTGATCGTCGCCAGCTTCCGCTTCGCCGCAACCGCTTTAGGCAACGCGGCCGCGGCATCGCGCTCGTCGAACAGGACCTGTCGCTGCAGATTGGTAAGCTCGACGAAGTCACGATCGACGATTACGAGGTGACCGACGCCGGCGCGTGCCAGCATATCGGCCGCGATGCTGCCGAGTGCGCCGCAGCCGAGCACGACCGCCGTCGACTCGCGCAGCCGCTGCTGTCCTACTGCGCCAATACCGGGCAGCAGCATCTGGCGGTGGTAACGGTTGGACTCGTCAGTCATCGCGTCGACATTATCACGATAAACGCCACAGCCAGTGATTCGCGGCTACGCATCGGAATCGGCAAGTGGTCGCGGATCCGGCCGACCTGCAACGCCGGCCCACTCAGTCGAACAGCGACCGCAGCCTCGCGACACCCTCGCGGATGTCATCCTCGGGATAATGCGCGAAACTGAGGCGCAGATAATTACGCAAGCCGCCCGCGCTCGAGAACACGCCCCCCGGCTGAAAACCGGTCTCTGCCGCGCGCGCCGGCGCTCGCAGCGCCGCGGTGTCGATCGACTCGTCGAAGCGAAGCCAGAAAAAGTAGCCGCCGTTCGGGCGCGACCAGGTTGCGAGGCCGTCGAAGTGGTCGGTCAATGCCGCGTGCATCGCCTCGACCCGGCCGCGATAGGCGACGCGCAGCTTTTGCATGTGGACATCGAGCGAGCCGTCGTCGATCGCGTAGCGGACGATGTGTGAGCCGAAGTGGTTTATGCTGCCGCCGCTGCTCACGAAGCCGTTAGTCGTGAGCGCTGCGCGCAGAGAGTCCGAAGTCTGGATCCAGCCGAGCCGCATCGCCGGTGCCAGGATTTTGGAAAACGATCCGAGCGACACGACGCCGCCGGCCTCGGACGTCGTCCCGTAGGCCGGCGGTGGCGGATCCGCGTAATACAGGAGCTGATACACCTCGTCGGCGACGACCAGGAAGTCGTGTTTGCGCGCCAGCTTGACGACCGCCTCGCGCCGTGCCGCGCTCGCGCACACCCCGGTAGGGTTCTGGTAGCTCGGGATCGTATAGAAAAAAGCAGGCCGCACGCGCGTCAGTGCCCGTTCGAGCGCATCGATGTCGGGACCCTCGTCATCGATCGGGATGTCGACGATATCGAGTCCATGATCGCGGAAAATCTGAAACGCGAGAAAGTAGCTCGGCTCCTCGACGAAGACGGTGTCCCCAGGTTTCGCAAACACCGTCGATACGAGATCGATCGCCTGCGAGTTGCCGCCCGTCAGGAACAGGGTGCCGGGCGTAGCCTCGGCACCATAGTGCCGGCTGAGAAAATCGGCGAGCGACTCGACGAATCGCGGGTCGCCGGGCAAAAGGCCGTAATTGAGGTCGAACGGCTGCGCGTCCCTGAAGAATGCCTCGCTCGCCGCCTGCACGAGATCGACCGGTAACAGGTCCGCCGACGGCTGACCGATGCCGAGATTGATCGTGCCGGGCGGCGGCGCTTCGTCGAACGTCACGGGGCGGGTCACGGCAAATGTCTTCAGGCGTCGGTGCGGTAAACGTATTTTCTGACGCCTGCGTGGTTGCCGTCCAGAAAACGGCGGATGTTGCGAGCCGAAAGCCGGCGATTCTCCCTCATCGAGTCGTCGGAGTAGAAGGCGGCGTGCGGCGTCAATATGACGTTCGCGCGTCCGATCAGCGGCGACGACCTGAGGTCGGGCGACTCCTCGCTGAGGACGTCCAGGCCCGCCGCCCGAATTGCGCCCGAATCGAGCGCCTCGACTAATGCGTCCTCGTCGACCAGCGCGCCGCGTGCACAATTGATGAAGATCGGACATCTCTGCATTTGCCGGAGCGCCGACGCGTCGATCAGGTGACGATTCTCCTCTGTGAGATTGCAGTGCAGGCTTATGATGTCGGATTCGGCAAGGAGGTCGGAGAGATCGCACAGGCGAACCCCGGGCGTAACTGCGGCCGCATCGTCCAGGCACGGATCAGTGGCAATGACGTCCAGCCCGAATCCCGCGGCCCGCTGCGCAACGGCCTGGCCGATCTTTCCAAAACCGATGATGCCGATCGTCATGCCCCGCAGCCGGCGCAGCCCCGAGATCGAATCGAATTTCCACGCGTGGTCGATCTGAACCTGCCGGTCGTAATCGCGCAGCCTGCGGCAGAGCGCCAGCACGAGGAGCAGAGTGTGGTCCGCCACTTCGTCCGTGCAGTATTCGTCCAGCGCACAGACGCTGATGCTCGCGGCAGCGGCCGCCGGGACGTCGACGCAGCTGTAGCCCGTTGCGGCTACGGCAATCAGCCGGCAGCGGTGCAGCTCCGGGATAATCGCGGCAGTAAGCGGAACGTAGTCGGTGAGAATCACCTCGGCGTTGCGACAGGCGTCGATCAGCGCCCGATCGTCGCCGGTATAGGCGAAGCGGTCGACGTCGACGTCGGGGCCCAGAATCGCAGTCTCGATGTCCAGGTCCCGCCCCGCGTTTGCCGCAATTTCCGCGACGACGAGTCGGATCATCCGGTCTTTCTCCCCGGCAGCTGGCTGATGCCGGTAAACACGACGATCGAGACGATCAGGCCGGGCCAGAGCGAATCTATTTCGAATATTGGCAGGAGCTTCAGCGCAGAACCGGAGTACCAGACGAGCACCGTGGCAAGCGACAGCGTGATGCTCCAGAATGCCGCCGAATTGCTGGGATCTCGCTGCAATGCGATCGCGATCGTCGGTACGAACAGCGCGGCGGAATTGATCGTAAACGCCACCAGCAGAATGCTGACGATGTCTCGCATCTGCCACGCCATGATTGCTGAAGCGATACCCACGGCGACGGCGATCCCGACGCTGATTCTGAACAGCGCGTACGGCCCAATGTCGGGATTGACGAAGCGCTGATAGATGTCCCGGCTACCGTTCGCCGACGCGGTCAGGATGCAGATGTCCGCGGTCGACATCAGCGCCGCCAGAATCCCGACGAGCATCAAGCCCTTGAAGCCGACGGGAAACGTGTCCAGCACCAGCCTGGAGAGTATGTTGGCGCTGTCGTCGACGGTAGGGTAGAGCAGCGCAGCCGTCAAACCGAGCCACACCGTGCCCACCGCGAGTGGTAGCAGGAACAGCGTCGCGAGCAGCGTGCCGCGCTTCGCAACGGTTTCGTTTTTGGCAGCGTACATGCGCGTATAGCTGTCCATGCCGACGAAAAAACTCAATGGAATTGAGACCCCGAGCGCGAGCATCGTCGGCAGCCCCCAGCCGGTGAGGCTGAAATGCGTTGCCGGAAGGTCGCTTGCCATGTTTGCCCAGGTCCCGCCGTTCGCGATGGCGACGGGAATGCCAACGATGACGATGCCTGTGAATAGCAGGCCGAACTGCACCCAGTCGGTGTAGGTGATCGCGAGAAAACCGCCGCTCGCCGTGTAGATGACGATGATCGCGCTCGCGAGCAGCAGTGATGATGAATAGTCCCAGCCGAGCAGCGTGCTGAGTATTGCGCCGGCGGCAGCGAGCTGGCCGGCGGCAAAACCCGTGAACGCAGCCATCGTGGTAATTGTGGAGACGATGCGCGTGCGTCCGTCGTAGCTCGATTCGATCAGATCCGGATAGGTCAGCAGCCCGCGCTCATTGCCCCAGGCCTTGACCCGAGCTGCGAAGAACAGGCCGAACGCCAGGCAACCGATCGCCATGCAGATGATATACCAGCCGCCGGAGATGCCGACTTCATGGGCCTTCGCCGTCGCCCCGACGATGGCGGCCCCGCCGACCCAGGACGCAAGCCAGAGGCACGCGATCGAAATCGTACCGATCCGGCCGCCGGCAACGAAGAAGTCCTCGACGCTGCCCTGTTTCCGGCTTGCGACGAGGCCGATCGCAATCATCAGCGCGAGGTACGCGAATATGATGCCGGTATCTATAGTGCTGAGCATTACGAACCGGGACGACGCAGAAAGCGCTACGGCGCCGCAACCCGGGCACTCGTAATGACCGCTTCGGCCACCGCGTTGTGCTTGTCGAAATAGTACGGATCAGCCGCGATATACCAGATCGTGTACAGCTTGTCGTCGACGATGAAGGCACCGACTCGGCCCTTGTAGGTCGGGCTGTCCGTCAGCCGGGCATCGATGTCAAACATGACCCCTCTGCCACTGCCGAAAACCTGCGGCCGGAGGTTGGCTGTGCTGACGGCGGCATTTCCCTCGCCGAAATATTTCACCAGCGTTGACTCCATGAGCTCTTCGACCTCGTTAGGCAGCATGTCCTTGCGAAACACGGGCAGGGCTGCGTCCTTCGCCGCTGCCGTGAGCAACGGTTCGCCGTCGGCGACCGCGGGTATCAATACGAGCCGGTCCAGATAGATGCCGTCCCGCGTCCACAGCTGCGTGCCCTTGCGGGCGCCCGACGTGATCACCGCCGGCGCAATATTCCAACCACTGCCCGCCGTGACCTGCATGCCCCCGGCGTTATTGATACCTGGCTGAACCAGCGAGTAGCCGGTCGTCGCGCAACCCGCGAATGTCGCAGCAAGGGCAAGCATCATTAGCGTGCGATTAAACATTGTCTTCATTCCTCCAGATAAAACTCGATCATTGCCCGATCCGAGGCATTGGGTTCAGCCGCAAGGTACTGTCGAAACCGATCCTTTGCCTGGTCGAGGTCACCCTGCTTGAGGTGAAGGTAGCCCAGATTCTTGTAGGCCTCAGGCGGTGGGTTGCCGAGCTCGATGCTGTGCCGGTATGCCGACATCGCAAGATCCAGGTCGCCCGCCTGATTGCGCTGGCGAAACATCTCGCCGTAAAAAAACCGGACCAGGCTCGGCTCAACGCCGATGGTGGCGTGCCGCTCGAGGATCTGCTTGGTTCGGCCGAATCTGTTCGTGTCGATCTGATCTTCCATCAGGAACATATAATTTTGATTCAGCACGTCGATCAGCTCCTGGTCTTTAGACACCACGGCGTCCGGCGGACCGTATCGCGAGTGAACCCGGGTTTTCAGGTAGCGCATGCGATCCTCGGCTTCGGGGTGCGTCTTGGCGAATATGCCGGGATCTTCGCGCTGGACTTCGGCGGCTTTCTCTTCCGCGATCAGCTGCTCCCAAACGCGGTAGCTTGCATGTGGATCGTATGAGGCAAGTGCCAGGAGCCTCGCGCCAAAGAGGTCGGCCTCCGTTTCCTGCTCCCGGCTGAAGCTCAGGTAGCTCATCGCCGCCGCGGTCTGACCAAGACCGTACACACCCGTCAGGGCAGCAAGGCCGATATCGAAGAAGGCGCCCGTGGACATTTTTCGCTTGAGCGCCCGAAAACCTTCGAGCGAGTGCAGGCGAGTGTAATGGGCGATCTCGTGTGCCACGACCGCCGCGATCTCATCGGTCGACGATGCGCGAATAATGAGCCCCGTCCAGATCTGCATCATGCCCGTCGCCGTCATCGACGCGTTAAAAGAAGGGTTACGAATCAGGTAGACGCGGAAATCGTTGCAGTAGGCCGCGGCGACCCGGCATACGATCTCCCCCACGTAGTCGTTGAGGGCCGGATCTCGAACGAGCAGGGCCGACTTGTTGATCGCCGCCTCGATTCGCTCGAATTCCGACCACAGGCCTACCTCGTCCTTCGCTTCCGCCGGCCGATACCCGGGTGGGATCAGGTGCCCGAGTTCCTGGTCTTCTGCGCGCGCGCGAGGCTGCGTCGCAAGCGACAGCGTTAGCGCCAGCAAAACGAAGAGCCGGGTCACGGCGATGTGCTGCTGCCTTGTCGGGTCGGAATGTCTTTGAGCAGGCTCTGCACAGCCGCACCCGCAGTGTTTGCGTCACGCAGCTCTCCGCTGCCGATCGTGACGACGTTGAACCAGACAATGTCGCCGTTTTTGAGATCGACCAGCGACGCGAAACCCTGCTCGGCGCCCATCGGCGTGCCGATGCCGAGGACCAATGCGGTGAAGATGCCCATTGCCACGCGGCCCCCCGTCGCCTGGTAGTCGCGATAGTGCACGAACAACGCGTAATCGGCGTTATGGCGCTCGCCGAGGGAGGCCACGCCGGGCCCGAGAGACCAATCGAACAGACTGCCTTTACTCGGCAGTTTGAACATGCCGAAATGATTCTCCAGGATCGTTCGGCCTACGGTCGAGTGCAGGGTGTTGTAGACAATCTCGTCCGGCCCGAGATCGTCCTGGTCGATTGCCGTCATGTCGGCGCCTATCCTCCGCGCGTAATCCAGCGCGGCGGTCAGAAAGTTCTGCTGCGCGGCTTCGGTCCACTCAGCATTGGGTTCGGGGACACCGCCCGCCGTGACCAGGTAGTAGCGAATATCGGGCGGCATCAGCATGATGCGCGGGCTTTCCGCAACCGACTCCAGTTTGTCGATCTGCTGCACGCTTGCTGTCGTCGCGCAGCCTGCCAGGACCAGCGCGGATACGACCGCAGATACCGAGATTAGGCTGCGGCCTCGTTGCCTTGCGAAGCTGGACATTCGGTCACCCCCAACAAATAGCACGTAATTTGAGTTTAGGATTGGCCCGGCGCCTTCTCAAGAAAGATCGCGTTCTGCGTGGCGTTCCGGCGCTCCGAAACGGCGTGTCGCTTGCCCGGCGTATCCCTGGGGACTCTGCTTGCGGCCCGGGTTGGCCGAAATGGGCGTGGGCGCGGCCTCCGGCCGCGCCGTGCCGGGCTTTTTAACATAGATATCCGGCTGAGTTGCGCGCCTTGCCGATTGACGAAACACTATCGATTGCCTGCACCCGGATCTTGTCAATCAGTGCGGTGAGATCATCGACTTCAGTCCGAGCGACACGAGTGACGACGTCATCGGTCACGGCACGCACGTGGCGGGCATCGTCGGGGCGACCGGAAACAACAATGACGGAATCGCCGGCGTAAGTTGGAACACGACGATTGCAAACCTGAAGGTCTGCCACGAGCTCTACGATCCATTTTTCGGTGTGCAGGGTGTGTGCGACTCGGCGTCGATCGCTGACGGCCTAACCCATGCGGCTAACAATGGCTATCACGTCATCAATATGAGTTTCGCCGGCCCCGACGCGTCGCAGACGGAGGCGTCGGCTGCTGCCTATGCCTGGAATCAGGGCGTGGTGCTCGTAGCCGCGGCCGGCAACAGTTATTCGCAGACGCCGATGTATCCCGCGAACTTCCCGGAAGTCATCGCCGTCGGAGCGACGGACTGGTTCGACAATCTTCCGGACTGGTCGAATTTCGGCGACTGGGTCTCGCTGATGGCGCCGGGCGCGCAGACGTTTTCGACGATGCCGAACGCCGCCTGCGGCCTGCCACCCGGCGATCCCGAGGGCTGCTACGCCTGGCAGAGCGGGACGTCGATGGCCAGCCCGACCGTCGCCGGCGCGGCAGCAGTCATCTGGTCTCATCTGGGCGCCGGAGCCACCAACACGCAGGTTCGAAATGCCCTCGAGGCCTACGCCGACGCGGCCGGCGCACGCAACCAGAACATGCTTGCCTGGAGTCAGAACGGCCGCCTGAACCTGTACGCCAGTTTGGTCAACGCGGGCGGTGGGCCACCGCCCCCACTGCCGGGAGACCCGGGCGTCCACGTAGGCGATCTCGACGGTGTTGCCGTCAATCAGGGCAAGACCTGGATGGCCGAGGTCACCGTCCATATTCACGACGAAACGGAAGCGAATGTCGACGGCTACACGGACTCGGGCACCTGGAGCGGCGGCTACAACGGCCCGGACAGCTGCGCCGTCGTCAACGGTTCCTGCATGCTGACGTCAGGCGCCATGCCGAAGCGCAGCAGCAACACCGCGACGTTCACGGTGACCGGCGTATCCGGCGCTGGGACGTATCAGTTTGCAGCGAATCACGATCCGGACGGCGACAGCGACGGTCAGGCGATTACCGTGACGCGTTGAGGTATAAAGCAACTGGAACCAGAGACTAGTCGCGCGTGCGCATGCGGCGTCAGGCCCTGAGCGTCGGCCGGTTCCACTTCCAATGGAAACGCGGATCGAGAATTATGTAAAACGATTCCCAAGTGATCGTTCAAATTCCAGCGTGCGTCTTGTGCGTTCGCGACCCGGAGTTCGACGTGCACAGTTCGCTGCTCGGTCTTCCATCGAAGCGTTATGTTATTATTAAGCGCAACCGCCGCGGCAAGAGCCTGTGTCAATTAAGCATGACGACAGAAATTCGACGACTCGATTCCGCCGCTGGCTAAACAACAACACCAGAAAAACGTAAAACAATCCATAGTCAGGGACCGCTAACCATGAATAAAGTCAAACTTCTGCTGCCCGTGTTTTGTGTGCTTGCGATTGCTGGCGGCATAGCATCGCAGTCGGTTTTAAGTAAAGGCCACGTTCCCCTTAATCAAGTCCAAGTTTGTCATAAGGGCGTCACGAAAATGCTGAAGCGAGAAGCGCTGGCGGGGCATATCGGCCACGGGGATTGCCAGCTTCCGGCATGTGACGGCGCGAACGTCTTTTTTGCCGGTGATGCATGCCCTACGGCTACTCGCGACGACGGCACATGCGACGTGCCTAACGATCGTAGTCAGGCGGATACGCCGGCCTGCTTACCATTCTGACGAAACGGCTTCCGGTTTCTCGGGCGGGTCGCTTGCCCGGTTCGTTACGCGAAAGGTAAACGCGGTCCAATGGCTTTGCCAGGCAACGTCCTGGCAAAGTCGTTCCTCGCGACAGGGTTCGAGGTACACAGACCGCAAGAGCCATTGACCCGGCCGCGAGATCGAAAAGCGGGCATAGCCCTTGGCGTCGGTGCGCGTATCCTGGCGGCCTTGACCGGTCGCACTGTGCGCAGGCGGTAGCGCGCTGATGCGGTGGTTGGGTAGCGGCTCGTCCTCGAAAAACAACCGCACCTCGACCGCGCTCCCGGGCATAAGTCTTGCGGGATCGTCGCACAGGACGATTTCCAGTCGTTGCCCGATGCGCTGTCTAAAAAGCTGCGTTTGGCTGGCGCGGGATCCATGGGCGTAGGTTTTCATCGATCGCGCGTAGATCTCGGGCTGATCCTTGTCTTCATGGACGTGGTGAATCCCGTGAAAATGCTCGTGGGCCAGGTACTCATGAAATTCTTCACCGCTCATGCGATGCTCGATAAAGCCATGGTCGATCGCGACGAGCACCGGCGGGACAACGATATTGTCGTCCATGCTCATTGGAACGGCCAAGTTTCCATGGTGCCTACGAGCCCTCCGAAGAAGATCGAACCGTTCGGCGTCCGTTAACACATCGAGACGCATTAAAAGACGGGCGTCGATTGCGAGTACCTCGCTGGTAGGATATGTCTCTCCGAACAGCTGACTCACCGCGGGTTGGCTGTTTGTACCACCGGCGATGCCGCTTATTTCCAGCCAGACGTCGTGGGGAATCGCGGTGTCGCTTGCAAACAGTAAGGCTCCCGCGACAATGTGTCTGATTGACCGCCGAGCTATTTGGACCCAACTGCTTATGGGGTGCTTCATATATCGCGTCCGATTCATCCTGGTGATCGTAGCCTTGTTTTCTGGTTCTGGATCGGGCTCCGCAAACGCTGCCACACACCCACTCGACCCGCTGAGTCCATCGGAAATCGAACTCGTCAGGACGATATTGGACGGCGCCGAGCATACCGATGATAGCAGTCGCTTCGCCTACGTTGCGCTGCACCCTGCCGACAAACAAAAAGTTTGGTCGTGGGAGCATGGTCGCGAATTTGATCGCTTGGCGGAGGTTACGGTCAGGCACGCGGGTGCGACATTCAAGGGCCTCGTCGACCTGGTCCAGGAAAAAGTTTTGCATTGGGCAGAGATACCCGGCGTTCAGCCGGGCATGCTGCTTACTGAAGAATGGCAGCTTGCACAGGTACTTGTTCACCGCGACGAACGCTGGCAGTCCGCGATCAGGCGTCGCGGCATTGACGATGTTACGAAGGTTGTCTGCACGCCGCTAGCGATCGGATACTTCGGCCCCGCCGACGGGGCGAAACAACGGCGTTTCAAAGTCGCCTGCTACGATGGAAGCGTCGGCACGAATTACTGGGCGCATCCGATTGAAGGCCTGATCGTCACGTTAGACATGGAGGAGCGGGTCGTGCTTGATGTGCTCGACAACGGCTCTGAACATCGGCCGACGGAATCGGCGGAACTGCCGGGCTTAGTCGTTGCCGAGGAGGGCGATGACTTAAGTAGGTCAGCCGATGTCGTCATAGTTAGTCATACAATCGAGTGGGGGCCATGGCGTTTTCACCTTGGAATGAATCCGCGCTTTGGTCCGATTATCTCCACGGTACGCTACCGGGACGGAAAACGGGAGCGCCCCATTTTGTATCGCGCAAACCTGTCGGAGCTCTACGTTCCTTACATGGATGCTGATGACGCGTGGTATTTCAGAACATTTCTGGACGCCGGGGAATTAGGCATCGGTCGACTTGCGGCGCCGCTCGTAGCGGGGCTCGATTGCCCGGTCCACGCAGCATTATTTCATGCGCATTATGCGGATGACTGGGGGAATCCTTACGAGCATCGTAATGCTGTATGCGTATTCGAAAGCAAACCGGACCAGCTCGCTTGGCGCCATTATGAAGCGCTGGGCAGACACCAGTCTGGTCAAGAATTGGCTCAACTCGTAGTGCGTACGATCGCATCGGTGGGAAATTACGACTATGCCTTGGACTGGATTTTTCGACGCGACGGCTCGATTACAGTTGCTGTCTCGGCCACGGGTATAATTCTCGTGAAATCTAGGAACGTCGAAAGTGCGAGAAAGCACAGTGACACTCACTCGGAGAGTTCCGGGCGCATGATTGCTCCCGGGTTGTTCGGTATAAATCACGACCATTTTTTTTCCTTTTACCTCGACATCGATGTTGATGGAATTGCCAATGGATTTACGATAGATGAAATAGTCAAGGTTTCCGTGGATGCAGCGACGGGTCGACAGAGCCTGTGGAAACTGAAGACGAAGCGACCTCCGACAGAAGTACCCGCGCGCTCGCGGATAATTCGGAGCCTGCCCACGCTGTGGCGCGTGGAAAATGCCACGCACAAAGGTTTATCAGGATATCCGACCAGCTATCGTCTTGTGCCCGGCGCGAGCGATGCGTCGATACTGCGGCCAACGAGTCCGGCCGGACGGCGCGGCAGTTTTATCGAATTCGATCTTTGGGTCAGCGCCTACTCACCGCACGAACTGTTCGCTGCTGGTGAATTTCCGAACCAGCGCAAGGAGATAGATGGCATCGCCGCATGGACGGGGCAGGACCGTTCGATTACAAACTCGGATATCGTGTTGTGGTACACGCTGGGCATGCGTCACCCGATCCGGGCTGAGGACTGGCCCGTAATGCCTGCCGTTCGACGCCAATTTTCTCTAGTACCCTTCAACTTTTTTGACGTAAACCCGCAGTTGAAGAAGCCAGCGAGCGACTGACCAGCATTGCTAATCGGCGACTGTCCGCGACCGATCGAGACTTGAAGACTCGTTGCGCTTACCAAACGAGTTCCTGCTCGCCGAAGACGCAGATGCTCCACAGCGCAGCGGTAGATGACTATCCGTGATCCGAATGTGGCTTCGGGCAATTTACGCTTTTCCTGTCGGCGTAGGGTTACTTTCTCCATCGTGTCAAATCGGCTAATTTGAAGATGTGATTAGTCCTACATCGCACATTACGGCTGCGGCCGTATCTGCATTGCTGCTGGCATCCTGCGCAGCGAGCCCGATGACCGACCTAAGGCGGCTTTACGAGACGCAGGTCGGCAATCCAGACCAACCGCCAGTCGTCATCATCCACGGTGTTCTCGGCAGCCGACTCGCAAACGTCGGCACCGGTAAAGAGGTGTGGCCGGGTTCGCTGCGCAATATCGTATTCAGTAACTACCCCGATCTTCGGCTGGAAATCGACCCGATAACGCTGGAACCGCGGCCGTCAAATCTCGTCACGACGGGGATCGCGAGGCGTGCCGGCGGCGTCGATTTTTACGGCCGCATCCTGGCGACGCTCGCGAATGCGGCCGGCTTCCGGGCTGCGGTTCCGGGTACGGCGGCCGTGCGGGGCGAAAAGCGTTATTACGTATTCGCGTACGACTGGCGTCAGGATAACGTCGTCACGGTACGCAAGCTCGATGAGTTTATAGAGACGATCCGGTCGGATTACGGGACGCCCGACCTCAAGGTTGACATCATCGCGCACAGCATGGGCGGATTGATCACGCGATACTTTATTCGCTACGGCACGATCGACGTGCTGGACAGCAACGAGTTTCCGGTGAACCAGTATGGCGCGAGCCGTATCCGTCGCGTGATACTGCTCGGCACGCCGAATCTCGGGTCGGTCGGCGCGCTGCGAACGCTGATACGCGGTTACAAGGTTGGGCTGGGCGCGGTGCCGCCAGAAGTCGTCGCGACTTTTCCAAGCACGTATCAGCTCTTGCCGCATGCAATTACGGATTGGTTTGTTACGATGGATGGGAAGCCGCTGCAACGCGATCAGTTTAGTGCCGATAATTTCTGGAAACGCTTCGAGTTTTCGGTCTTTAGCAAGGACGTCCGCGAAAACATCCGAAAATCGTTTGGCGACGATGCGGAAGCCGAAGCACATATCGAGCTGCTGGAGCGGTATTTCCGCAAGCACATCGAACGGGCGAGACGCTTCAGCTGGTCATTGACCGTGCCCGTGCCTGGCGCGCAGATTCGCTACATCGTTTTCGGCGGTGACTGCCTGCCGACGCCGGCACGGGTCGTCGTTGAGCCGGTCGAAGGTGACTGGGCGCTGCGGCTCGCGCCGAACGAAATCAGCAAGAAATTGCCCGGTACCGACTACGAACGCCTGATGCTCGAGCCTGGCGACGGCACGGTGACGAAAGCGTCCTTGCTCGCGAAGGATACGACGGACCCGACCGTCGCGCGCCACGAATACAGTTTTTTTCCTGTCGATTACCCGGTCTTCCTGTGTGAAAAGCACAGCCAGCTCACCGGCAATGTCGATTTCCAGAACAATCTTCTGCACGCGCTGCTGAGCGTCGATCGCTGACGAATTGGCGAATTGACCATGTTGTATGCGACTATGGTGGGTTCGGCGGTCGGTTACGACTAAGCTTTGTCACGGCGCATGACCGGTCGGGAAATCCCCACGGTCAGCTTTTCCCCGAGCACCTCGCGCCGGAAGCGAAACAGCTCGGCGGGTCGGCCGCGGCCGACCGAGGTCGCACGACCGATCGGCTCCACGAGATCGGCGTTTAGCACCAGGCGGCGGAAGTTTTGCTTGTGCAGCGTCACCCCGCTCAGCGCTTCGGCAACGTTCTGGAGCTGCAGGAGTGTAAATTCGCCTGGTAGCAATTCGAACACGACGGGACGGTACGCAAGTTTGCCTCGCAGCCGCCCGAGCGCGGTTGCAAGGACCCGTCGATGGTCGGAAATCATCGGCACACCGGTGCCCGAGATCGATTCAGCTACCGCCGTGTTGGGAATCAGCAGCCGGCGATCGCGTTCCGATTCTGCGATTATTCCGGCCTCGTAAAGCAATTCGAATCGCTCCAGCGACAGCACCGCATCGATCTCGACGGAGTTTGGCGCACCGAACGTGATGCGAACGCGGTCCGAACGCTCGCGACGTCGACGCACGTCCTTGGCGCGGCGAACCCAGTCGTCCAGGGCCGGTTCGATCACTTGGGAAATGGACTTTGGCGAGCCGTCGCGCCAGTCCTCCCATGGCAGGAAGCGATAAAAGTCCTCCCATCGGACCGTCTCGCCGGCGACGGGGTTTTCATGTGTCAACGCGATATAAGCAACGGACACCACGCGCGGCCCGCCGCCCACTTCCTCCGGATCGCGGTAACGGTTGCCAAACGTATAGAGCTGCTCGACGTAGGCGAGGTCCAGGCTGGTTCGCGTTTTAACTAGGCGTCGCAAGCCGGCTTCGAGGCCTTCGTGTTCGGTGGGTCGGAACGCGCCGTTCGGCAGGCCGCAATAGTCGTCATGGTCGACAACCAGGACCCGCGGTTCGTCCTCGGTGACGGCCACGATGACGCCGATCAGATCGATTCTTGCGTTCTGTCGCTTCCCCGGCATCGCCGCACTCGGTCCCGAATCGGGGTAAAAAAATCCTTGACAAAGTATATGCTCTCAGTGAGTATAAATTATATGCTCGAAGGGAGCATAATTTTTTTACCGCCCGTACGATGAGCCGGGTCAGGGGAGCATGCCCATGCTGACAACACCGCAGACCGTAAACGCCGACCTCTTGAATCGCGTGGCGCCGCTGTACGCGCGCGTGAACAGGGTGATCCCGGACATCGAATGGCCCGTCTTCGCGCCGCTTATCGAGTCGATCGAAGAGCTCAAGCGGCAGCGCAATGCCGTGATTCTGGCGCACAACTACCAGACGCCGGAAATTTTTCACTGCGTGGCCGATATCACCGGTGATTCGCTGGCGCTCGCAAGAAAAGCGGTGGAAACCGACGCGGACGTGATCGTCCTCGCGGGCGTGCACTTCATGGCGGAGACCGCCAAGCTGCTCAACCCCGAGAAAATGGTCCTCATTCCCGATCTCCGTGCCGGCTGCTCGCTTGCGGAATCGATCACCGCCGCCGACGTCGAGGCGCTCCGGCAAAGATACCCGGGCGTGCCGGTTGTCACCTATGTGAATACGTCCGCCGCGGTGAAGGCGGTGTCGGACATCTGCTGTACGTCCGGCAACGCCGTTGAAGTGGTCGAATCGCTGGGCGCGGACAGGGTTATCTTCCTTCCCGACGAGTACCTCGCGGCATACGTTGCGGAGCAAACCGACGTCGAGATTATCTCCTGGCAGGGGCACTGCGAGGTGCATGAACGGTTCACGGCCGACGAGCTCACGGAGTATCGCCAGAGCCACGACGATCTGACCATCATCGCGCATCCGGAATGTCCGCCCGACGTGTTGGACGTCGCCGACTACGTCGGCTCGACGGCGCAGATGCAGGCCTTCGTTCGCGACCAGCGCCCCGCGAGAGTCATGATGGTCACGGAGTGCTCCATGAGCGACAACGTCGCGGCCGAGTTCGACGACGTGGAGTTCATTCGCCCCTGCAATCTGTGTCCGCACATGAAGCGGATTACGCTCGGGAATATCGAACGGGCGCTCGAGAATCTCGAGCCCGCGGTCGAGATCGATCCAGCGGTCGCGGCGAAGGCACGACAGGCCGTCGAGCGCATGCTCGCGGTCGGCAGCTAGACGCAAAACCGCGCCGAAGCCACATCAGTTCCTCGGGAATTGGCCGTGGGGCGCCGTGCGTGATCGCCACAATGTCCGGGCGATCGGTAAGGCACAAAGTTCCGGTGACATCAAATATCCCGGAACCAGGTGCCCCTGCATCGCCACATTGAGCATTGTCTCGCTCAAAATCCAGCTCCGAATAATCGATGCCTGTATCGTCGAGATCGTTGGCGAGGTATCGGACCGGGCCGACGGTATGACCGGCATCGCGTATTAAAGAACTGCGGGCCAGGATCCCGTATTATCTTACCGCAACGTTGCCGCGCGCATTTCGAAGCAGGCCGCGGCTGGGGACACAGAATGCCGGCGGTGGCACCGTCCGACGCGACGCCGGCCGTCGCGCAGCATTTCCGGGAATACACATGGCCAAAAGCGCACCAGAGAGCGATCGAAAGACGAGTGCAGGCGAAGTCTGGGAACAGGATCACCGGCATCACATGCATCCGTTTCACAATTTCGTGACCTTCGACCAGCACGGCGCGCTGATCATGGAGTCGGGCCACGGCGGCTATCTCGTCGATAGCGAGGGCAAAGAGTATTTCGACGCGGTCGGCGGCATGTGGTGCACGAACATCGGGCTCGGCCGCCAGGAGATGGTCGAGGCGATCGCGAATCAGGCGGCCAAGCTTGCTTACGCAAATCCGTTTACCGACATGACGACCGAGCCCGCGGCGGTCCTCTCCGGCAAGTTGGCCGAGCTTGCGCCCGGCGATTTGAATCGCGTGTTTTTCACCTGCGGCGGCTCAACCGCAAACGATGCGGCGTTCCGGCTCATCCAGATGTATCAGAGTGCGCGGGGCAAGAAGCAGAAAAAGCACGTCCTGTCTCGACGCGATTCGTATCACGGGACGACTTACCTTTCGGCGTCGCTGTCCGGCAAGGCGGGCGATCGTATGCCCGATTTCAGCTATATCGACGACATCATCCACCACTTGACGAGCCCCAATCATTATCGTGCTCCGGAGGGGATGAGCGAGAGTGACTTTTGCGATTTCCTGGTCGATGAAATGGAGCAGAAGATTATTGAGCTCGGCGCGGAGAACGTTGCAGCCTTCTATGCGGAGCCGATCCTGGGCTCGGGCGGCGTCATCGTGCCCCCGGAACACTACAACTACCGCACGTGGGAGCTCTGTCAGAAATACGACATTTTGTACGTTGCTGACGAGGTCGTGACCGGTTTCGGGCGCCTCGGGCACTGGTTTGCGTCCAAGGACATCTTCGGCGTGCAGCCGGATATCATTTGCTGTGCCAAAGGACTCACGTCGGCCTATCTGCCGCTGGGCGCGGTGATCTTTTCCGATCGTATCTATGACGTTCTGGGCAACGATGCCACGCGCTGGTTCACCGGCGGCTTCACGTATTCAGCGCATCCCGTATGTTGCGCTGCGGCGCTGAAAAACATCGAGATCATCGAGCGGGAGAACCTCTTCGACAACGTCAAGCTGGTCGGGGCGTACTTCGAGGAGCGGCTTCGCACCTTGCTCGATCTGCCCATCGTCGGCGACATACGCGGGCGGCTGTTTATGATGTGCGTGGTCAATGTGATGGACAAAGCGACCAAGACGTTCTTTCCGCCCGAAGTCATGATCGGCAAGCGTATTTCGAGTCATGCCGAAAAGCTGGGTCTGCTTGTCCGGCCCGTCGCAGACCTGAACGTCATGTCGCCGTCACTGACGATGACAAAAGACAACGTCGACTTCGTCGTATCAAGGCTCAGGCAGGGGATCGAGCTGACAATCGGTGATCTCCGCGAGGAGGGCCATTTGCCGGCGTAAAAATTGTGCGTATTGGCGGAATTGCGTCCGTCAGGATCAGCATGTCTGTCGTGAAAAGTTTTCCGCGGTGCGCTATGTGTCCGAAAGTGAATAAATCAACTCAAAAATTTTTTTCGCGGAACACCTGCTGCGAATGCTACCTGGTAACGTAGGACGGCCGATGCGGCGCTGCAGTTCGTCCTTATCAGCTTAGAGATAAACGTCATGAACGTATTTCGCATCCTGCTGTTCTCGTTAGTTATCGTCCTGCTAAGCATCGCCGGATGTTCGACGACACCGTCGCAGACAGCCTATGAGCGGCTCACCTGGCCCGTTACCAAGGAGCAATTTCTCGCGGCGCTGCCAGATGATGTCTACCCAGAATCGCGGGGGCGGATCCCGATCGTGGATCGTGAATCGCTGGATGAGGAGCGCAAGAAGGCCTACGACAGGCGCGCAGCACCAGATACGACGTCACTCGCAGGCCTGCAGGGTCCGGGAGGACTGAGTCTCAACGGCAGCCCGGATCTCAGCGAGACCTTAGTCGACAAGCGCACGCAGGAGCTCATGCGGCTAGTCGTTTCCCGGGAGATGAGCCAGCAGCTCGAATGGACCGTGCACGAGCCGGTCGCGCTAGGAGCAGGACTGGAGCCCGAGATCATAGACGTGATCCGCTTTCGTCGAAAGCTCACCGGTGTGCCCGCACGCGAGGCTGCGCTGATTCGCTGGGGCAGGGAGCTGTTTCAAGCACGCGACGTGAGCTCCGAGACGTTTGCAGAATTGCAAAAGTACGTGAGCGTACGCGACATCGTCGACCTTTGTTATTTCATGGGTAACTACACGCGCACCGCGTTTCTGCTGCATACGTTCGACGTGCACCTGCCCTACGATCGGGAGCCGCTACTTCCGATGCCGTGATCCGAACGTGCTTCCTTGCTCTCTAGTGCTCACTCTCCTTCAACTCGCAGTGGGCAGTCCGGAATTCACAGCACACAACAAGAATCCACCTCCAACATCAGGAAAGTCTGTGGATCTGGAAAGGACGGCATACGCAGCGATGTCAGAAATCAATCTTGCGGAATATGTGAACTTTGCGTTGTGACCGGCACGTCATTTTGATATACGAACCTTTCTGAAAACGGCAAACCCATCGAAAGATGGGGACGCAAAGCTTCCGGTCTACGGGCCATGCCTAGGACAGCGGGGTTGCCAGTGCACGCATTGCACTCTGTAAGTACTCTCACGATCGACAATTCTGTCGAGCCACGCGGTTTTGTCCGAGTTTCCGCGAGAATTTCAAAACCAGTCTTGGAGACGTGGGCTATCGCCGCGAGGGTGGCCGTTTTCACATTCGATGACTTGGCCTGCTCGGGCCAATAATGGAGCTGCAATCATGAAAGGACTCACACAGGCTACGTTTGTCGCAGCGACGCTAAGCCTCATTTCATCGGCCGCGCTCGCAGGCTTGAAAGGTAACGGTCTGCCTCCCGGCAAGCGGTACAACCTGCAGGTCATTGCGTACGAAAACTGTCCGGCTGGCGATTTTACTGGATCCAATCGTCACCAGATATCGGTCAAGGCGAATTACACGGTCGGGGACGGCCTTGACAGCAATCAGGGCGGCAAGAAAGCCCTGGATCTCATTCGGCAGAACACGATCGCGCTGGCCGCATCGCCCGACGGTTTCCAGGTTATGGATGGCAATGCCTGTCGGCACAGGAACGACGGCGCGGAACTCGCATTGCCGGCCGACGTTTCGTCGACCTACTACGTGTTCGTTCGGCTCGTTGGAGGCCCGAATACGGGAATCGGGGCGACAACCTGCGCGGAGCATCGTGTCGACGATGATGGCAATGGTGTCATCACCGATGATGAAATCTATATTCTCTGCTCGACGGAAAACCTCGTGAAACTGCGTGAGAGTGGCAAGGGTGCTATGAAATTCGTGGACTACACGGAGGAGCTCCTGACCGTATATGCGGACATCGACCTCGATGGCAACATGGAGCGTGTCCCGTTGTTCGATGCGAGTCTCGAAAACTACTTCTGGCAGTGGAACACTAGAGGTAAGGCCCACGCGCAGCTCGTCTTCATACCCAAGGAAGCCGAATAACAGCAGGCCTGACGCGGGGCCGCTGCCCGCGTCGCTCCGAATCCGGCCCCGCTCGCGTGGTTGCCAGTGCACCAGTGCATTTGTTGATATGTGCGCGAACTTTGCCGAAGTGGGTCAAGCGGCAGGTGAATGAATGGCTGCGCCTACCAGGTTTCCCGTGACGGCCGCAGGTCGACTTCGAAGCTCCACGCTGAGCGCGGCTGCTGTGTCACGCGATAAGCGGTCTCCGCAATGTCACGGGGATCGAGACGCACGCCTCGACGCGTGTCATCGCTGTCCGGATCGCCGATCTGACCGTCGATGATCAAGAGCGACACGTGGATACCCTGCGGACCGAGGTGCTTCGCCATCGACTGCGCCAGAATTCGCTGCGCAGCTTTCGCAGGTGCAAAGCCCGCCGTCTTGGGCCGACCACGAAGCGATGCCGTCGCGCCGACAAAGACGATATTGCCCGATTGACGGGACTTCATGTCGGAAATCACCTGCTGGACTGCGATCAGGCCGCCCAATGCATTCACTCGCCAGCTCAATTCGAACTCGTCTGCTGTAATCTCCTCGACAGTTTTCCAGCTGCCGCTGCCGGCGTTGTAGATCAGGACGTCGACGGGTCCTAAATCGTCCCGGACCTGTCGGAACGCCGCGATCAGCGAATCCGGCTGCGACGCATCGCAGGCATAGGCCTTCGCCTGGCCGAGCTTTTGCGCCAGGCGGCCGGACAGGTCAGTCGACCGCGACAGCAGAGCCAGCGCGTAGCCATGCTCGTCGAATTCACGCGCGAACGCTTCGCCATTCTTGGGACCAATGCCGATTACGGCACATACGGGCTTGCTCACTCTGGCTTCCTCTAGCTCGATTTCAAGGCGATCAACGAGAGTTTAGCTTTCGGATGGACACAACGCCGGCGAAACGCTTGTGCCGTGTCGCGGCGCGGCTGTCGGGCTTGACACTTGACGCCAGGCTTATGTGACGCAGGTCACAAAAAAACCTCTCGCGCTCTCCTAGCTCACACCTCCGGGCGGCGGTGATCTTTGCTGAAATACCACGCACCCGACCTCAACCACAGAAACGACGACGGTCGTAAAGGATACGGTAATGCAGCTGGTTCTACGAACCCGTGCCATCCTACTAGGATGCTTGCTGGCATTCGTCAGCGCATCGTGCGCGCTGCAGCCAGAGTCCATGCCCGCAATATCACCCAGCCATGCGGAGACGGTGTCAGCCTATATAGTCCAGGCGTCAAGCGTTAAAGCCGCACGGCAAGCGGTCGAGGCCGTCGGTGGCGTCGTCACGCATGAACTGTCTATCATCCGCGCTGTCGGCGCAACGCTTTACTCGGATCAAGTGGAGCAGTTGCGGAACCGGCCCGACGTTCGCCAGGTTTTCGAAAATGTCACCGTTAACACATCGTCTGTCTGTGCCGTCGTGGCCGGAGGCCTCGAGTTTGACGATAAGAGGTTCGAGTGGACCATAACAAACAACGGTCTGGAATCGATCACCGTTGGCGCGATATCGATCGCGTGGCCCGGAGATAACGACGAGCTCAAGAAAATCAAGCTCGACGGTGACGAGATTTGGGCGGACCAGGCTGCAGCGCCTTACGTGCAGATCACCGGTGGCTGGCATGACGACGTCAAGCGGCGCGAGCTGGTGCCAGGCGACAGTGCCAAGCTGCGCTTCGAGTTCGACGAGGACATCGACTGGTCCGAAAGCAACTACTCGATCTTTATAGATTTCGAGGAGGGCTGCACCCTCGAGTTTACGCCACGGGCTGCCGACTGCCGTTCGGATGGCCTGGGTTATCGTGAATTCAAGGACAAGAAGATCAAGTGGAGCCTGCCGAACGGCGGCATGGATTACATTACCATCGCCGGAATATCCCTCAACTGGCCGGAAGGAAACGGCAAGCTGAAGAAGATCAAGCTGGACGGCGATGAGATTTTTGCGGAGCATCGCGACGCCCCTGTCGCGACCGTCGTCGACGGCTGGCACTCGGATCTGCGGCGGCGCCGAATCGCTCCGGGCGATTCCGAAATACTGGAAATCGAATTCGACGAAGACATTACCGTCGACGAAAGCGCTTACACGCTGATCGTCGAGTATGCTGAAGGCTGCCGCAGCGAATTTGCGACTGCGACGCTCGACGAGACGCTTTACGATTATACGCCTGGCACCGAGTCGGGATCGAGCACGACCGATAGCGGGTCAGCAGACTCCAAATACGGCTGCAGCACCGGCGATTCGACGCTCTCGCGGGACAATAGCCGAGGGCCCGATAAGAAAGCCAGACAAACCCACTATGTCCACCAGGTCGGGGCCGACCAGCTCCACGGTCAGGGCATTACCGGCTCGGGCGTCACGGTCGCAATCCTCGATACCGGCGTGTGGACCTCCGGCGGCGGCAAGAACTGGCTGCGCAAGGGCTGCGACGGCCAGGAGCGCATCCTCCGCGCCTACGATGCAATAACCGGCGTCGAGGGCGATGCGGACATGGCCGAGGACAAGAACGGTCACGGCAGCCACGTGACGAGCATCATCCTGTCGTCACGCAAGGCGCAAGCGTCCGGCAGGGCGCCGCAGTGGAACGGCGTTGCGCCGGGCGTGTCGCTGGTCGCGATCAAGGCGTTCGACGAGACCGGCAACGGCACGTATCTCGACGTCATCCGCGGTATCGACTGGGTCGTGCGCAACAAGGATGTTTACGGAATCCGCGTGCTAAACCTGTCGTTGTCCGCACCGCCGCGCTCATACTACTGGGATGATCCGCTGAATCAGGCGGTCATGGAGGCCTGGCGCGCCGGCGTCGTCGTCGTCGCATCCGCGGGCAACACGGGCCCAGAGGCAATGTCGATCGGCGTCCCGGGTAACGTACCTTACGTGATCACCGTGGGTGCGGTGACCGACAACAAGACGCCGTTCGATTCGAGCGACGATCGAATCGCCAGCTTTTCCGCCGCCGGACCAACCTACGAAGGCTTCGTGAAGCCCGAGTTGGTCGCGCCCGGCGGTCATGTGCTCGGAATCATGAACAAGCGCAACAAGATTCCGCATACGCACAAAGATTTCCACGACGGTAATTCCTACTACTACATGTCAGGCACGTCGCAGTCGGCGGCCGTCGTCAGCGGCGTCGTGGCGCTGATGCTCGAGGCAGAGCCTGCCCTCACGCCGGACCAGGTCAAGTGCAAGCTGATGAGCGGCGCGCGCCCGGCCACGAATACAGATAGCTCGCTGGCAGTGTCGGTGTTTCAACAAGGTGCGGGCCTGGTCGACGCCGTGCGTTCGGTCGCTAAGACGAATTACAGCTGCGCGAACCGCGGGCTGGACATCGACGCGGATCTCGCCGGTACCCGCCACTTCGGCGGCCGGGCGAACCAGGATGCGGAAGGCAACTACTACCTGATGGGCCTCGACGGCTATCTGTGGACCGGCGAGCGGTTGCAGATCGATGGCTATTTGTGGACCGACAGGACCCTGAGTGCGAATGGCTTCCTGTGGACCGACGGATACCTCTGGACCGACATGCGGGTTGGCACGAACGGCTACCTCTGGACCGACGGCAAGCTCAGCGTCGGCGGCTACCTGTGGACGGATGGCTATCTGTGGACCGATCGCGGCAATCTGCTGACCGATGGCTACTTGTGGACCGACAGCCTGACGGAAGATATGGCCGTGAACTTCTGGGTGGAGCAGGAATAGCGTCAGTCGAGGGCGATTGTCGATCGTCGCAGGTGCCCGAGTCCCGCCGCATCGTAAATCTTATCGAGCAGCGTCTGCTGACGAAGGATGGCATTACCCTCCGTCGGTAACATGTCACCCGATTTCAGCGCACACACGACGGCGTCGAGTTGATAGAAATACGTCGATAGCGGACTCGTCTCGGAGACGCGCGTCGAGCCCTGGGTTTCGAGCGTCAGCGTCGACGCTGTGTGCGGCCCGAGCGGATTCTCGAAGCGGATTTTGCCCTCCGTGCCGACGACCTCGAGCCGGGCATGGCGTGATTGATCCAGCGCCATCGATGCGAACAAGTGCGCCTCGAGACCGTCCGAGAAGACCAGTGTTGCGTCGAGCTGCTCGTCGACACCGCGACCGGTCAGGATGGCCCGCGCCTCAATCGTCTCGGGATCCTGGCCCGTCGTCATGAGCGTCCAGGACAGCGGATAGCAGCCCAGGTCCATGAACGCGCCGCCGCCTGTTTCAGGCAGGTGTCGAATCTCTTGCCCGCCGGCGTCGCCGATCGGCACCGTAAAGCGCGCGTCGATTCGCGTCAGTTTGCCGATACGTCGGTAGTTGAGCCATTCGAGGTAGGTTGCGAAACCCGGGTGGTAGCGATAGTGGAAGGCTTCGATCAACCGTCGATGTGAGGCTTCCCCGGCCGCCAGCATTCTGCGCGCCTCGTTCGTATTCATCGCAAAGGGCTTTTCGCAAAGAACGTGCTTGCCGGTTTCAAGTGCCCGAATCGTCCATTTCGCGTGCAGATTGACCGGCAGCGCGTTGTAAATGAGGTCGACGTCGCGAGCCTCGACAAGTTCGGCGTAATTGCGAGCGGTTCGTCCGACGCCGTGGGCCGCGGCAAACGCTTCGGCGCGGGCGCGATCCCGGGCGGCTACGGCAGTGAGTTCGACATCACCGCGCACTCTCGCGGGGTAGACGATTGCTGCCGGCGTAATCCGCGCAACTCCGAGACATCCGATTCTGAGCATGTCGACGACCTTGATTTAGGGAAACGCATCTGGTCAAGTTTCGTGCAGAACGCAATCATCGATACACATGCAAGGAATTTCAACCGATGTCGAAACCAATAAGATTCCACCCTGCCGAACACGCGGTCGGCGTGAACCGTCAACTCGAAGCATCCCTGGTTGCGGAGCAGCCCGATCCGCCCGAACCGGTAGATGGCATCACTTTTGGTGTCGCAACGATGACCGGCAATGCGCCGCATGCGGGCGAGCGCCATCCGGATGGTGACGAAATCCTGTACCTCATCTGTGGGCGGGCCAGCGTCGTTCTGCTGGACGGCGATGCAGATACTATCGAACTGCAGCCCGGCGACGGGCTGATCGTGCCAAAGGGCGTGTGGCATCGCGTCGACATACTCGAGCGCTCCCAGATCGTCTACGTAACGCCGGGTCCGAACAATCAGTTTCGGCCGCTCGCCGGCGCATGAGGAACGCTCTGCCCGTCACGGTCTAAACGCGTCGCGTGAGCCGGCATCGTTCGCGATGTTTGCATCGGAACCGGAATCCGAACAAAGTTCGACATAATGTTTGCGCACGCCGCGTCGGCGCGAAATTCCGAAGAATTAAGAGGCCTTGGAACAAGATATTTCCAGTTATCTTTAAGATGGTTCTAGCCTGACTTGAGTCTGCCAAACGATAATTTGAACGCTCACGCACTCGCGCACGCTGCATGCAGACTGACATGGCCAAGAACAATAGTAATGATGGTGTGGACTCGGACAACGAGATCACCCAGGATCTGGAGCTGCTTCCGGAAAGCGCGCTTACGACGTCTGCAGCCGCGGTCGAGATCGAGTCCGAAACGGCAACCTGCGATCTTGAGGAGACGGAAAAGCTCCCGAGCCTCGGAAATAACGGCAATGATTCGGGCAGATTACCCGCCATTATCGAAGACGAAGAACCGGATGCCGACGCGTTTGCAGAATTGCAGTATGAGCTCGAACATCTGCGCGCCGTATCGTCAGGCCTCGAAAAAGAAGTCCAGGTCAGCGAGGATCTGGTCAAGAGACTGATGGATGAGCTCAATGCCTCGCAGGCGCAACAGTCGCGCACCGAGCAGCTGCTGGCAACATATGGAGGCGAGCTCGCGGCGCTGAAGCGGCAGCTCATGGAAAAAGAGACTGCTGTCGAGGCAGCTGACTCTGAGCCGCAGGCGACGCCTGCTCCGGAGAACCACGTCGGCGACGCCGAGCAGTCTGCGGGCGCGGAAATCACATCCGAAACTGCGGTCGTTAAACCGTCCGACAGCGAAACGGGCGCGGAGCTCAAGCAGGTCGCCGCGGCAAATGCCGACGACGATGACACCGAGCCCTATCCGCACAGGGCACTCGTGCTCAGGCACCGCGGCGCATCAAAGAAATACGCCGTCGTGGCCGGATGCATGAAAGTCGGAAGCGGTCCCGACAACGAGATCCAAGTCAATAGCAGCTTCATAAGCCGCCATCATGCGGAGATCGTTACGACGCGAACGGAATGCGTAATCAAAGATCTGGGCAGTACGAACGGTATCTATGTCAACGCGAGGCGAGTGCATCGGCACGCGCTCCGGAACGGCGACGCGGTCGTGCTCGGCAAGCACGAATTCGAATTTGTCGAACAGGAAAATCAGCCGGAAGGCTATGACAGCAAGATTCCAAGGAACAGCGCCGGCGCATAAACAGGTCGAGGTAATCGACACAGGGCCCGGTTCGGATGACCCTAGCGAGGACGAAAGATCGTGGAACAGAGCATGCCAACGCTGCAGGGACAGCTGACGGACGCGGCAGGTAGTAGCAGAAAAAACTACTTTGAATGGATAGGCTTGGCGATCGATAGCACCCGGCGACGGGTTGTGCACGTTCTGTCGGCACTGCGCCATCCCTTCGCGTCACGGTTTTCAGCGAGTCTATCTATCACGCGACTCAGTGATCGGCTTGCCGTCGAGGCCCGCGGTCTTCGCGACGGCGCGAGCGAGCGTCCTCCGTCGTTACAAGAGGAGCTAACCGGTACGCAAAGCGAAATTGTTCACTTCTGCAAGGAGCTGCAGCGGAAGGCGAATCGGCGCGTCAACAGGCTCAGCGAACGCTTGCGCGCGCGCGACCAGGCAATCGATCTGGCTGCCCTGGCTCGCGGACTGCGCGACCTGCCGGACAAGTGTCGTAATGACGTTCTCAGGACAATCTCCGGTTTTCGTACCGAGCTGCACTTTCTGCAGGAGCGGGAGAATCAGCAGCGCGCCCACTACGACGCGTTTCAGGAGCAGAACAAGCTCACGCGAATCGCCAGATACCCGACTCATCCGGTCATCCTTTTCGCGTTCGTTATCGCGCTGATTCCGATTTGTGCATATCTACTCGATGCAGTCAGCCTGTCGATTTCGGGCAGCAACAGGCTCTTACCCAGTAACGTCGCGTTGATCGCGTCGGCCATGGGCGTGCTGGTGCCGTTCGCTGTCGGAGCCGGTTATTTTCGTGGCATCAATCACGTACAGGCTGCCGAGCGTTTCGCTGCATGGCTTGCCGTGTGCCTGACGCTGGTATTCGTTTTATCGCTCGCCTATTTCTTTGCGGTGTATATGGACCGCCTGAGCGTCGATCCGGACGTCACCGTGGACGGCGTGCTGGCGTCAATCGGCGCGGATCCTTTCCGGGCCGCGTCCGACCTGGTGGCCTGGGAAGCGGCGGGCATTATCGGTCTTGCCGCTCTGCTGGCCTTCTTTATCGGTTATCGTACTGACGATCCTTACCCTGGCTACGGCGCGGCGCAGCGCGCGTATTACCGGGCGCGGAGCGAGCACGAACGGAAAATGCAGGCGCTGCAACGTCGCCTGAACAATATTGTAGACGCCGCCGAGCGCGAGATTCGCGTCCGGACCAAACGGGCGAAATCGCGAATCAAGAGCTTCGGCCGCCTCGTCGAAAAAGCCCGCAGCATGCACGACGATCTCGCCGGCTTCGACAGCGCGCTCGAGGACAGCTGCAACATTCTGCTTGACCGCTATCGCGAGGCCAACATGTCGGCCCGCAAGACCGAGGTGCCGCTCAGCTTCTCCGAGCATGTCTGCTTCCGCGCGGACAATGACAATACCGCCGCGATGGTGAGGCACGGTGAGAGCCGGCTCGAAGCGCTCGAGCGCGAGCACGCCGAGCTCGAAGCCGAAGGCGATGGAGTGCGGCAGAAGCTGCGCGAGCTGAACCAGCGCGGCCTCCTCGATATCGAATCCCGCGTTTGGGGCGGCGACGACATCTAGCCGGCCTGGCAGAGCCCCACAGGCAGCAACCATGCCTGCCCCCGGGTGTGGGCTGTTCGCGAATGCGTTATTTTACGTAGATATATAATTTTTCTGCTTAAAAACAACTAATTATAATGGCAAAAATATCTTGCAATTGCGAGATAGCGTTTTATAATAGCGGCCAAGCTTAGGTGATTTGACTATTTCAAGGAGTGACATCATGAGCCGTTTCGAAGACATCCAGTCCAACGTGAGCGAGCGCGGCAAGGCGCTTATCGAGACCGTCGTGGATTACGCCGAGTGGGCCCTGCGAAAGAATCTCGCCGTGGCCAATGACTCGACGGAATTTGCCGTGACCCAGCTGCGCCTGCCGGCAGAGGTCGCCGATTTTGCGAGCTACCGGAGGGAGCTGCGCAGCTCGTACAGCAATTTCGGGAGCGTGCTGCGCGAGCATGGCGAAGAGGTTGTCGCGAAGCTGCGCGAAGTACCGGAGGACGTTCGCGAGGCGCTGACGCCTCGACAGGTAAAGGTGCCGGCCCCGCGAGTCCGGAAGCCGGCGGCTCGTAAGACGAGCAAGAAAGCGGCACCGAAGACACCTGCATCCAGGGCCGCTGCACGCAAAAAGGTTGCACCCAAGACCGTTGCACGGAAAAAGGCTGCGCCGAGGAAAGTCGCAGCCACGCAAGTAGCCTGATTGCGACGAGCTTCTTGACGTGAGGCAGTCAGTCAGAGGCCGGCGGTGACGCCGGCCTCTGCGTTTCCGGGAGTCGACGTATGCCCGATACCAGCAGGCTCTTGAAAAAACACGCAAACCGTCGCCTGTACGACACGGAGCTCAAGAAGTACGTGTCTATCGAACAGATTCGTGACCTGATCTGCGACGGCGTCGATATTCGTGTCGAAGACTCCAAGACCGGCGATGACATCACCCGATCGGTTCTGCTGCAGATCATGGCCGAGTGCGAGCAGGAAGAGCGGCCGATGCTGTCACCGGCGATGCTAATGACGCTGATCCGTAATTATGGCTCGCCGATGCAGGAGTTCCTCGGACCGTTCCTCGAGCGCAGCCTCGCTTTTTACACGCGCCAGGAATCGCGGATGCGCCGGCGCATGCAGAGCCTGATACCCGATTCCGGCGTCGGCGACGACGCGTCCAAGGAAGGCAAGGCCAGTCTCGCCGCTATGCGCGACATGCTGATGCAGATTCTGAACTCGGCCAAATCCGACTGAGCTGTCGGTATGCTTTGCCGGAGGTCTGCAATGAGATCCGCTGTCGCTTTGCATCGACGGCAATCACCATTGATGAGAGGAAGACCATTATGACCAACGCATACATCGTCGAGGCTGTGCGCACGGCCGGGGGCCGGCGAGGGGGCCGCCTATCGCTGGTACACCCTGCCGACCTTGGCGCGGTCTGTCTTGACGCGATTGTCGATCGCACGGGAATCGACCCGGCGGCGGTCGAGGATGTCGTCATGGGCTGCGTAATGCAGGTCGGGGAGCAGTCGCTGCATATCGGCCGTAACTGCGTGCTCGCCTCGAGCCTGCCTGACAGCGTGCCGGCCGTCTCTATCGATCGGCAGTGCGGGTCGTCGCAGCAGGCGATCCAGTTCGCCGCGCAGGCGGTGATGTCCGGCACCCAGGACGTGGTCATCGCGGGCGGCGTGGAGAGTATGACCCGCGTGCCGATGGGCAGCTCGACGCTGCAGGACAGGGGTGTGGATCCGCTCAGCGAAACGATCAAGACGAAATACGGTGTCAAACAGTTCACGCAGTTCGCGGGCGCCGAGATGATAGCGAAAAAGCACGGCTTTTCCCGCGAGCAGCTCGACGAGTTTTCGTTACAGAGTCACCAGCGCGCTGCGGCGGCCACGGAGGCGGGTGCGTTCAAGAACGAGATCGTGCCGGTCGAGGTCACGCTGCCGGAAGGCGGCTATGCGACGCATGACACCGACGAGGGCATACGTGCGGATGCGTCGCTCGCGGCCATGGCCGAGCTTAAGACGCTCGTGCCGGATGGTTACATCACAGCCGGCAACGCAAGCCAGATCTGCGACGGCAGCTCGGCGGTGCTCGTCCTCTCCGAGAACGCGCTCAAAACGCACGGTCTGACGCCGATGGCGCGCATCGTAAATCTTACGGTCACCGCAGGCGATCCTGTGATCATGCTCGAGGAGCCGTTGTTTGCCACGGAGCGGGCGCTGCAGCGCGCCGGCATGACGATCGAGGATATCGATCTCTACGAGGTTAACGAGGCGTTTGCGCCCGTGCCGATGGCGTGGCTCAAGCACACTGGCGGGGATCACGCCAAGATGAATGTGAACGGCGGGGCGATTGCGCTCGGCCATCCGCTCGGCGCCAGCGGCACGAAGCTCATGACGACGCTTCTCAATTCGCTCCAAAGCTGCGGCAAACGCTACGGCCTGCAGACGATGTGCGAAGGCGGCGGCATCGCGAACGTGACGATCGTGGAGGCGCTGTGACGATGGCAGGGCGCTCGCGGGCGTCGTCGTCATCGAGCTTGCGGCCAGAGCGCCGGGCGCAAGAAGCGCAGTGATACTTGCCTGTGACGGCGCGGGGGCGTTTTACATCGGTGCCGTCGGTGGGCACTCTGGCCGAGAACCAGTTCGTAAACGACCGGAATGACTCAGTTTGCACATCGACTGCACGCCGTGCCCTGTCTCGCAGGAGAGGACGACACGCTATGACGGCCATCGACCTGCCCGGCGCCGTGAATTTGCGAGACTTTGGCGGCTATGGAACGGAGGATGGCCGGCGCGTGTGCCGGCATCGGCTGTATCGCTCCGGATCGCTCGCGCATCTCAGCGACACCGCCAAGCACGCCTTCGCCGAGCTCGGCATCGACCTGATTTGCGATCTCAGGCGCGAGGACGAGAAGCGTGAGGAGCCCACGCCGGAATTCAGCCATGCGCCAAGGCGCATCGAGATCCCGATTTATCCCGGCAGCGCGGTGCGCATGCGCGCTGCCGCGGGCCGTGGAGAAATGACGCTCGCCGATCGCATCGAGTTCATGGTGCTCGTCAATCGCGACCTCGCGCGCACGCACACCGAGGCCTACGCGCGCATGTTCGAGGCACTGCTCGAGCTCGAGGACGGTGCGTTCCTGGTGCACTGCTCGGCCGGGAAGGACCGCACGGGTTTCGCCTGCGCACTCATACTGCACGCGCTCGGCGTTCCCGAAGAGACCGTGCTCGAAGATTACTTGCTGACGAACGAAACGCTAGATATCGACGGCTACATGATGCAGCTGCTCCGGCGCCACGGTTACGAGCTTGCGGAGGACCGCGAGTCACTGATGGCGCTGATCGGGGTGCGGCCGGAATACCTGGAGGCCGCGTTCGACGCAATCGAATCCGAGTTTGTCGGCGTCGAGGAATACCTCGAGCGGGCGATCGGTTTGGATGCAATGGCCCGTGCAAAGCTCAGGGACCGCTATTGCGAATGAGGCCGCGCGCTTCGGCGGCGCCTGGACACGAACGCACGGGCGCCGGCAGTAAGCGCCTGAATCGTATGGGCCCTAGAGAGACAGGGATTTGTTAACAATTCGCTTGAAAAATTCCTTCGTGTTGCCAATAATCGCCAGTTTCCCGACAAATTGTTAACAAAACGGGCAAGTGCGTGGCGACAAATCCCCAGCCTGAAGCATCGGTAACGCTCTCGGAGCAGGTCTACGAGGCCTTGAAGAGTGCGATCGTCACGGGCGATCTGAAACCCGGCGACAAGATCCGCGAGCCGGAGCTGGCCAAACGCTTCGGCACGAGTCGCGGGCCCCTGCGCGATGCGCTGCGCCGGCTGGAGGCACGCCATCTGGTCACGAACACGCCGAATGCGGGGGCGCGCGTCGTGTCCCTGTCTCGATCGCAGCTCATCGAGCTCTATCAGGTGCGCGAGGCCCTCGAAGGCATGACCTGCCGGCTTGCGGCCGACAACATGCCCGCGGAAGAGATCGAGGAACTGAGTGGACTCCTGGACCGTCACGAGGCGGTGGTCCGCCGTAAGGAAGGTGCCGAATACTTTCGGCAGGAAGGCGATCTCGACTTTCATTTTCGTATCGCGATGGGCTGCAGGAACGATTTATTACGCTCCGCTTTGTGCGATGATCACTATCATCTGATGCGGCTTTACCGGCACAAGTATTCGAATCGCTCGGGCAGGCCGCGGCGGGCGCTCGCCGAGCACCGCATGATCCTCGATGCGATTCGCGACCGGGACGGCGAGCTTGCGGAGCTCCTGATGCGCCGGCACATTCGCAACGCGCGCAAGACGTTCGAACAAGCATTCTCGGGCCCGGATACGACGGGCGACAACGACGACACTGAAAAGGCAGGGAGATGAAGAAGATACTGGTTGGCCTCAAGCGGGCCGTCGACTACAACGTTCGCGTCCGGGTGAACTCGAGCGGCACCGGCGTCGAGACCGAAGGCGTGAAGATGAGCATCAACCCGTTCGACGAAATTGCCCTCGAAGAGGCGCTGCGCATCAAGGAAGCGGGCAACGCGGAGGAAATCATCGTCGTATCGGTCGGCGTACCGGAGGCGCAGCAGCAGCTGCGCACGGGCCTTGCTATGGGCGCAGACCGCGCGATTCTGGTCACGACCGACGAGCAGCTGCAGCCGCTGGCAGTGGCGAAGATACTGCGGGAGCTGGTCAATCGTGAATCCATCGATCTCGTGATACTCGGCAAGCAGACGATCGACGGCGACAACAACCAGACGGGCCAGATGCTAGCCGGGCTGTGGGGCCGCCCGCAGGCGACGTTCGCCTCGAAAGTCGAGCTCGATGGGGCCACGGCAAAGGTGACTCGCGAAGTGGACGCCGGCCTCGAGACGATCGAGATTGACCTGCCGGCAGTGATTACCGCCGACCTGCGCCTGAACGAGCCGCGCTACGTGAAGCTGCCGGACATCATGAAAGCCAAGAAGAAACCGCTCGACGAGATAGCGCTCGCGGATCTCGGCATCGATGTCGGGCAAAGCCTGGCACCCAGCGCGTATGCGCCTCCCGAGGAGCGCTCGCGGGGCGTCATGGTCGGCGGCGTGGCCGAGCTCGTCGAGGCACTTAAAGGAAAGGGGTTACTGTAATGCCGAAAGTACTGATCATCGCCGAGCACGACGGCGAGTCGCTGAATCCGAGTATTCCGAAGTGCGTGAGCTGCGCACGCGAGATCGACGGCGCGACTATCGAGATCGCCGTCTTCGCAAAATCGGGCGATGCCGTCGCGGCTGAGGCGGCGGCCGTCGAAGGCGTGAATCGCGTTCTGATGGTGGAAAACGACGCCAACGCGCACGCACTCGCGGCGGTTCTTGCGCCGCAGGTGGCCGCGCTGGCCGATGGCTACACGCACATCTTCGGGCCGTCGACCACGTTCGGGAAGGACCTCATGCCGCGCGTGGCGGCGCTCCTCGATGTCAATCAGCTCAGCGACATCATGGAGGTTCTCGGCCCGCGATCGTTCAAGCGCCCGATTTATGCGGGCAACGCGATCATCACGGTGGATGTGCCGGACGGGATCATGATCGTCGCAACGGTGCGCACCGCGTCGTACCAGGCTGCTGGCATTGGCGGTAGCGCAGCGATCGAAAAGGTAGCCATCGATGCCGAGCTGCCGTCGCACACCCGTTTCGTCGGCGTTCAGATCGGCAAGTCTGATCGACCCGATTTGCAGACGGCGGCGAAGGTCGTTTCCGGGGGCCGCGCACTCGGCAGTTCCGAGAATTTCGAGATCATCTTCAAGCTCGCGGATGCGATCGGCGCCGCGGTCGGCGCGTCGCGGGCGGCCGTCGACGCCGGCTACGTGCCGAACGAGCTGCAGGTCGGTCAGACCGGCAAGATCATTGCGCCGGATCTGTACGTCGCGATCGGCATCTCCGGCGCGATCCAGCATCTGACCGGCATCAAGGACGCCGGCACGATCGTCGCGATCAACAAGGATGAGGAGGCGCCGATTTTCGAGGTTGCCGATTTCGGCCTCGTCGCTGACCTGTTCAAGGCGGTGCCCGAGATGACGGAGACGGTGTCGAAATGACCGCTGGGCCAGGAACCGCGACGTGAGCCCATCGGCGGGCAGGCGTTTCCGGCTGGCGCTGGAGCAGGAAAAGCCGCTGCAGATCGTCGGTACGATCAACGCGTACGCGGCGCTGATGGCCGAGCAGGCCGGGTTTCGCGCAATCTACCTGTCCGGTGCCGGGGTCGCCAACGCCTCGTACGGGCTGCCCGATCTCGGCATGACGACGCTCGACAACGTGCTCGAGGATGCAGGCCGCATCACCGCGGCGACGGACGTGCCGCTGCTGGTCGACATCGATACCGGGTGGGGCGGTGCCTTCAACATCGCGCGCACGATTCGGGCAATGGAGAAGGCCGGCGTCGCCGCCGTCCACATCGAGGACCAGGTCGGGCAGAAGCGCTGCGGCCATCGTCCCAACAAAAACGTCGTGTCGACGGAGGAGATGGTCGATCGCATCAAGGCCGCGGTCGATGCGAAGCGCGACGCCGACTTTGTGGTCATGGCCCGCACCGACGCGCTCGCGGTCGAGGGAATGGAAGCGATGCTCGAGCGCATCCAGGCGTACGAGGCAGCCGGGGCCGACGCAATTTTTGCGGAGGCAATGACGGAAATCGGTCTTTACGCTCGCGTCACTGACGCCGTGGACGTGCCGGTGCTCGCGAACCTGACCGAGTTCGGCATGACGCCGCTGTATACGACCGACGAGCTCGCCGTTGTCGGCATTCGCATGGCGCTCTACCCACTGTCCGCGTTTCGCGCAATGAACAAGGCGGCGCTCGAGGTGTTCCGGACGATCCGTCAGGACGGCTCGCAGCGGGCCGTTGTCGACAGCATGCAGACGCGCGAGGAGCTGTACGAATTCCTCGGCTATCACGCCTTCGAGCAGAAGCTCGACGCGCTGTTCGGCAACGAGAAATAAGGAGGGACTCATGGCAGAGAAAAAGGCGGGCGGCGCCGGGCTGCGCGGCCAGGTTGCCGGCAAATCCGCGATTTGCACGGTGGCGATGGGTCACTCGGGACTTACGTATTTCGGCTACGAGGTCGACGACCTTGCCGATAACTGCGAGTTCGAGGAGGTCGCCTACCTGCTGTTCAACGGCGAGCTGCCGACGCAGGCCCAGCTCGATGCGTACCGGGACAAGCTCGGGTCACTTCGCGGCTTGCCCGAGCCGCTAAAAGAGGTGCTGGAGCGCATTCCCGCGGCGGCACATCCGATGGACGTGATGCGTACCGGCGTGTCATTTCTCGGCAACCTAGAGACCGAGACGGATTTCTCGCAGCAAAAGGACAGGGCCGATCGCCTCGTCGCGACGCTGCCCGGCATGATCTGCTACTGGTACCGTTTCAGCCACGACGGCGTGCGCGTCGATATGGATACGGGCGAGGAGTCGCTCGGCGGGCACTTCCTGCACCTGTTGCACGACAATTCACCGAGCGATCTGCATGCGCAGGTCATGAATGTGTCGCTGATTCTGTATGCCGAGCACGAGTTCAACGCGTCGACGTTTACGGCGCGAGTCTGCGCATCGACGCTCTCCGATATTCACAGCTGCATTGCCGGCGCAATCGGTTCGCTGCGCGGTCCGCTGCACGGCGGCGCGAACGAGGCGGCCATGGAAATGATCGAGCAGTGGTCGTCGCCGGACGAGGCCGAGAAAGAGATCCTCGCGATGCTCGGGCGCAAGGAGAAGATCATGGGCTTCGGGCACGCCGTGTACACGGAGCGCGATCCGCGCAATGCGATCATCAAATCCTGGGCCGGGAAACTCGCTGCCGAGGTCGGCGACGATGTTCTGTATCCGGTGTCGGTGCGCTGCGAAGAGGTCATGTGGCGCGAGAAGCGGCTGTTCTGCAATGCCGACTTTTTCCACGCCTCGGCCTATCACTTCATGGGCATACCGACGAAGCTGTTTACGCCGATCTTCGTCATGTCGCGGACGACAGGCTGGTCCGCGCACGTGTTCGAGCAGCGCGCGGACAACCGCATCATCCGGCCGAACGCCGAGTACATCGGGCCCGCGCCGCGCAAGGTCGTGCCGATAACCGACCGCTAATCGATTCGCAGCAAGGAAGACGAAGTCATGAGCAGCAATGTGGACATGAACGTCCGTCCTGATTACGACGAGGTCATCCAGGACATTGCGGACTACGTGCTTGGCTACGAAATCACCTCGAGCGAAGCCATGGACACGGCCCGCAACTGCCTGATGGACACGCTCGGCTGTGGGCTCCTGGCGCTCAGGTTTCCGGAATGCACGAAACATCTCGGCCCGATCGCGCCGGGCACGGTCGTGCCGAACGGCGCGCGCGTGCCGGGCACGCAGTTCGTCCTGGATCCGGTCAAGGCCGCCTGGGACATCGGCTGCATCATCCGCTGGCTCGATTTCAACGACACCTGGCTCGCCGCGGAGTGGGGCCATCCGTCCGACAACCTCGGCGGGATTCTTGCGGTCGCCGACTACCTGTCGCGGCGAAATATTGCTGACGGCAAGGTGCCGCTGAGTATGCGCGATGTGCTCGACGCGATGGTGCGCGCGCACGAAATCCAGGGCGTGTTCGCGCTCGAGAACAGCTTCAACCGCGTCGGCCTGTGCCACGTGTTGCTAGTCCGCGTCGCGTCGACGGCCGTCGTCACGAAGATGCTGGGCGGCACGCGGGAGCAGATCATGGCGGCGGTATCCCAGGCCTGGGTCGACGGGTCTGCGCTCCGCACGTACCGGCACGCGCCGAACGCGGGCTCGCGCAAGTCCTGGGCTGCGGGTGACGCGACGTCACGCGCCGTACGCCTCGCCGACATGTCGATTCGCGGCGAAATGGGCATCCCGGGCGTGCTGACCGCCCCGCAGTGGGGTTTTTACGACGTCTCATTCAGTCACACGAACAAGGACCTGAACCTGAAAGCGCCGGAAGACCGCGTATTCAAGTTCCAGCGCCCCTATGGCAGCTACGTGATGGAGAACGTGCTGTTCAAGATCAGCTTCCCGGCCGAGTTTCATTCACAAACGGCCTGCGAGGCAGCGGTCAAGCTGCATCCCGAGGTGAAAGCTCGGCTCGAAGAGATCGGCAAGATCGTCATCACGACCCACGAGTCGGCGATCCGAATCATCTCGAAGGTCGGGCCGCTTGCGAACCCGGCGGATCGCGATCACTGCCTGCAGTACATGACGGCTGTTCCGCTGATTTTCGGCGACCTTGTCGCGGAGCATTACGAGAACGAGTTCCACGAGGCCAATCCGATCATCGACGAGCTGCGTGAGAAAATGGAGATCGTCGAGGACCAGCGCTACAGTCGCGAGTATCACGATCCCGACAAGCGCTCGATCTCGAACGCCGTGCAGGTGTTCTTCAAAGACGGCAGCGCAACGGAAAAGATCGAGATCCAATTCCCGATCGGCCATCGCCGGCGTCGCGCCGAGGGCATCCCGGTACTCGAGGACAAGTTCCGCCGTAATCTCGCGACGCGCTTTCCGCATAGCCGCTGCGAGCGGATTTTTGCGCTGTGCAAGGACCAGGATGCGCTCGAGGCAACCACCGTCAACGAGTTCATGGACCTGTTCGTGATCTGAATAACGCCCGCGACCTCGACCGGGCAAGCTACAGCTTCGCGCGAGCCTGGGCGCCGGTTACTTTTCCGAGCCGACTCTCGCGCCAGATAATCAGCGCGTTCGAGGCGATAACGACCGCGGCGCCGACGAACACGGGCGGTAGCGGCCAGTCGTTCCAGATGAGCCAGCCGAACAGCGTGGCCCAGACGATGCCGCTGTAGTTGAAGACGGTCACGACGGCAGCCGGCGCGTTACGAAACGCAATCGTCAAGAGCCATTGCGCTATGGCACCGGACAGGCCCACGCCGAGGAGCAGGGGGAGCTCGAGCAGCGTCGGTCGTACCATGACGAACGGCAGCGGGATCGCCGTCAACAGCGTGCCGATGGCAAAGAAATAAAACGTCACCGTCTCCGGCCGCTCGTGGCGGCCGATGTGCCGCAGGATGACCTGCATCGTCGCCTGCAGCAGCGCCGCGGACAGCGCGGTCCCCACGCCGAGCAGGTAGGTATCGCCGCTCGGATTCGCCATGACTGCGACACCCATGAAGCCGATAACGACGGCGAACCAGCGATACGGGCCGACGTGTTCCTTCAGAAACAGCACGGCCAGGATCGGAACGAACAGCGACGCCGTAAACAGGAGCGCGGTCGTGTCCGCCATCGGCATGATCGAGTACGCCGCAAAAGTGGCCCCGAGCGATACGGTGCCAAAGACGGCGCGCGTGCTGACGAGGGTCGGATGCCTGCGTATCACGAGAATGTCGCGTTGGCCCAGTACGAAAATCATCACGAGAAACGGCAGGCTCGCGATCAGGTTGCGGTAGAACACGATTTCGACGACCGAATGATTCGCGCTCAGCAACTTCGCAAACACGTTCATGATCGTGAACACGAAGAACGCCCCCAGTCCGGCGCTCATCCCGAGGGCAATTCGCTCGCGGTGCTGTGGGAACGCTGCTTCTTGTGACATCGGCAGTCCTTTGCGCGCGCCGCCGCGGCGCCTACCAGGCGTAGGCAGTCGGCGCCTCGCCGCCCGGACCCGGAAACAGCGCGTCGAGCGTGGCAAGCGTCACGGCATCGAGCTGGACCTCGGTCGCCCTGACGGCCGCCTCCAGCTGCTCGACCGTGCGCGGCCCGATGATCGGGGAGGTAACCACGGGATTTTGCAATAGCCAAGCCAGTGCGACGACGGACGGCTCGTGGCCGAGATCCCGGCAGAGCTGTTCATATTGCTCGAGCGCGTCACGGTGTTGATCGAGTCGCTCCACGAAACTCTCATCGGCGCGTCGACCGTACTCGGCCTTGTCAAGCACTCCGCCCAGGAGACCACCGCCGAGCGGGCTCCACGGGATCAGTCCGAGGCCGTATTCCCGGCAGGCCGGGATGACCTCGAGTTCGACGGTGCGGTTGACGAGGCTATAGATGCTCTGCTCGCTGACCAGACCGGCCATGCCGCGGCGTGCTGCCTCCTGGCAGGCGGTGGCGATATGCCAGCCGCCGAAATTGCTCGAGCCGACATAGACAACCTTGCCCTGCGCGATGAGGCTGCTGAACGCCTGCCAGGTCTCGTCCCAGGGACAGGCGAGATCGATATGATGCATCTGGTAGAGATCGATGCAGTCGGTTTGCAGCCGCATGAGGCTGCCTTCGCAATGGCGGCGGATTTTCAGCGCCGAGAGGCTGCGACCGTCGGCGTTAGGCTCGGGCAGGTTGACTTTGCGTGACACCGGGTTGTAGACCTTGGTCGCTAGTACGACGGCGTCCCGGCGGCCGCCGCCCTGCGCGAACCAGCGGCCGATGATCTCCTCGGTCAGCCCGTGCTCCTCGGTCCAGCCGTAAACGTCCGCCGTGTCGAAAAAGTTGATGCCGAGCTCGAGCGCCCGGTCCATGATTCTGACTGCCTCGTCTTCCGGGGTGTGCCAGCCGAAGTTCATCGTGCCGAGGCACAGGTTGCTGACCAGGACGCCGTGGTTGCCGAGGCGCTTGTGTTCGATACTCACCTGCTTTGCTCCGTCGACGCGCAAGCCGGTGATCATAACCGGTTCGGAGTCGGCTCGTGCCGGAAACTCGCGTCGCGATCTGCTGCTGCGGGTAAGGACGCACCTTGTCGCTGCAGGCGGGCACGGCGGGTTCGGGACTGACCTCAGAGACGCAGTCGTCGCGTTCGCGCTGCCCGACTAACGCGATGCGCTGATCATGCCGTCGTTCGACGAAGCCAGCTTTCGGAACTGCGATGGCGTCACGCCGTTCGTCCATCGCGAAAATGCGCGCGTAAAGCTTGCTGACTCGGCAAATCCGACGATGTGCGCTATTTGCGTCACGGACAGCTCGGAATCGGACAGGTAGTTTTTCGCCAGCTCGAAATGCGCTTCGCTGACGAGGTCGCCGAACGTCGTGCCTTCCGACCGCAGGCGTCGATACAGGGTTGCCTGCGACACGCCGAGGTAGCCGGCGGTCTTTTTCGCCGTGACCGGCGCCGCAATGCGGTTACCGAGCAGCAGATGGTGAACCTGGTCCGTGAACGACTGGATGCGGCCGCGGCGCTTGAGCTCGGTATCGAGAAAATCCTTGAGCACGCCAGAGAGACTCGGATCCAGTGCATGCCCACGCGCCCTGGCCATTTTCGCGGGCACCCTAACCGAGTTTGTCTCCTGGTTGAAACGGGCTTCGGTCTTGAGCAGGCGCTCGTAGTCGGCAGCCGGAACGCTTGGGGAATGGCGAAACGTCACGTACGCAATCTCGACCTCAGGGCCGCCGAAAATGCGAATCATTCGCGACGTCAGCGCGATACTAAATTCGACATCCTGCCGGCAGTTCAGGTCAGGCACGCCGTACATCTGGTAGTGAAATGCGATCGTGCTCCGGTCCTGCGTGAACTGAAAATCGGTGGTGTCCTGCAGAAGATTGAGGTAGGCGCAGAAATCCGAAAGCGCCTCCACCAGCGTTCGCGACGACAGGAACATGAACCCGACCGCGCCGAGCGTTTCGGGACCGCAGGATCTGGCGAGGCGGATACCGAGCAACGGGTCGTCTGCGGCTGCCGCAGCGTGCTCCATGAAGCGCAGATATTTCCGGAGCGGAATCTTGCCGTGCACCCGATGCAGGTCCTCTTCGGAGATGTCGCAGTCGCGGAGCAAGGTCGCGTAGTCGATGTTCTGTTCGGCGAACGGCAGCTGCAGGCCGCGTACGACGGATGACCAGATTTCCGGCTCCGGCGGAGGGCGCGTGTTGACCCGCTGTGCCATGCTTCGGATCGTGCCGTCAGGTGGCCTGGACATCGACCGCCCGTGTGCGTCGCTCAAGCGCCCGATCGTGCGCCAGCATAGGGAACATAAGAATAAAAAAGCTCGCGACGAGCAGCGTGATCGTCGCCCACATCACGCCCGCGAAACCGCCGCCGAAATCGAGTATGCGCGCCGCCAAGAACGGCCCGAAGCCGAGACCGGTCATCTGCATGGCAATCGCGTACGTCATGATCTCGCCGCGTTTGTCCATGTCGCTGACCGCGCTCAGAACAAACGGCATCACGAGGTTCCAGAGGAAATTGAACGAGCAGACACCGAGGGCGAATGCGACGTAGGCCGGCTGCTTTAAAATAAGCGCTATCGCGGCGGCCAGACCGAAAATGCCGACGATGATCGGCCGCCAGCGCCCGAGCCGCGTTTCCATGAACACTGCAGTGAGCGCGCCGGCGATGGCGACGAACTGCGACAGCAGCAATGCATTGGCGATCGCCTGCTCGTCCCGCCGAATTTCCATGCCGATGAGGAACAGATTCGCCCACGCAATGCCGATGGCCGCGTTGAACGCCAGCACGCCTAGCATCGCGACGATGAGCATGAGCAGGGACAGCTGCACGGTCGTATCCCGGTCGACGATCGCGCTTTCCGCAGAGAGCGGCAGGAACCGGACCGTCGCAATCGATACAACGGTGAGTGCCGCCCAGAACAGGAACACGCCGCCGAGACCGATCGTGTCGAACGCGTAAGGCATCGCCCAGAGGCCCAGTGCGCCGTAGGTGAGCAGGAGAACGAGATACAGGGCGAGGTTGCGTTCGGTCTTTGTCGTCAGCCCGATCACGGCGAAGCTGATCGAGATGATGCCGCCTTCGCCGAGGCCGGTCACCAGACGCGCAACGCGAAGCACGTCCATGCTGTCGGCGACCGCAGACGCGACATTGCCCGACGCCGCAAGCAGCAGCGCAACCGCGACGATGCGCCGCCAGCCGAGCCAGTGGCCGCCCAGTGCGACGACATAGGTGGCAATCGCGACGCCCAGCATTTCGACGAACGCGAGGTCATTGGCCGCGGCATCGCCGAGCCCCAGCTCGACGACGAAGCCCTGGACCAGTCCGGGCTGCACGATAAACGACAGCACGCCGATCGTCCCGAGGACGATGGCGGAATTGATCGTTGCGCGGCTATTGACGTCGACGACGCCTGGCGATGCATTGCTGGTCATATTGTTGTTGCTCGTCTCTTGGATCGGTCAGCTACGCTGCATAGCATGGCCCGTCGGGGCCCGCTTGGCAGCTTCGGCCACGGCCCGGCCGTCGGGCCGGCCCGGGCTGAGAAATATATACAAGAATGTGAGAAAAAACGACACGAGCGCTGCGGCGGCTGCGGCCTATGCTGACGGTCAATAACAAGAGGGGAAGGGGATGGGCAAGGCCTGCATCAGCGCTGCGGCGCTCTACGATTGGCACGATGCGCTGGCTCGAGCGATTTGCGACGGCGAGCGCTCCTACGCACCGCTGCTGGTGGAAGCCGTTGCACGGCTGCAAACCTCCCCCGATCGCGTCGAACTCGACGAATTCGTGGACCTGTTGGAACGGATCGGTCGCTCCGGCCGCTCGTCGCTGCTGCCGTGGTCGACGGGGCAGGCTGCAAGACTGCCGCTCGGCGAAGACATCGGTCGCGCGATTCTCGGCAGCCGGTCGCTGGGCTCGGCGCTGCACTGGTTGTGCCAGTACTTTCCGCTGGTGCAGGACGCGAGCTGCCTGAAGCTCGACGTCAACGAAACCTGGACGCACCTCAGCTACAAAATTCTTGATCCGATGATTTGGCCGCGCCACGAGGACGCGATGTACTCGCTCGGCATGTACGCAATGCTGGTCAAGGCCGCCGCGCCGGACGCATGGAGCCAGGTCCAGGTGACGGTAGAGGCCGAACAGGAGCAGGTGCACGCGGACCTGTCGGGCATCGTCAACTGCGGCGTCGTGTACGGCGGTTCGGCCAACGTGATTCGCTTCCCTACCAGCATCATCAATGCGCCGATCCGGCTGGCGCCGCCCTGCGCGCCGGATATCATCAAGAAGCTGTCCGCCGAGCTGACGAAGAAACATCGCGCGACGCCCGTGTCGGAGCGCGCGCGGCAGTTGATATATGCCGAAATGAACGAGGGCTGCGTCAGCCAGGAGTACATTGCACGCGAGCTCGGTATCTCCGGCCGGACGCTGCGCCGGCGCCTCGCAGAGGAAGGGCTGTCCTTCCAGTCGCTGCTCGACGAATGCCGGATGGAATTTGCCGCGTTCGAGTTTCGCACCCGACGGGAACTGTCGCTCTCCGACATGGCGCTCAAGCTGGGCTACTCCGAACATTCGACGTTTTCGCGGGCGTTCTCGCGGTGGGCCGGGATGCCGCCACAGCGGTATCGGCAGACGCTGGCGGCGCATTAGACGCACGCCAGGATTTGTAGCAGCGGCAATCTTGCCGCGAGCGATGCGCGCGGGGCCGCTCTCGCAGACCCCTGTGCTTCGTGGCATAAGGACTTCCTGTCGAAGACGGTGCTCCCACGGAGTGGCCGTTCTCCAGACTCTGACGGATTGGTGGGAGCGGCATCTTGCCGCGAGCGATGCGCATGGGGCCGCTCTCGCAGACCCCTGTGCTTCGTGG
>JBFJOC010000005.1:0-73270 GCA_041617855.1 Woeseiaceae bacterium | reverse complement strand
GCGTGAGCTGATCGGCGATCGGCCCTGCTACCTGACGATTGATACCGATGTATTCGACTGCGCGGTGATGCCCGGCACGACGCTCCCCGAGCCGTTCGGCCTGACGGGCGCCGAGGTGCGCGACATCATTCGCGGCGTCCGCGGCATGGACATCGTCGGCGCCGACCTGATGGAGCTGAGTCCGCCGAACGACCCGACGGGCATGTCGATGTGCCTTGCCTCCGGCATCGCGTTCGAGCTGCTGTGTCTGCTCGCGGAATGCCAGGCCGCACGCAGTGGCCGGGAACGCCCGACCCACTGGACCTAGGGGACATTCCGGTTTTATGCACCTTATTTGCATAAAACCGGAATGTCCCCTAGGCTGAATGCCGCATCGCTGTAAGGTTGTGCGATGGGGACATTCCACTTTTATGCGCATAAAAGTGGAATGTCCCCTATCTCCTACTCGTTGCGGAGAGCCTCCAGCGGGTCCAGCCGTGCCGCGCGCTGCGCCGGCAGCACGCCCGCAAGGAGCCCGATCACGACGGCGACGAGCTCCGCCGCGCCGATGTAGGGCAGCGAGAATTGGACGGGAAGTCCGGGCAGCGATACTCCGATCAGCAGCACAATCGCCGCGCCCATGGCGAGACCCAGGAGACCGCCGAGCCCGGCCAGCACGATCGACTCCGTGAGAAAAATCCGCTGCACCTGCTGCTGCGTCGAGCCCATCGCGCGCAGCAGCCCGATTTCCTGAGTGCGTTCCTTCACCGCGATCGTCATGATCGTGAATATGCCGACGCCACCCACGAGCAGCGAAATGCTGCCGAGCGCCGCGACCGCAAACGTCAGGACGTCGAATATCGATCCCGCGACGTCCATCATCTGCTGCTGGGTCGTAATGACGAAGTCTTCTGCGCCGTGGCGTGCGATCAGCTTACGGCGCACCCCCTCCACGACCTCGTCGACGGAGGCATTTTCGTCGAAGATGACCTGGATCTCGCTCACGCCGTTTCGATTGAAAAGCTGCAGTGAGCGAGCCGCCGGGATCAGCACGATGTCGTCGAAGTCGAAGCCGATCACCTGGCCGCGTGCCGCAGTCACGCCGACGACCCGATATTTGGAGCCGCCGATGCGTATCCGGTCGCCGAGGGGATTTTTGTCACCGTACAGCTCGTCGCGGACCTTGCGCCCGAGGACCGCGACGGCGCGCGGCGCCAGCAGGTCATCTTCGGGAAGGAACTCGCCGATCGTAACGTCGAGATTGAATATCTGCAGCGTCATAGGCGCGGCGCCGGTAACCAGCACTTCGCGCTGCCGCTCATTCGCCTCGATTTCGGCGTTGCCGGCAAAGCTCGGCGCCGTGGCGGTCACGTAGGGCACCTCCCGAAGTGCGATCGCGTCCTCGATCGTCAGCGGGCGCACCGTATTCACGATACCCGTCGGCAGGCCGAACGTCGTTGGCCGGCCGGGATTCACGCCCAGGATGTTCGTGCCGAACTGATTGAACTGGGCCTCGATGAATTGATGCAGCCCCTGCCCCATCGAGGTGAGGATGACAACCGCTGCCACGCCGATGGCGATGCCGAGCGCCGTCAGCGACGAACGCATGCGGTGCGACGTGATCGACCGCGTCGTAAAGCGCGTGATGTCCTGCGGCAGCACGTCAGCGACCCGCCAGCGCGTTGACGGGATCGAGCGCGGCCGCCCGCCGTGCGGGCATGATCCCAAACGCGATGCCGCTCCCGACCGCGATAAGTAGCGCCAGTGCGATAGCCCAGTCCGGGGCCGCGAAATCGATTGTCGGGTACGCCGCTCGCAACACGCGCACAGCGACGAGCCCGACGACAAGCCCGACGAGCGCGCCGAGAAACGAGAGGAATGCGGCCTCGGTCAGGAACAGCCAGGTGATCTGGCGGCGCTTTCCGCCAACCGCCTTGAACAGCCCGATTTCCTCGGTGCGCTGGCTGACGGCGACGAGCATGACGTTCATGATCAGCGTGCCGGCGACGAGCAGGCTGATGGCCGCAATTCCGGCAAGTGCGGCCGTGACGGCGCCGAAGATCACGTTGAACGATGCCAGTATTGCGTCCTGCTTGATCACGGTCACGTCGTCGTGGCCGTAGTGTCGCTCTTTGACGGTCTCGATGATGTCCTGCCGGGCTTTCTCCATCACGTCCGGGGTGGTCGCCTGCACGAGCACACGAAATACGCGCTCCGTATTGAATAGCTGCATCGCCGATGCGACCGGGATGAACACCGTCTCGTTGACGTCCTGACCGCCCGCGATACCTGTCGTGCCCATGATGCCGATGACGCGGAACCGGCGGTCTCCCAGCTCCAGCCATTGACCGATCGGATCGCGATCCCGAAACAGCTCGTCGGCGACGACCTGGCCGATGACACACACGGGGGCCGCAGTGTCCAGGTCGAGCTCGGGGAGAAAGCGGCCGCGACCGATCTCCCAGCCGCGTATCTCGAGTGCGGCGCGCGACGTTCCGAATACGGTTATGTCCCGTTCCAGCCTGCCGAAGCTTGCCGTGGCCTGGCCGGGAACGAGCGGAGCGATCTTGTCGATGTACCTGCTTTTCGCGATTGCGACGGCATCGTCGAGCGTGAGATCGCGCGGCGACCCGCCCAGCGCGCCGGCAATGCCGGCACCCGACACTTCGAACTTGCCGGGTATCACGATGAGGAGATTCGTGCCGATCGACTGGAACTCGCTCGTGATGTAGCGGCGCGCGCCCTCGCCGAGCGAGGTCAGGAGAAGGACCGCCGCGACGCCGATCGCGGTGGCGACGAGCAGCATCGCGGTGCGCAGCGGATAGCGAATGATCGCATCGAGCGCCATTCGATTTCGATCGTTGAATCTCATTGCCGTACGTCGCTCGATATCCGGCCGTCCGTCATGCCGAGACGACGGCGCGCGCGTCGGCCGATATCCGGATCGTGAGTCACGATGAGCAGCGTCAGGCCATCGGCATTGAGCTGCTCTATGATCTCGACGACCTCCTCTCCCGACGTGCTGTCCAGGTTCCCCGTCGGCTCGTCGGCAAGCAGGACGGACGGCTCCATGACGATCGCGCGGGCCATCGCAACGCGCTGGCGCTGTCCGCCCGACAGCTGATCCGGACGGTGGTCGATGCGGTCCGACAGATCCATTGCCGCAAGCGCCTTCTCTGCGCGCTGTCGGCGCTCGCGCGCCGGCACTTCCGCAAACACCATCGGCAGCTCAACGTTTTCGAGCGCCGTCATCCTGGGGACGAGATGAAACGCCTGAAATACGAAGCCGATTTGACGCTGGCGCGTGGTTGCGAGCTCGTCATCTTCGAGATCGGATACGTTGTTGCCGTTGAGCCAGTAGGTGCCCGCCGTGGGCGTGTCGAGCAGACCGAGCACGTTCAGCAGCGTCGATTTTCCCGAACCGGACGGGCCCATGATCGACAGGTATTCGCCGTCTTCGATCATCAGGTCGACGTGATCCAACGCGTGCACGACCTGCTCGCCGACCTGGAAGTCGCGGCAGATGCCCTCGAGTTTAATCACTGTTGGCCGTGCGAACCGCTGTCGACCAACAATCGCGGTGCGCATAATCTTGACAAGGATCGCCCGCATGGCGGGCTCCCACACCGGTGATCGTGTGTGGCGAGGGCAACCGGGCATGCGACGTCATTTTTGAACCGTAGCCTCGGCACCGTCGGCAACGCCCTCACGATCGACCGACGTTACGACGCGTTCACCCGCCGACAGACCCGACGTGATCTCCGTGTACTCCCAGTTCGACAGGCCGCGTTCGACCGTGCGTTCTTCGAGCACGCCATCCGCAAATACGAACACTCTCCCGCCTTCCAGGACGACCGACGTCGGCACGCGCAGGACGTTTTCGCGCTTGCCGAGCACGACCTCGACATCTGCGCTGTAGCCGGGCAGCAGACTGCCCTTATCGGGATCGTCGATAACGGCCTCGATTTCCACGGTGCGCGCCTGTTTTTCCTGGGCGAACACGTACGGAGCGACGCGGCGGACCTCGCCGGAGAATTTTCGGTTCGGAAAGGCATCGAGAGTAATCCACGCGGGCAGGCCGGCCGCAACGTAAGGAGCGTCGATTTCGTCGATCGGCGCCGTGATATACAGGCAGGTCTGATCGATGAGGTCAACGGTGGGCGGCGTCGGTATACCGACCGGCGATGGCGTTACGAATTCGCCGAGTTCGCCGTTGATCTCCGCGATGATGCCGTCGAACGGCGCCCTCAATATCGTCCGCTCGAGCGCCGCTTCGACGACTTCGACACGCGCCTCGCTGACGGTTGCCGAAACGCGGCCAGCGGTGCAGGCTGAGGCGCGCGCCTCGGATTCGCCGACGGCCTTGTCCGCGGATTCCTCCGAAGTAAGTCCGCGAGCTTTGAGCTTCGTCAGGCGCGCCGCCTCGCGTTTCGCAACGTCCGCGATCACGCAGGCTTCCTGAGCGCGTGCGCGCGCCGCCTGCGCCTCGCGGTTTGCGAGCTTGAGCTCCGCAGCACGGTCGATATTCCAGAGCTCGAGCAGGATCTGATCGGTCTTAACCGCGTCGCCCTCGGCGACGTGCAATTTGGAAATCTGTCCGCCGATCGTCGGTGCAATGCCCGCGCGCCGGCAAGCTTCGACGGTGCCTGCCCGCGTATTGGATACGGAGGACGTGACGTCGCCGCGCGCCACCTCGGCTACCGTCACCTCGACGGCATCGGGTCGGGACAGATACCGATAGGCGAAAAACGCGATAACTACAATCGCGATAAGCATGATGATTCTTGTTTTTGTCATGCCAGAAGCTGTCTCAAACCTGAGCGCAGTTGCGCTTTATTTCCGATGCGGAAGGTCCGACTTCGCAACCGGGACCGAATGTCTATCAAAACGATACGACATGTTCCTAGAATCCATCGCCGCGACGCAAGCGCTATTGGCGGCAGGCGCGTATGTAAGCGCTTGCACACGGGCGATGCGGGGATCAGTCACGATAAGGCTCCGTGCGCGAGGAGTCTCCTGAAGGGGGTAGCGCGCAGCTGAGCGAGCCATTTCGACAGAGCGATACGGGTTCTCGGCGACCCTGCGAACCTACCGCGCTGGCGGAGCGCCGCGGTAACGAGCTGCGCTAATCCAGCAGGCCGTTTTGCCGATCGGTTGCGACCGCACCGGGATCGCGCTCGTCGGGATCGCCCCGGCCGCCGCCTCCCGCGGTCTCGAGCACCATCGTTTGGCCCGCCGGGATCGTCTCGCGGCCCATGCCCTTGAGCGGACCGCCGCCCTTCAGGTACACGCGTGCCGGCGCGCCGTCCGTGCCGCCGTCGCGCCCGCGTGGCGGATGAGCGATGCGGTCGAACATCTTCGACACGGCGAACGCCTCGCCGTCGAGGTGGCCGAATTCCATGATCTGACCGAGACCGCCGCGGTGCCGCCCGGTGCCGGCCGAGCCAGGACGGTACTCTTTTCTCCAGATGACGAGCGGCGCCGAGTTCTCGCTGATTTCGACCGGCGTGCTGCGAACGCCCGACGGAAACGCGGTGCAGGAGAGACCGTCCTTGCCCGGCCGCGCGCCGGTGCCGCCCGAATAGAACGCGTTGATGACGAACGGCTCGCTTCGGCTGCCGGGAATCACGCCGCGACCGCCGAGAAATACCGGGCCGAACAGGCAAGATGCGCCCTCGACGGGGACACGGCCCTCGAGCGGCGTTTCGAGACAGCCGAGCACGACGTCGGGCAGCATCTGCCCGATCGCGTGGCGCGCTGACACGGCGGCGGGACGGGGCGCGTTCAAAATGCAGCCCGCCGGTGCGCGCACGCGGACGACGCCGAGCGAACCGGCATTGTTTGGCACGTCGTTGCCGATGACGCAGCGCACGCCGAACGACGCATAGGCCTGTGTATAGGTCAGCGGTACGTTGACGCCGTGGCTCGCAATGCCCGACGTGCCGTCCCAGTCGACGTCGATGCCGTCGTCCCGAATCGTAACGGCGCAGACGAGCTCGACGGGTTCATCGTAGCCGTCGACCGTCATCGAATAACGCCACGTGCCTTTCGGCAGCTTGGCGAGCTCGGCCAGCATCGCGTCTCGTGAGTTGTCGATAATCATTGTGGCCGCTGCGTCCAGGTCCTCGAGGCCGAATTCCGCGAGCATCGCGACGAGGCTCTCGGCGCCGGCACGATTGCACGCGGTAAGCGAAAAGAGATCACCTTCCGCGGCGCGCGGGTCGCGCACGTTGGCGCGCAGGATTCTGAATAACGTTGCGTCCGGATTGCCGGCGCGAAACAGATAGCCAATCGGCAGGTTGATACCCTCCTCGTAAACCTGGCGCCCGTCCGGCCCGAATCCCAGACCGCCGACGTCAGCGATGTGCGACGTTGCCGCGAACATCGCGACGGGACGATCATGGAAGAACACGGGCGTGACGACCGTGAAGTCGTTTAGGTGGCCCGTGCCGTGCCATGGATCGTTCGTCACCAGCACGTCGCCGGGCGCGAGCGTTTTTATCGGGTGGCGCTCGAGAAAGAAGCCGACACTGGCCGCCATCGCGTTCACGTGGCCGGGCGTGCCGGTAACGGCCTGCGCCAGCATCCGGCCGTGCGTGTCGAAGACCCCCGACGACAGGTCACCGGCTTCGCGGACCGTTGTCGAGAACGCCGTTCGGATCAGCGTCTGCGCCTGTTCCTCGACGATCGCGAGCAGCCGGTCCCACATTATCTGCAGCCGGATCCGGCTGAGTGCCTCTGCGTCAGTCATGCGCCCCTCCGCGCCGGGTCAGTACGATGCAGCCGCGCACGTCGATCTCCGCGTCGTATGCCGACGTTACAACCGTCGTCGTCTGATCCTCGGTGATCAGCGCTGGCCCCGAAACTCGCACGCCCGGTACTAGGCTACCCCGCAGGTATACTGGCGTGTCGACAGGCTGCTCGAGCGTCGGGTCGAACACGGACTGGACGGCGACCGCTTCCGGCGGGGACGCCGGTGCCGGTGCATTCGTAGCTTTGCAATCGATGCGCTCGGGCTCCGCGATCGTGAGCGTGAAGCTCAGTGCCTCGACGTCGACGCCGTCGATCGTGCGGCCGTAAAGCAGCCGATATGCGGCTGCAAACGCGTCGTGGAACGCGTCTCCGTGTGCCGCGCCGTATTCCGTGACCGGCAGGGCCACGGCGATCTCGTGGCCCTGCCCGACGTAGCGCATGTAGGCGTGACGCGTCTCGACGAGATCGTCTGCGGACGTCCCCAGGCGCACGACGGCGAGCGCCTCCTCGCGCATCTCGGCGAACAGGCGATTGACGAGGCCGGGATCCAGCGCGGACAGCAACATGTGGCGGCTGCGCACGACCTCGTAGGCGACCGGGGCGAGCAGGAAGCCAACAGCCGAACCGACGCCTGCCGCGGGCGGCACGATGATGCGCCCGACGCCGAGCTTCTCCCCCAGCCGCGCAGCGTGCAGCGGCGCGGCACCGCCGAATGCGATCATGTCTCGCCGCGAGAGGTCCATGCCGAATTCGGCCGCATGCGTGCGCGCGGCAGCCGCCATGTTTTCATCGACGACCTCGGCGATGCCAAACGCCGCGGCGTCGGCGTCGAGGCCGAGCGGCCGCTGCACGCTGCGCTCGAGCGCCCGCGCCGCTGCGTTCGAATCGAGCGCGAGCGCACCACCGGCAAACGTCGGCGCATACACGCGGCCGAGATGCACGTCGGCATCGGTAACCGTCGCGTGCTCGCCGCCTTGGCCGTACGCGGCCGGACCGGGCTCGGAGCCCGCGCTCTCGGGCCCTACCTGGATGCGCCCGAGCCTGTCGATCGACGCGATCGAGCCGCCGCCGGCGCCGATTTCGACCATCTCGATGACCGGAATACGCACCGGCAGGCCGCTGCCTTTCTTGAAGCGATACACGCGATCGACTTCGAAGCTACGCGACATAAGCGGCCTGTAATCGTCGATCAGGCAGAGCTTCGCGGTCGTCCCGCCCATGTCGAACGAAAGCACGCGCTCGCAGCTCGCCTGACGCGCGACATGCTTCGCGAGGATCGCCCCGCCGGCCGGGCCCGATTCGACCAGCCGGATCGGAAAGGCCGTCGCGGTCGCAAGCGTCGTAAGCCCGCCGCCCGATGTCATGAGCAAAAACGGGCAGTCGAAGCCGCGTCCCGTCAGCTCGCTCGCCATGCGGCTCAGGTACCGTGCCATGAGCGGGCGCACGTACGCGTTCGCGCAGGCGGTCGACAGGCGCTCGAACTCGCGTATCTCGGGGCAGACGTCCGATGCCAGCGTGACCGAAAAGTCCGGGCGCCGCTCGGCCAGGATTTCCGCGGTGCGACGCTCGTGCGCCGCGTTCACGAACGCGTGCAGGTAGCCGATCGCAACGCTCTCGACCTCGTAATGATCCAGCACATCGAGCGCATCGATAACCGAGCGTTCATCCAGCGGCACGAGGACGTTGCCATTCCGGTCCAGCCGTTCGCGAATCGGCAAGCGCAGGTATCTCGGCACGAGCGGCTGCGGCCTATCGATGTTGATATCGTACTGTTCGAAACGATCTTCATGCGCCATCTCGAGCGCGTCGCGATGTCCTGCCGTCGTCAAGAGTGCGGTCTTCGCCCCGCGGCGCTGGATCAGCGCATTCGTTGCGAGCGTCGTACCGTGGATGATCAGGCCGACGTCGGCAGGCATGACGTCCGCCTCGGTGAGTACCTTTTGGATTCCGACAAGTACCGCTTCACCCGGGTGTGTGTAGGTGGTCAGCAGTTTCGTCGTTACGCGATCGCCGTTCTCGAGGTCGAGAACCACGTCGGTGAAGGTGCCGCCTATATCGACGGCCATCCGGGCCATGCGCGTTGGGTCGGGCAAGAGTCAGCTCGTCGTGCCGCGCTCGGAAATCGTCGCGATGTCGTTAGCATATAATAATTTTTTGTTGTCCAAGGACTTGCTCGTGTTCGAATCGAAAACTTGCAGACTCGCGAAAGCGTGGACATGCGGCTGACGATTATCGGGGCCTCGCTTGTGCAGCGGCTCCTGTCGATGCCGGCATGCATCAACGTGCTCGACAAGGCGATGCGGGCGGCGTCCTCGGGGGGCATGTCCATTCCGCCTCGTCTCGTTGCCCCGCTCGCCGACGCGAGTGGTTTTTTGTTGCTGATGCCCGGATCGTCGCTGGATCCTGCGGTATACGGCGCAAAGGTTATCAGCCTGCATCCCGACAATCCGGCTCGGGGACGGCCGCCGATTCAGGGATTCGTCATGCTTTTCGAACACATCAGCGGTTCGCCCGTGGCGATCATCGAAGCCGGCGAGCTGACGGCGATTCGCACGGCAGCGGCGTCCGGCCTTGCAACGCGCGAGCTCGCTCGGGACGAGGCAAAGACGCACGGCATTCTTGGCGCCGGCGTTCAGGCGGGCACGCACATCGACGCTATTGCCGCGGTGCGCGACATTGAGCTCGTGTGCGTGTGGGCCCGGGATCCGGGGAAGGGCAGGCGCTTTGCGGAGCGGCACGCGGCACGAACGGGTCTGGATATCGTCGCGGTGCGGGGGCCGCAAGACGCTGCCGCGTGTGACATCGTTAGCGTCGTGACGGGTTCCGATGAGCCGGTCCTTAAAGGTCGTTGGCTGCCGAGCGGTTGCCACGTCAATCTTGTCGGCGCGCACTCGCCTACGAGCCGCGAAGCCGACACCGAGACCATCGAGAAAGCATCCGTCTACGTCGATCTGCTGGAGTCCGCGCGCAACGAGGCCGGCGACCTGCTGATTCCGATCGCCGAAGGGCGCTTCTCGGAGGCGGCGATCGTCGGCGAACTCGGCCACCTGCTGAATGGCCAGATCGTCGGGCGCAGGGATCGGCACCAGATAACGCTGTACAAATCGCTCGGCATCGTCGCCCAGGATTTGTTTGCCGCGCATTTTGTTTTCGAGAATGCCCGTCGCCAGGGTCTCGGCACGGAGCTGTCGCTCGACAGACAGCGTCAGCGTTGACGCTACGCCGGCGTTCCCCAGAAACGGGTCGCCGGGAGGGAGACCCTGCCGCGGTCGTAAACGAGCCCGCCCGGACGATCGTATCTGAGCAGCAGCGGGCCATCGATATCGACGAATTCGCAGCGCTGGGCGACGACGTGCGTCGGCGCCATCGCGAGTGAGGTGCCGCCCATGCAGCCGACCATCAGTCGAAGTCCCTGCTCCGTCGCCGCGTCGGCAAGCGCCAGTGCGTGCGTCAGGCCACCGGTCTTGTCCAGCTTGATGTTGATCATCTGGTAGCGCCGCCCGGCCGTATCGAGCTCGCCCAGGTGCAGGCACGACTCGTCCGCGCACAGCGGCAGCGGCGGCGAGTATTCCTCGAGCTCCGCATCATCGCCGCGCGGCAGCGGCTGCTCGATCATTGCGACGCCGAGCGACGCAAGCTCCGGCGCGTACTCCAACAATTCGGCGTACGACCAGCCCTGATTCACATCCACGACGAGGCGCGCATCCGGGCGCGCGTCGCGGATCGCGGCGATACGTTGGACCGGCCGGTCGCTGCCGAGCTTCACCTTGAGCAGCGAGAGCTCGGCCGCGGCCATTGCTTTCGCCGCCATCTGCCCGGGTTCGTCTTCGAGTCCGATTGTGATCACTGTTTCGACGGCGCTGTCGTCGACGCCCGCAATACTCCAGGCCGAACGCCCGTTCAGCTGGGCCTCAAGGTCCCAGAGCGCAGAATCGGCCGCCATGCGCGCGCCGCCGGGTGGCAACAGGTTGAGCAGGTCGTCGCGGTCGGCGCCGGTCGCGAGATTGCCCGCCACCGCCTCGAGCGCTGCGAGCATCGTCTCCGGAGACTCGCCGGTGTAATACACGCCGTGTCCCTCGCCGCGTCCGACGACCCCGTCCTGCTCGATCTCACAGACGACGCAGGCAAACTCGTGCCATACGCGGCTGGAAATGCGAAACGGAATGCGGCTCGCCCAGGACTCGATGTGAAGCGACACCTTGCGCATCAGCCGATGCTCTCGAGCAAGGCGTCGGCGAGTCGTCCGACGCCGATCGCTATCGGATCGACGCAGGGGATTTCATGTTCGTCCTCGAGATTTCGCAGGTAGCCGTTCCGCGCATCGGCATCGAGCCTGGACGTATTGACGCTGATGCCGACGCATACGCAGTCAGGATTTGTGACGCGGGCGGCCGTAAGCGCCTGTGCGATGACTTCTCCGATTTCGGGCATCGGGAAATTTCCCTCGTATCCCAGAATTTCGGTGCGACCGGCATCATGGCAAAGTACGATTGCATCCGGCTGGGAACCGTGAATCAGACCGAGCGTAACGCCGGCATAGCTCGGGTGCATCAGCGAACCCTGGCCCTCGATGACGTCCCAGTGGTCGTCGGCATTGTCGGGAGACAGCGCTTCCGCCGCGCCGGCAATGAAATCGGCCACGACCGCATCGATCGGCATACCCTGGCCGGCAATCATGATGCCGGTTTGGCCGGTGGCGCGAAACGTCGCGTTTATGCGCCGGCGCCTGAGCTCACGATGGAGCGCCAGCGCCGTATACTTCTTGCCGACGGCGCAATCCGTGCCGACCGTGAGCACGCGCCTGCCGCTGCGCCTGCGGCCGCTGCCGACCGGAATGCCGGCCGGCGGCACGCGCACGTCGATGAGCCGGGCGCCGCCCACCGCTGCCGCCTCGACGAGTTCGGGAATCGCGGACAGCTTACTGTGCAGGCCGGACGCTATGTGGATGCCGGCCCGCGCCAGGTCTGAGAGCGACGGCAGCCAGGCGGCGGGGAGCTGGCCACCGGTCGGAGCTACGCCGACGATCGCGGTGCGGACGCCGGCGGCACATGCCTCCTCGACGGTCATCTCGGGTACGCCCATATCGACTCTGCATCCGGCAAGCCGCATCTGGCCGGCACATTTCTCGCTGGCCCAATCGGCGATGCCGTGCCCCGTTTTGGCGTGGCCGTCATCGCCCACGTCGCCCATGAACAGGAGATAGGGCGGGTCGAGCGAAACTGTCGTCAGGGGCATTGCATCTTGTCGTCGCGCGTACCGCAAGTGGCGGATATTACTCGCATCCACCCGGACCGGCACGCGTCGGCGTGGGATCCTGACAGTCGTCACGATGCGATCCTGCCGGCATAAAGTTCCGCCGGCGCCGGCCGATAGCCCGAAGAGCAGGAAATTCTCGGACTTTCACGGTGGTGGTCCCATGTCCAATGACGAGCATTTCAACTTCGTAAAATCGTTGTCGCGCGACCTGAACCGCGACGACATCAAGTTACCGTCGTTTCCGGATGTCGTCATACGCATCCGCTCCGCCCTCGACGATCCCGACACGACCGGCGAGGATCTGGCCGATATCCTGAGCATGGATACCGCGCTGGCATCGCGAATACTCGTGCTGGCAAATTCGACTTATTACAACCCGGCGGGAAGGAACATCGAGAGCCTTGGCGCCGCGGTTGGCCGCGTCGGCTTCGAGAAGGTCCGCACCGCATCGATTGCATACGCCGTCGAGCAGCTGCACGCATCGGAAAAACTCAAGCCCCTGAAGGACGAATTGCGCAAGAACTGGTCGCTCGGACTGCGCCATGCAGCACTGGCCGAGGTTATCGCGCGTGACAAAACCAAGCTCGACGCGGACAGCGCTTTCATCGCCGGGCTGCTGCACCGCATCGGCGCGCTGTACATTTATACGAAATACGAAGAGTTTCCGAACCTGCTGCAGGATCCCGAGGCGCGCCAGGGCCTGATCGACGAGTGGTGTGCACCGATCGGCCAGAGCATCGTCGCGAACTGGAATTTCTCGGATGAAATTCAAAAAACGGTGAACCCAAACGGGGCGGCTTCGGCGGAACCCAGCGCCGAGCCGACCCTGACTGACGTCGTTGTGACCGCGAAACTCGCAATCGCCGACGTCGACGTCGAGCTTCAGGAATGCCCCGAGTCACGACGCCTGAGCCTCAGTGAGGAAGACATGCCGCTCATCGTCGACGCCTACAAGGCGCGCCTGGATTCACTTGTTTCCGCGGTTCGCTGAACGGCGGGGGGACATGCCTGTTTTTTGGGGACATTCCTCATTTTCAGCAACGAAGATGAGAAAGTTCGCCATTAGACTGCGAATATGAGGAACGTCACCTTTAGCTGCGGAAAATGAGGAATGTCCTCTTTAGGCGCTCGAAAAAACAGGAATGTCCCCGAAAAAGTCGGGGACATCCCGCCAGGCAAGTAACGATCTCACCAGTCCAGCGAGTGGCGGAATGTCCCCTTGGCGCTCAGTTCAGGCTTTGTGAGCCGCGCGAACGGCGCAGCTCTGCGAGATTCTCCTCAGCGTGGGCAAAATACGTGGGCGACAGCCGAATGGCTTCGTTCAGGTGATAATCGGCAGCCTCGGAGTCGCCGATCTTCATTGCAATGGCGCCAATCTCGTTGTGAGCATCGGGCTTGTCCATGACTTCGACGTAGGCCTCCAGCGCGGCGTCGTACCAGCTCTGATGAGCATAAACCATGCCTAGATTGCGCCAGGCCCTGGGGTTATTGCTGCGCTTCGCGGCCTCGAAAAAATCGAGCGACGCCGCGTGATAGTCTTCCTGCAGAAACTTCGAATAGCCGCGGTTGATCAGGATACTGTCCGACATCGGCTGAATTTCGAGCGCGCGATCGTAATAGGCCATTGCGGCGCCGAAGTTGCGTTCGCGGTCCGCGATGACGCCGAGCGCATTGTGCGAGCGCCACAGGTCGGGGTTTGCCGCGACGGCCGATTCGAGCAGCTCCCGCGCCCTGGCATCATTGCCGGCGCGGAAGTGCAGTAGCCCCAGACCCTCGAGTGCAAGTGCGTGTGCGGGTTCCTGCTGCAGGGCGAAGCCGAATGCCCGCGCGGCGAGCACGGCGTTGCCCTGCATTACGTGGAGATTGCCGATCTGCACCAGAATCTTTACGTCCGTGACGTCGAACTTCAGGGCGCGGACGAGATAGAACTGCGCCTTGTCGTACTCGCCGTCGCGGTAGGCCATCGCGGCCTTCGCCACGGCCTCCTCCTTCGTAGCGACCGGGAATTCTGTCGCGAAAAGGACCTCGAGGCTGTCGTCGCTGAAGTCGCCCGCCATCGGGCCGGAATTTTGCTGCGCCGGCGCCGATGCGCACGACTGCAGCAAACTGGCGGCTACGAGAACCGCGGTCACTTTCAATGAATTTGCAATGCTCATGGTGTGCTCCCTGCTTCCACGTGCTGAGGTTTCATCAACCGAAATTACTGAAGGCATCGATGATTCGAAGTGCGGCCGGTCCGACGGCGACGACGAAGAACACCGGGAACATGAACAGCACGAGCGGGAAGATCATGCGCGTGCCAATTTTCGCCGCCTGCTCCTCGGCGGCCTGCATCCTCTTGTCCCGGAACTCCTCGGAATAAATGCGCAACGCGTCCGCTACGCTGGTGCCGAAACGCATGGACTGCACGAGCAGTCCAACCAACCCTCGAATGTCTGGCAATCCCGTTCGCTCCGCTAGGTTTTTCAATGCTTCCTCGCGCGGCATGCCGGCTCGCATTTCCGCGTTCACGGTGGCAAGCTCCAGCGAAAGCTCCGGATGACTGACGTTGAGCTCATCGGCAACCCGCTGGATCGCCGGGCCGAGGCCTAAGCCGGATTCGACGCAGACGACAAGCAGGTCGAGTGCGTCCGGAAAGGCGTTGCGAAGCGTGCGCATTCGGCCGGCCAGTTTCTTCGACAGCACGTAGTCCGGCACAAGCAGTCCCACGCCGGCGCCCATCGCGATGTACAGCAAGAGCTGCCCGGACGTCACATCGGGCGTGAAGCGCGATCCGATCAAAACGACGGCTGCAAGGAAAATCGCCAACACGGCCTTCAGGGCAAAGAATGTCTGCATCGCCTGCGGGGAACGGTAGCCGGCGCGATACAGGTCGCGCTTGGTCTTGTGCTGTTCGAGCTCCTCTTTCGGCAGCGCGAACGCAGCAATCGGGCCGATTGCCGTCATGATCTTCAGGAAAGCCTTGCCCTCCTCTTTCTCCTCCTCGGTGAGCACGCCGAGCCTGCGGCGGACCGGATCCGTGACGCCGAAGATGATGATCGACAGTCCGGCTGCGAAGATGAAGATGACGACTGCCACGACCATGACGACGGTGCGCTGCACAGCGGCCTCGTCGGTCATGTAGGCATTCAGAAAACTGATGATCGCTTCCATCGCGCTATACCTCGATACGCAGGATCCGACGGATCCAGTAGATTCCTATACATGCGGAGATCATGCTGCCAATGATCATTTTCTGTCCCCGCTCGTCATTCAGGAGAACCGGCAGATAATCGGGCGAGGTCACCATCAGAACCGCAAACAGGACGAGCGGCACCATCGCGAGGACCCACGCCGACATGCGGCCCTCCGCGGAGAGCGTCTTGACTTTGCGGGCAAGGCGGAAGCGGCCGCGTATGACTGTCGATATTCGCTCGAGAATCTCGGCGAGGTTGCCACCCGACTCCTTTTGTACAAGCACAGCGGTCACGAGCGCCATCACAGTCACCGTAGGTATACGGCTGAGCAGCCCGAGCATTGCTCGACGCACGTCGTTGCCGTAGTTGATGTCGTTGAACGTCAGTTTGAATTCTCCGGCGATCGGGTCCTCGAAATCGTCGCCGATCATCTTCAGCGAAGCCGAGAAAGGATGCCCGGCGCGAAGGGCTCGAGTCATGGTCTCGATCGCTTCCGGAAGCTGCTCTTCGAACAGCGCGAGGCGTTTCTTGCGATCCATGTTGATTTTCATGAACGGCGCATACGCGGCCATGAAACCGACAGCGATCGGGAAATGCCAGACGCGCAGAAGTATCCAGGCAATAACGACTCCGGCGAATCCAAGGATCGCTGCCAGCAGTACGACGCGGTAGGCGCGAAACTTGTTGCCAGACTGCTCGATCATGTCCGCGAGCTCTTCCATGTAAGGGAGCTTCTCGAGCTGGCGTTCCCATGGTGACAGCTTGTGCAGGTATTTCTCGCGCAGAAGCGATGAAAATTCGCCGTCGGCACCGACTTCCTGAAGCTCGTCCAGTTTCTTCTTTAGTCTTTTGCGGGCAGCCGCGTTCTCGCCGAACACGGGGATTGTGAGGCCCTGGAAGAGCAGGAATACCGTGACGAAGATCAGACCGATAAATATGAGCATTCCGTTCGACATCACGACTGCCCTCCTTCGTTATAGTCCGGCTCGAACGTCTCGATCGGCAGATCGATTCCGCGCGTTGCCAGCATCTTGTAAAAGCCGGGAATGACGCCGGTTGCCTTGATGCCGCCGATTACCTTGCCGTTCTCATCGATTCCGGTACGTTCGTATTTGAAGATCTCGGACATTGTGATGATGTCGCCTTCCATGCCGTTGATTTCCGCCAGGCTGGTCAGTCGCCGGCTGCCGTCCTCGAGCCGTGATACCTGGATGACAACGTCGATCGCGGATGCGATCTGGGCACGCAGTGCGTTCATCGGAAAATTGATCCCGGACATCGACACCATGTTCTCGACGCGTCCCAGCGCGTCGCGGGGCGAGTTTGCGTGCACCGTGGTCAGCGAGCCGTCATGACCGGTGTTCATCGCTTGCAGCATGTCGAGGGCCTCACCGCCGCGCACCTCGCCGACGATGATGCGTTCAGGTCGCATGCGCAGACTATTGCGCACAAGGTCGCGTGACGTTATCTCGCCGCGACCCTCGATATTCGGGGGCCGGGTCTCGAGCCGAACGACATGCGGCTGCTGCAGCTGCAGCTCGGCCGAGTCCTCGATCGTGACGATCCGCTCGTCGTGGGGAATGAAGCCCGACATGATGTTCAGCGTGGTCGTCTTACCGGCGCCGGTTCCGCCGGAAATCAGCACGTTGAGTCGCGATTTGACGACCGCGTTCAGGACGTCCGCGAGCTGCCTGCTGAGCGTGCCGTAGGCGATCAGGTCCTCGACGGACAGAAGCTCGACCGCAAACCGCCGTATCGACACGGAGGGCCCGTCGATTGCAAGCGGCGGAATGATCGCATTGACGCGGGAGCCGTCCGCGAGGCGTGCGTCGACCATCGGCGAAGACTCATCGATGCGGCGGCCAACTGCGGACACGATGCGGTCGATGATGTTCAGCAGGTGCTTGTCATCCATGAACGTGACATTGGTCCTCTGCAGCTTGCCGCGGCGCTCGATATACACCGATTTGGGTCCGTTGACGAGGATGTCCGAAATCGTCGAATCCGCCAGAAGGGGCTCCAGCGGACCCAGTCCCATGACTTCGTCTTCGATACGCTGAATGATGACCTTGCGCTGCTTGACGCTGAGGGGCGCGTTCTCTTCGACGATGAGCTGCAGGGCCACGTCGCGAATCTCGGTGCGTGCCTTTTCTTCGCCGATCGTTCCGATCAGCGAAAGGTCGAGTACTTCGAGCAGTCTCTCGTTGATGCGCTGCTTCCATTCGATCTCGAGCTCCGTGAGCGGCCTGCTATGCTCCTGCTGCGTCGCTGCGGTGTCGGCGGCCTGGCCGAGCGCCGCATTCTTCCCTGGTACGGCAACCATTATTGCGTCCTCCGGAGCAGCGACGGAATAGCACGTTCGAGTATGCTTTGCGGCTCGGAGCTAGCTTCGATCCCGCAAATCCTGGCCTGAAGCTCGGCGAGCCCCCGGCCGACGCTGGAGCTCTTTGCCTTGTCCAGAATGGGTTTGCCGGTGTCGATGCTTTCGGTCACGAGTCCGTAGTGGTTCGGTATTTCGACGATATCGTCAACCTTCAGGGCCTGACGGATATCGGCCGATTCGATCAGGAGCTTCTTGTTATGGCGGTTAACAACCACGGTCAGGCGATCAGACGGAACGCCTAGCTCGTTCGTAATCAGTCGGATCATCCGCGTCGCGTCGTGCAGGTGGCTCAGCGACTGCTGAACCACGAGCAGTATGCGGTGCGACGATTCGAGCACCGTTGCGCCGAGCAGGTCGATGCGGCGCGGCAGGTCGACGACGAGATAGTCGTTGTGCTTCAGAAACATACGGAGCAGCGAATCGACACGCTCGACCGAGACTTCGTTGGATATCAGGAGGCTGTCGGTACAGGCCGCCAAGAGTCGGAGCCCCGACTCGTGGTGCGTGACGTAGGATTCCGCCGATATCTCGTCCATTTCTTCGACGGCATCCAGTGCCTCGATGATGCCGTGCTTCGGATTCAGATCGAAATAACGCGACAGGCCTCCGAACTGGAGGTCGAAATCGATCAGCAGGGAGTGCGTATCGGCAACGCCGTGCAGCCCGAATGCCAGGTTCGCGGCCACGAAGCTGGCGCCGGAGCCGCCGCGGCTGTTGAGGATCGTGACGAGCTGTCCGGCCTGGTTCTTCTCGACCTGAATATGCATTGCGACCCGATCCAGCGCGGCATAGAGCTCGTCCATGTCCAGCGGCGAGCCGAGGTAGTCGCTGGCGCCGGCCTGCATGGACAAGCGCATCGCGTCTGCATTGCTCGCGGGCCCGAGAACGATCAGCGGTATCGAGTTCGCGGACCGCGTATCTGCCAGGTGCTGCAGCTCACCGGAGCCGGTAATGCAGTGCAGCAACAGGACGTCGGGAACGGACGCGACGTCCGCCAGCGGGTCGACGTGACCGTTCGAGACGATTCTCGTCGTCAGTTTGTAGCGTGGGTGATCACGAAGCTTGTCTTCGATGTCCTTGGCGATCACGCTGGACCGTGATACCAGTAATATCCTCGTACGCGCCATAATCTTTCCTTAGATTATCAACAGGCGATATCGACGGTGCCGACTCGCCCTAAACTCTCGCTGGGTATTGTCGTTTCAAAGTTTGGAAAATTGATCACGCTCGTCATGAACGGCGTGAACGTCTGCAACTGAAAATTCTGTATGCTGACCCTCACATTCCGGATGCTACCGTAACCTGCGCCCGCAGGGTCCGCGACGACGTCACCGTCGATTGTCAGGTATTGCATTAGGACATGCTGCGTACCGAGCCCGGGCACGAGCGTGCTCTGCGTCCCGCCGTTGGCAAACACCGCCGTCTCGGCGACCTTCGGGTCGTTGACGGGACAGACCGCGGCGAGCCGCGCACCGCGCCGGGTCGCCTCGTCCAGCGCCGCCATGTCGAAGTAGAGGCGCGCCAGGTCGATGAGGCCGAACAGGACCGTAAAGAATACGAGAGCTACTAGCGAAAACTCGACGACGGCCATGCCACGCTGTTTGCGAATCGACATCATCAGAGTGCCCTCATCGTGGCTGACGCCGTCAAGTTGAAAAGCAGCGAAATGTCGTCGGCAAAACCGAAGGCGGGCAGCACCGAGCCGAGGATGCCCGAATAGCTGTAGTCGACGCGAACCTCGATATTGTCGTTGCCGACGTCGCTGACGGTTACGTCGTTGACGCTCAGGTTGTAGACAAGTGGTTGCCCGCTCGTCTGATCGCGGTCGCCGTAGACGACGAGGCGTTTCGTTTCATCGATCAGCTGGGCGTTCAGGTCCACCGTCAGCGAGCCGCCGATCGCCTCCTCGGCGGCGTAGCGGACGCCGTCCCTTACGGCCTTTGTCAGCGTCGTATGTTGTATGAACACGTTTGTGATTTCGGTGGCTGCGAACATGAGGAACAGCAGCAACGGCAGGACGATTACTGTCTCGACAAGCGCAAGGCCGCGTTGCTTTCTGATGCTCGCCCGGGTAGTCATCACGAATCCCTCGAATCCGGGTCTTTGTAGAGCTGGATCTTGTACAGCAGCGGACCGGTATAGCCGGGGCCGGGCGCGACGCCAGACGTGCCGTTGACCTCGCAGTTGTTGATATATTCGCCGATGATTTTGCCGGCGCCGTCCGACTGACCGGATTCGAGCTGCTGCAGCATGAAAAAGCAGGCGAAGCCGGTGACCTCGATCGTCGACTGCCCGCTCTGATCGCCGTCGCAGTTGATCGTCGGGAACACGAGCATGCGGCGATTCTTGACGGCGCCCGTGGCAAACTGGCTAGCGTCGCCCTGGGAGTCGGCGGCATAGGACGTGTTGTAGCTGTACGATATTTCCGTGGACATCGTCACCTGCTCCGCGGGATTAGGATCACCACAGTAGTTGCCGCCCGGATTGGTCAGGTACACATTATCGTCTGGCGGATAGACCGAATCGTCCTCGCACGCGTGCAGGTACTGCGGTTCCTGCTGCGTCAGCACGCGATCCGGCGGATATTCCTCCGGGCTCATGCCGCCGCCCTGATACAGGCCGAAGCGCGTGTTGAAGCCCTGGCTGGTTGGCCCTGAAGAAACGCCCGGCTCCGTGTCGACCTCGGAACCGAGTACCGCACAGCTGTCGTAGTCGCCGGCGAGGTTCTCGCGCAGGCAGGCGCCACCGGTGCAGCCCAGGCGCAGCATCTTGTAATTACCCGGACCGATGTCGCCGTGATTGCCGGGCCCGGGCTTCAGGACTTCGAGTTCATAATCCACGAAGCCGTTCTCTGGGGGGCATACCGCGATCGGCGCGACATCGCAGATCTGTGAGCCTATGCCGACGCCGAGCGGGCCGCTGGGGCCCGCGACGGCGGAAGCCGGCGTCGGGATTTCCGTGATCCCGAGCACCCGCGACAGCGTGGTATCGGTCTCGAAGCCGGTCGCAATGACCCTTACGAACGGACCGTTCGGGGATCCGGGCGTGAAGGGGCTCACCGTCGTTGAGTACTGAACCGTTACCGTGATCTCGCCGCCGCCATAAGCCGCATTGAGCTCATGGTTTCCGCCGCCGCCGGCATTGATCCCGAACAGGCTGAACGCAGCGACGGTGGCGAATGCCGTGTCCTGCGTCTGGTCGAGCACCTTGGCCGCGGCGAGCGCCGCGGCATCGACCGTGTTCTGCATGCGGGCCTTGTTCGCAAGCGCATGACTGCTGTCGATGGCGAGGCCGGCGACCGCGAGGAGCGCCAGCATGCCGATCGCGACGATGGGCATGACGATGCCCCTCTGGCGCAAAGGTCGTGTGTCACAGAGGTGATGCCGAATTTTTGTATTATTTGCAGTCATTTCGCTAGAGCCAAGTTTGTTTGTTCTATTTAGTTCCCGCCCCCGACGTTGATGGTGACGCCCTGTTCAACAGACTGCGGACTTGCCACGTCCTTGCGATGGCCGTCGAGCGTGTTGTTGAGGCGCTCGGGATCGCCGCCGGTGACGGCAGCCGGGTCCGGGTTCGCGGCGGCGTTTGCATCATAATACTGGGCCTTGAAGACCTGCCGTACTGCGTCTCCGAACTCCGTCTCGGTCTGACTCGTCGCGGCGCATCCTGCGAAAAGGATGGCGAATGCGGTCGCGGCCATGAATTGAATTGCTTTGGTTTTCATTGTCGTGTCCTGTGTCAATCCTGATTAATCGATGTCATGACCGTAGGTCGCTGACTCGGCTGATCCGCGTGATCGTCCCTCAGCGCGACCACTGAGGAAGAACTCCATGTCGGTCGGTTCGGTATACGAGTCCGTCGGAAGGCGTATCTGGCCCGGCGGCACGGCTTTTGCGAGATGCGGCGTGACCAGGATCAGCAGCTCCGACTCGCCTTTCTGGAAATCCTGGCTGCGGAACAGTGCGCCGAGCCCCGGAATGTCCCCGAGCCCCGGAAACTTCGTTACCGTTTCCCGCAGGTTTTCGTTGATCAGGCCGGCGATGCCGATCGTCTGGCCGTCCGCAAGCTCCACCGTTGCCTGCGCGCTGCGCTTCGTCAGACGGGGGATCAGGAACGTCTGGGACGAGCCGTCAGCACCAAGCGATAGATTGCCGGCGTCCACGAGCTCGCTGACGCTGATGTTGAGTTTGAGATTGATGCGATTCGAATCGAGGACGAGCGGCAGGAATTTCACGCCGACGCCGAACTCCTTGAACTCGATCGTGACGCCGTTGACACCCTGCGGCACCGGGATCGGAAACTCCCCACCCGAAAGGAACTCGGCCTGCTGGCCGGTCTGCGTCGTCAGCGTCGGCTCCGCCAGAATTTTCGCCAGACCCTTTTCCTTGGCGGCGTCGAAGGCGAGGTTGAACAGGAAGTTCTGCGTCAACAGGCCCGCGAACAGCCCCTTGTCCTGGATGGCCATCGGATTCGGCATGAACTCGTCGATGGCGGGGCCGAATGGAGCGCTGTTGTTGTTGGTGATTGGGCCGAATGGGGAATCCGAAACGTCATTCCAAACCGGCGTTCGCAGGCCGCCCTCGAATTCGGCATCCGGGAACGTTGCGCCGCCGTTGACGCCGCCCATATTCCAGCGATCGCTCCGGCGCAGGATCGTGTTAAAGCGGACATCGAGGCGCTTGAGCTCGGTGCGTGCGATTTCGGCGACTTTGACTTCGAGCATGACCTGCTGGGCGCCGCCGACGCTCAGCATGTTGATGACCTCGCCGGTCTTGTCTTCAGCGACGTTCTTGGCGGCGAACGTGGTCTCGCCTTTCTGAGCCTGCATGCCTCGATTTCCGGCCTGCTTGAAATAGCCTTCCGCAATGCGAACGGCGGCATTCATGTTCGCGACGTTTGAAACGCGGCCCGTCAGCACAATGTTGCGCTGCGCCGAGTAAACGGAAATGTCTTCGTTAGGCATCAGGTCGTGTAGCTTCGCTTTCAGTGCCTGCAGGTCGTGAGTCACCTCGACGCTAACCGTGCCGATCAGCCGGTCGTTGCGGTCCCAGAGCAGAACGTTCGTGGTGCCGAGATCCTTGCCGAGCACGTAAAGCTGCGTCGAACGCAGGATCAGGATGTCGGCGATCTCGGGGTTACCAACCGAAACCCGGTTTGCGGGCGCATCGAGCACCACGACGCGGGATTTGTAGAGCGGCACCGACAGTGTATTTTCAGCGCCGCCGCCCATGCCCTGCGCAACGATTTGCGCGGCGGCATCGACTGCCGTAAGCAGTAGACTCAGGCAGCAGAGGGCTGCGAGCGCCATTCCGCGAGAGGTTTTTTCAGAAGACATATTCATCAGACGTCCCTTCCATATGTCGTGTCAATGACACTTTTGTTATTCGGGTCGAAGTCCCTTTACGACTTCGTTTTGGTTTTCTTGACGGCGGTGCCGCGGATGATCTCGACCGTGGAACCCGAGGGTCGATAGCTGCGCGCCGGCGCTTTGACGACGGCCTTCTGCGGCTCCGGCTGGACGATGTCCTCGGTTTCCGGATTCCGCAGCGTGAGCTGTATGGATCCCTCGGTGCTCGCCTTCACCAGCTTTTCGGCGTCCTTCGGCGTCATCTCGAGCGTCACTGCGCGCACGATGACAGGCTCGTTGTCGTTCGCGGCCGCGGTCTGGTCGACGGCCAAGACCTTGATATCGGTAAGAATAGTTTCGATCGTTGCCCGCTGATTGCGGTCCTTGCGAGCCGCCAGGATGTCGACTCGGTTACCTGGCAGCAGGAAGCCGGCGACGCCGACGACGTCGTTCACGCGCACCGTGATCGCGCGCATGTTCTCCTTGACGAGCGCAGCGAGCGTGCTGCCCTGTGAGTGATCCGCAAACCTGTCCTTGATCAGGATCTCGCCTCGCGAGATATCGGCCGTCGCGACCATACCGTCGACTTCGGCGATGTCCATGAAGGCCCCCTCCGGGGACATGTCGGGCGGGATCTCAATAAGCTTCAGGTGTCGCTTTTCGACTTTAGTCGTGTACGGAATCGACATCGCAGCAGCAACGACAAGCTGCGTATCGGGCTTGGCATTTTCCTTCGAAATCAGCTGCGCCTTTACCCAGGTGTTCGCGACCCAGGCTGCACCGACGGCCATTATCAGTGACAGAAATATCAGTATGAGTCCTCTTCGTTTAGCCATCGCTTATGCTCCTAAATTGCGCGTTGGTGTTCAGCAGGATCAACATAGTCCTCGACCTGAACAAAATAGTTTTTCCACGCCCAGCGCAGGTGTTCTTCCTTGACATGGCGAGGATCTCCAGAGTAGGTCGCGTAGTCCACTGCCATTCCGAGCAAATCGCGCGGATGGCACGGCAGCAGCGGGACCTGATTTGCTGCGTGAAGCTCGTCCATCGTGTATTCGACCACGTTCGGTTCGCACACAATGCGTGCCTCACGGCAATAGTCGTTCCAGATTCGGGTGTACATTTGACGCGTCATCGGCTTGAATTCGATCTTGTAGCCAATGCGCCGCAGAAAGGCTTCGTCGGCGAGCTGCAGAGGGTGAATATTCGTCGAGAAAATCAGCACGACGTCGAACGGTACCGAGAAATGCTTCCCGAAGCCGAGGTCGAGGTAGTCACGCTTTTCTTCGAGCGGCACGATCCAGCGGTTGAATAGTTCCGCAGGGCTGATCCTCTGTCGGCCCATGTCGTCGATGATGAAGATTCCGTTGTTCGCCTTAAGCTGCAACGGCGCCTCATAGACCTTGGCCGACTGGTCGTAGCGAATCTCGAGCATGTCTCCCGTCAGTTCGCCACCCGTTATAGCAACCGGGCGTTCGCAAAGGTGAAAGCGCGGGTCGTGACCTTTGCCGAGCATGATGCGCTCATCGTCACTTTGCGCCGAGATCACCTTGTGGAGCTGGTGGTCGAATACCTGGACGACGACGTCGTCGATTACTATGGCATGCGGTACGAACATCAGGTCGTGAAAAAGACGAGCGAGACGCTGCGAGATAAACGTCTTGCCGGTGCCTGCAGGCCCGTAGAGAAAGATCGCGCGGCCAGAGTTCATGGATGGACCGAGCTTGTCCATGAGTTCGTCGGAAATGACGACGTCGTCGAAAGCGAGATGCATTTCGCTTTTCGAAAACGCCTTGCCGTGAATAGTCTGGGCCCGGGCGACCTGTGCGTAGTGCTTGAGGGGCACCGGGCACGGGCCGACGTAGCCGCTGCGCATCATCGCGTCGAGTGCTGTTGCTCTGCCGCGCTCGGTCAGCGAGTACGAGAGGTTATTGGCATCGCCCATGCGCGGACGAACTTCGATGCGAGCCTCTTCACGCATGAAGTGCAAGATTTTTTCGACGATGCTGCCGGCAAGCGCCATCAGGGAGCTCAGCTGGGCTATCGTGAGCGTGCCGCGATCCAGGATGTGCTTCGCGACCAGGTCGGCAAGAAACGATTCGCTCAGGCCGGTTTCCTCGAGCGTTACGGGTCGCGGCGCAAGCTTGGCCATGCGGGCCAGCGCAAGCTGGTTCGCATTTGATTTCGATGCGGCGAGATCGGAGATCGACATGTCTTGTTATCCTGCTGCAGGGCTGAGCAGGCCGAGGTACCAGATCGCGAAAAAGGTCCCGCAGGCGATCGCGGGGGCATAAGGAATCGTTGTGCCGCGGAGCTTTGCATTCGGCAGCACTGCATTCATTGGTAACTGCCCTACGCTCTTGAGGCGCGTATAGCTCGCGAACTGTGCCGCGAACCAGGCATCTGCAACGCGCCAGAGCAGCCACGCGATGCCGAGAACGCCGCCGCAGATCAGCGTGGCGGCGCCTGTCACCAGGACACCTTTGATGCCTAGCAAAGCGCCGACGACGCCGAGCAGTTTCACATCCCCGGCGCCGGTGCCGCCGAGCAAATAGAACGGCATCAGCAGTCCGAGTCCGACTGCAAGGCCGATAAAGCTGTCGAGTAATCCGGCAAGGCCGCCACCTAGCCCGTGTGATATGAGCGCTAGCGACAGAGCCATAGCCAGAAATAGATTCGGTATGCGCCGATCCACAATGTCGGTTACCGAGCACGCCGAGACGAGTATCAGTGACGTCAACGCTACGACAGAAGCTGTGATCGGGTCATCCATGTCCAGTCCAGTAATTCCTTTTTCGTAAATTTTCTAAAGGTAGTCGACCGGCCGGCAGCACCGGCCGGTCGAAACCTGTGTTGCCTTACGGTCCCGCCGGCGCCGGCGAAATTACGCCGGTCAGATTGGTAATCTGCGCGCCAACAGCGCCACCGAGGTTCGTAAACGCCACTACGACGGCTGCGGCAACCAGGGCGCCGGCTACGGCGTATTCGACCGTGGTCAAGCCCTGTTCGTCGCGAAGGAACTTCATGATCTTGCTTTTCATCACATTCTCCATCTGTTTTTGCTTGTTGTTGACTCTCGAGAGTCAGTGTCGAAGGTCAGTTCGCGCCTGCCCGTCTCGAATCAGAGTCCCTTTGCAACTCAAGAAGGCGGGCGTTTCCTCCCTAGTCGCCGCATAAACTAATCGAGATCGCTACCGGGCAATAGGAATGTTTTGCCTCCGATACGGACTATCTTGCAGGGGGCTAACTCGCTATTTTTCGTAAGTTTTTTACATAAAAGCTGCAACTCACCAACGCACTGTGATCTGCGTCAATTCATTGCCTGGCGAGTTGTTTCAAGATGGTGCGAATCCCACGCGCGGGGAAAGATTAAGTTGAATCGCAGACCAAAGCTGCTCTGGGTCGATATGACGGTTTCCGTCCGGCATGCGGAGCTGTCTGCGGTATTCACCGAGGCGTGTGACATCAAGGTCTGCCCATCGCTCGCCCGGCTCGACGAGGCGATTCGCGAGGGCGGCTTGAACGGGATCTGCTTCGATCTCGACTATCCCGACCAGTACAGCCTGGACGTCGTGCGCAAGACGAAAGCCCGCTTTGCCGGGCTGCCGATGCTGCTGCTGACGCTGCAACATTCCGAGTCACTCGCCGTCTGGGCATTTCGGACCGGCATGATCGACTTTCTCGTAAAGCCCGTGTCCCGCACCGAGCTGCACCGCAGCCTGCTGATACTGAACAAAGTCAGCGAATACCAGGCCACGCAGGAGTCGCGCGAACTCGCCGACAACTTCGCGCCGATCCCGGCCGAGATCCCGATTACGATGCGCAAGGACGATGTGCGCCTGCTGCCCGCGCTGTATTACGTGAAGCGCAATTTCCGCTACAAGGTCAGAAACGAGGCAGTCGCGGAGCTCTGTGAGATGAGCCCGTTCCGGTTCAGTCGCTCGTTCCGCGAAACTTACGGCATCACGTTCCAGGACTACGTCATCCGATATCGCATCCTCGAGGCCTGCCGGATCCTGCGAAACCCGAATATCAACGTCACCGACGTCGCCTACGCCGTCGGCTTCAACGACGCGTCGTACTTTGCGCGCACGTTCAAGCGCCACGTCGGCACAGCGCCGTCCGTGTACTGCGGCGAGTTCCGCTCCAGCAACGAACCGCCTCCGGATACGGCCATAATGCGCGCACTTCTCAAGCTGCCGGAAGAAACGGTCGCCAGGGAAGCCGGCTGAGCATTCCTGAAGCCCCGCGATCTGCGGGCAAGATGCTCATGCGCCGCGGGCAAGATACTTCCGGCGGTTATGTGCAAATCCGCGTAAGTTACTGTCGAGATCGTGTAATCGGTCCTGATCGCCCGATGCCGGAATATGTCAAAAGACTGCAACGTTTGAAATCCAGCGCCCTGCTGGGCGGCGCCGTGCTTGCCCTCGGCGCTTGCGCGTCGCTCCCGGAAACCGCGTACGTCCAGGATCCGGAGCTACCCGATTACCGCACCGGCGGCCACCGCATCGATCAGCCGTTCGATCTCTGGATCGAGCCGAGGATTCCGGCACTCACGACGCGGGTGACGCCGCGTTCCGATAACAAAACGTTTCCGGACGTCACGGTCGTCGCCGGGCCCGCGCTCGAGACGGCGCTGCTGACGCTGACACGCCAACACTTTGCCCATGCGACCCCGGTCGAAGAAACCGGTGACCGGCCGACGCTCTCGTACCGGCTGCTAACGTTCAAACCCGTCATCACGGTCGTGCCCGGCACGTTGCGCTCCCAGCTCGTCGTATCCGCGCGCCTCGCGCTGCAGGTGACCGTACAGTCGGCGTCGGGGAAAAATCTGTTCTCGTCGACGGCAATCGGAACCAGCCACGTATCGGACACGAAGTTTGCGCCGGGTAAGGGCGTCAAGGACAGCAGCCGGCTGGCCGAGGTGGTGACGCGCAATGCGATCATCGACGCGATGTACGAAATCTCTAAGATTTTTGGTAACAGCGGCGAGTCGATTCAGTCCAATGTGCGCCGCAGCGAAGCCGAGGCGAGCAGGGCAATCGAGTCCTTCGATGACGTCGTTCTGTACCTGCGGACCGCACCCGACGAGCGAACCTGAAACGCGGGCCTCATCGCGCCCGCCGGCGCATTACGCCTGACTTTCCAAATACGCTTTCCGAAGCTCGCGCTTCAAAACCTTGCCGGCGCCGGACAGCGGCAGCGGCTCCGCGCGAACCTCGACGGACCGCGGGCACTTGTATCCCGCGATGTAGTCATGGCAGTGATCGATGATCGCCTGCGCATTCAGAATCCACCCGGGTTTCGGAACCACAATCGCGTGCACCTGTTCGACCCAGATGTCGTGCGGGATGCCGATGACGGCGCACTGGGCGACGCCGCCATGCTCCATGATGGCGTTCTCGACCTCCACCGAATACACGTTTTCGCCCCCGGACACGATCATGTCCTTTACCCGATCGACCAGAAACAGGTACCCGTCGTCGTCGATGTAGCCGGCATCGCCGGTGAGCACCCAGCCGTCGACGATCGTTTCGGCGGTGACCTCCGGCAGCTTCCAGTAGCCGAGCATGGCGTTTGCGCCTCGTACCCGGATCTGGCCGACTTCGCCGGCCGCCAGCGGCTCGAGATTTTCGTCCACGATACCGATCTCGCAGTGCGGCAGCGTCCGTCCGGCGGACTTGAGACGCTCCGAACCAGGCCCCTCCAAGACGTGATCTTCGCCGCGCAGCATCGTTGCGAGAGGGGATAGCTCGGTCTGGCCGTAGGCCTGGACCAGATCAATGCCGGGCAGGCGCCGCATCGCTTCCTTCAGCAACGCGACCGGCATCGGGGATGCGCCGTAGCTGATACGCGTGAGACTCGACAAATCGTACTTGTCGAAATCGGGATGCTGCAGGAACATCCCGAGCATTGCGGGAACGAATACGGCGTGCCTCACTTTGAAGCGCTCTATCGCCTCGAGACACGCGCGCGGCTCGAACTGCTCGATGAACGCGTGCGTGCACTGAACCATCGTGCCGAGCGTCACCATCGTCACGTCGGCGAGGTGAAACATCGGCGCATTGTGCAGGTACACGTAGTCCTCGATTCTGTCAGAGCCGCCGGCGAGGCCACCGAGCGTGCTCATGTACAGGCCGGCCTGCGACAGCATAACGCCCTTGGGAAAACCGGTGGTGCCGCCGGTATAGAAAATGCCGGCAAGATCGTCGCCGCTGCGCAGTGCGTCCGCGCCCGGTGCGTGTGCAGCGATGAGGTCTTCGTAGGCGAGCAGGCCCGTCGGCGTCTCCCCCTCGCCGATATATACGACGCTGCGGATCGAGCCGACGGCCTCGCGAATCGCCTCGAGCTGCGCCGTAAAAAATCCGTCGATGAGCAGCAGCATCGGCTCCGCGTCGTCGAGCGCGTACACGTTTTCCTTGATGTTCCAGCGCGTATTCAGTGGCACGATCGCCGCGCCGGCCCACCAGATCCCGTAATACGCTTCGAAGTAGCGATCGCTATTCAGCGCCAGAATGGCGACGCGATCGTCGGCCCCGACGCTGAGCCCGCTCAATGCGGCCGCGAAGCGCGCGATGCGCTCGGTGACCTCGGACCAGGTGCGGCTGCGATCTCGAAACAGGGTGGCGGTCGCGTTCGGAGCGATCTGGACGGCCTGGCGCAGCGACTGGGTCAAATTGAGCATCCCCGCTATCATAGTCGAGAAGCCGGCGGCGCGCTGTTCACGGCGACCGCCGATTCCTGACGACCGCGGCAGAGGATCACTTCGATATGGCTTTAGCCGGAAAGCTCGAGGACGTCATCGGCGCGGACCGCGTGCTGCCGCCGAACGCTATTGCGACGCGGGCAACGAGCTATTGGAACAGCGCCCCGATGCAGGCGAAATCGATGCTGCTGCCGCGCGCCACGGTCGAGGTCGCCGACGCGCTGCGCTGGTGTTACGACCGGGGGCAGAGCGTCATTACCCATGGCGGGCTGACTGGCTGCGTCGTCGGCGCCGAGGCGACGGCTCGGGATGTCGTCGTGTCGCTCGAGAGGATGGACCGGATCATCGACATCGATCCGGTCGGCGGCACCGCTGTCGTCGAGGCGGGCGCGGTATTGCAGACCGTGCAGGAGGCGGTTGCCGAGGCGGGCCTGTATTTTCCTCTCGACCTCGGTGCGCGCGGCAGCTGCACGATCGGCGGCAACGTCGCGACGAATGCGGGCGGCATAAACGTGCTCCGCTACGGGATGATGCGGAATCTGGTTCTCGGACTCGAGGCGGTGATGGCCGACGGCACCGTGATCTCGTCGATGAATCACATGCTGAAGAACAACGCGGGCTACGACGTCAAACAGCTCTTCATTGGCACGGAAGGAACGCTCGGAATCGTCACCCGCGCGGTCCTTCGGCTGTTCCCGAAGCCGGCGAGCCGCCAGGATGCCCTCGTGGCGATGACGTGCTTCGAGCATGTCGCAAATTTTTTGCGGCGCCTGCAGCGGCAGCTCGGCGGAACGCTCTGCGCATTCGAAATCATGTGGGGCGACTATTACGAGGCCGTAACGGGCGACGGCGGTCACCGCGCGCCGCTCAAGAGGGACTACCCGTACTACGTGGTGCTGCAGGCCGAGGGTGGCGATCCCGAGGCCGATGCTGCGCGATTCGAAACGGTGCTGATGCGGGCGCTGGAAGATAAGCTCATCGTCGACGCCGTGCTGCCGAAGTCCGAGGACGAAACGCAGGAAATCTGGGAGATCCGCGAGAACTTCGAGGCGATCCTCGAGCCGGAGCCGGTGTATCTGTACGACGTGAGCCTCCCGATTCGCGCGATGGATACGTACGTGAACGACGTGACGGCGAACGTGCGCGCGCGCTGGTCGGACGGGCAGTGTTACACGCTCGGCCACGTAGCCGACGGCAACCTGCATTTTTTCATTTCGCCGCACGCGCGTGGCGATCTGCACCGCGAAAGCGACGAGTGCGTCTATGGGCCACTCGCCGGTGTCGGGGGCTCGATATCGGCGGAGCACGGGATCGGTCTCGAGAAACTCGCATGGCTGCCACACAGCCGATCGGCCGCAGAGATCGCGCTGATGCGTACGCTCAAGCGCAGCCTGGATCCCAGGAATATTCTGAATCCCGGGCGCGTCGTGCCGCAGGACGGCGCAGCCTGAGGGGTCAGGTGCTCCTGGTTTCGCGCGCGAGCGCCTTGCGCGCCCGAAGCCGGGCCAGGCACTCGTCGCACCATTCCAGGTTCGCGGCGACCTTCTTCAGCCCCAGCGCCAGTGTTAGCTGCGCATAAAACGCGTCGTCGGGCAGGTCGTACGGGTAGCGCGGATCGTCGCTGCTCCAGCGACGCTCGATGTCCTCGAGCGACGTGAGCCATCGGGCCATGTGCGCCCGCAGCGACTCCATGAACGCGATCGATGCGTCGATGTCTTCGAGCTCGTCGAGAAAGTACACCTGGGCGAGGTAGCTTATGCGTTCCTCACCGACTTTCGGACCCTCGGCGAGCCAGGCAACAAGCTCCCGACGTCCCCTGGCCGAGCGCGTGTACACTTTCCTGGGTGGCCCAGTGCTCGAGGCGACACGCCTGCTCGATAGAAGTCCGTCCTTCTCCATTTTCGCGAGTAGCGGGTAGATTTGCGACAGTTCCGCGTTCCAGAAATTGCGCAGCGACTGATTGAATTGCTTCTTGAGGTCGTAACCGCTGTGCGGCTCGCCGAGCATACCGAGCAGTATGTGCCTTAGGCTCACGCGGTGGCTCCAAGCTCTCCGAATTTGCGCCGATAGTAGCGGCTCCAGATGATCGTCGCGGGTACGCCGATCGCGGCCGGCGCTAACCAGGGAATCAGGGCCAGCCCGCCCGACAGACCGATGTCGAACAGCTGCGACGCACCGAACACCGCAAACGCCGTGTGGAACGCAATACCGCCGCCGAGCATGGCCCCGAGGTGCTCGTACATCCAGGCTCGCGGCGAGGCTGGAGGGTGACTCATGTAGCGCAGGTTGCCTGCGCCTATGCCAAAACCGATCGGCGACAGGGCGAAAAGCAGCATCCGGTTCGGCGGCGCCAGCACGAGCGCGTAGACGGTCAGCGCCGCACTGGCGGCAAGCGTAGCGACCGCCAGGGCGCGATTCAGGGACGTGCGCAGCGCCGCAGGGTCGCTCTTGTGTCGGAGGACCTGCATGCCGTGCCGGACGATCGTGAACGTGACGAGCGTAAGATAAGCGATAAAGACGAGAAACGCGTACAGTGCCGGCTCGGCGGCGGGCCCGACGCCACGTTCGAAAAGGCCGAGGAAGCGCAGCGCCAGTGCGATTGCCGCGCCTGCAAGCACGACGTAGGCCGACCAAACGAAGATCTTCCCGAAGCGCACGTGAGAGGCGGCGCCCTTTTTCGCGAAGATCGGCACCCAGACCGCAGCGAGTCCCGCGAAACCGAACACGACATGCACGAGCCGTGCGCCGTCGCCAAGGATTTCCAGCATCGTGGGTCTCCGCTCACTATATACACCTGCATATAGCAAGCCGATGTCACTATATCAATATTTATATAGTAATGCCGGCAGGCCGTGCCGCGGCTTTGATTTTACTGACCAAAATGCTTGCGACTGCCCGCAGTGCAGCGATCCGCCGCGGTCCGCGCGGCGCCGTTCCGCGAGTCTACGCGGCCGCTTCGAAGACCAGCACGCTGTCGCCGATCAGGCCCTTGTCGCGATAGTTCTGCAGGTGGCGCCGGGCCGACAGCGTCGTTTCCTGGCCCTTTGCGATGAGGAGCACATTGTCCGACGTCGTGACGTCCTCGGCCAGCACCATGGCGTCGGTCAGCTGGGTGATCGTCATCATCGTCGTCCTGAGCGCCATATCCTCGCGCATGGCCTTGAGAAACGCCTCCAGCACCGTCGGGTCGTAGAGCCCCGCCTGAACCTGGATCTTGTCGAGCGCTGTCTCCGCCGGCGCTCCGGACGCTTCCAGCGCGTCGAAGTCCAGAACGATTTTCAACAGCCGGGCGCCGAGCGGTATCTTCTCGCCGCGTACGCCGTCCTTCGGGTAGCCGGAGCCGTCGTAGTTTTTTTCCTGGTAGCGGATCGCTTCCGCGACCGCTTCCATGCGCGGGATCGACATTACCAGGTCGGCGCCCACGCCCGCATGCGCCGCGTATACCGCAAGCTCGTCCGCATCGAGGGAGTGGCCGTGTATCTTGCGTCGCACGAGCTCGTCCGAAACGGTGACGCAGCCGATCTGCGACAGCATCGCTGCGGTTTCGTACTGCCACACGTCCTCGAGGCCCATCACGTCTGCGATGCGCGCGATTCGACTCTTGAAGCGCGTCGTGCGGCCGAAGATCTCAGGGTTCGACAGCGACAGGACGTCGGCCAGTGCCTTGATGCTGCCATGCAGCGTATTCTCGAGCAGCTCCTTTTCGGCCGTAATCAGCTCGTGCTGACGCAGACCGCTGCGGATCGCGTTCGCGAGCTCGTCCGGCTGACACGGCTTGTTCAGAAACCTGAAGATGTCGCCGTGGTTGACCGCATCCACGGCGGTCTGCTGATCCGCATTGCCGGTCAGCATCATGCGCACCGTGTCCGGCGCGTCCTGCTTCGCCTGGGACAACAGCTCGACGCCGTTCATGCCGGGCATGCGCATGTCGGACACGATGACGGCATAGGTGCCGTTCGCCTTAAGCATGCGCAGCGCCTCTTCGCCGCCAGCGGCGGTGTCCAGATCGAATTCCTTGCGCAGGCTGCGCCGGATTGACTGCAGCACGTTTGGTTCGTCGTCGACGAACAGGATCTTCTTACTCATCGCCCGCTTCCCCTGCCGCTTCATCGCTCAGCGCAATCCAGGTCGCCAGCTTCTCGGTAAGTCCGAGGGCATCCACGTACGCTGCGTCGAGTCCGGGCAATTCCTCCGCACCGTTCGCATCGACGATGGCGGTCGCCATGTGCACGGCGGTCAGCGGGGTCAGGCCGGCCTCGACGCAGTCGCCCGGCCGGTGATGGTATGCGACGCATTCGATGACCGGGTTTGGCAGGCCCCAGATGCCGATCAGGTACGCACCGATCTCGGTATGGCTGTGCCCGACGATCTCGCGTTCTACGTCGCACTCCACGTCTGCCGTTTCCCTGACGCGCTGTTCGATTGCGACGAATTTTTCCGGGAAGTTTGCCGCGATCACGAGTTTGCCGACGTTTGCCAGCAGCCCGCCCATAAGCGCGTAATCGGCGGGCAGCTTGTCGCCGGTGGCCTGCAGCATGATCTTCTTTGCGAGGCTGCCCACCTGGGCGCTGTGATTCCAGATCGAGCGCAGCGTCGCGGTATCGACTGCCGAGTCATCGAACTGGGAGAACACGCCGGTCGTGAGCACCAGTGACTTGATGACGTCGACGCCCAGATACATCGCGGCTTCGGCCGGCGAGGTCAGGTTCCGGGCAAGACCGAAGAACGCCGAATTCACGAGCTGCAAAATTTTCGCGGACATCGCAACGTCGGTCTCGATGACCTCCGCCACCTTCTGCAGTGACGGGTCCTCGGACTGCAGTTCCTGCATGATCTTTTCGTACTGCTCGGGCAGGCTCGGCAGCGACGACATATTGGCAACGACGCTCTTCAGCGTCTCGTCCTGCATCAGGTCGCGCAGCGTGAACGCGCGGCGCACCGCCCCGACCAGCATGTCGGCATCGCAGGGCTTCGCCAGGTACAGGTGCGCGTGCTTGACGCAGCGATAGATCATGTGGGAGTCGGTTTCGCCCGACAGCGCGATACGAATGGACTCCGGGTATTTCGCGCGCACCGCGGACAGAAACTCGGCGCCGTCCATGCCGGGCATCTTCATGTCGCTGACGATGACGTCGCAGGGGGTTTCGTCGAGGATCTGCAGGGCCTCACGGCCATCCTGCTGAAATTCCATCTCCCATTCGTTGCGCAACGGGCGCAGGATCCTGCGCAGACCGCTTAGGATGTTGGGCTCGTCGTCTACGAACATGACTCTCATCAGGCTGCTTCCTCATCGCGCAGTGGGTCGTCTGCCGTGATCGGCAGGCGAATTATGAATGTCGTTCCCTCGCCCGGCGTCGAATCGACGCCAAGAAAGCCGCGGTGCTGTTCGACGATCGTCCGATAGGCCATCGCGAGACCCTGGCCGGTACCCTTGCCGACCTCCTTCGTGGTGAAAAACGGGTCGAAAATCCGCGTCTTGATCTCGTCGGGAATTCCGCAGCCGGTATCCGAGACCGTCACCTCGACCTCACCATCGAGCGTGCGCGTCGCGATGCGGATCACACCCTTGTCCTCGGAATTTGCCGCGCGTCCGGACTCTATCGCGTGCGCCGCGTTGACGATGAGGTTCAGAATGACCTGGTTGACTTCCTGCTGGAAACACATGATCGGCGGCAGGTTGTCGGCAAAATCGGTGTCGACCGTCGCAACGTATTTCCACTCGTTCGACGCAACGGTGATCGTATTCGTAATCGCATTGTTCAGATCGGTGGCCTCGCGATCTTTGCCGCCGGGATGCGAAAATTCCTTCATTGCGCGCACAATGTTCGAAATGCGGGATATGCCGTCCAGGGACTGGTCGATCGCCGCCGGAATCTCTTCGGTCAGGTAGTCGATATCTGCCGCTTTCATGGCGGCCTCGACCTGATCGATCAGCTCGGTGGAAATCGCGTCGCTCTTCGCGGCTTCGAACAACTTTCCGTAGCTGACGTTAAGCTCGAGCAGGTCTTCGAAGGAATCCTTGATGAAGCGGGTGTTGTCGCCGACGAATTGCGCCGGCGTGTTGATCTCGTGCGCGATGCCGGCCGCGAGCTGACCGATGGACTCCATCTTTTGTGCCTGCACGAGCTGCATCTCGAGGTTTTTCCGCTCCGTGATGTCGGAATTGACGGCAACGAAAAGCGGTGGTTCGGTGACGCCGGATAGCTGGAGATGCACCTGCGCCTGGTAATCGGTGCCGTCCTTGCGCCGGTGGGTTGTTTCGATCAACAGTTCGTCAGTCTCGCCGTTGCGCAGCGGCCTGAGCAGGGCATTCAGAGACGCGACGTCGTAATCCGGCAAGATGTCGAGCGGTGTCATCGCCTTGAGCTCGTCGAGCGAATAGCCTAGGTTATTCAGCGCACCGCGATTCGCCTTGACGAATGCATGCGACTCGGAATCGAAGAAGTAGATTTCGTTCGACGATTCGTCGAGCACGTCGCTCAGGCGCACGGCTTCCTGCTCCACATTGTGGCTATGCTGTTGCTCCCTCTGCAGCCGCCGCTCGAAGAAAATCGTGAGATTCGTAAAGCCCAATATCAGAAGCGCCGCCCCGCCCATCGTGATCGCGAGCCACATATTCGCCATCGGATCGTCGGGGGTGCTGAGGTCACCTGTGGCGACGAAGGAAACGGCGGCCATGCCCGTGTAGTGCATGCCGCAAATTGCGATGCCCATCGTAACCGCAGCACCGAGCTTGAGCAGGGTCAGGTAGCGGCTGGTATTGTCGACGAGGGAGAACATGATCCAGAGCGCTGCGCATGCCGCGGCGACTGCGATCGCGACTGACAGGGCTACGATGTTCAGGTCATAGACGATCTGTGCATCCATGCGCATCGCCGCCATGCCCGTATAGTGCATGCCTGCAATGCCGCAGCCGAGCAGCAGGCCGCTTGCTGCGACTCTCGGAAAGCTGTTCGATTCGCCGGCCGCAACATGAATTGCAAACGCGGATACGGCGACGGCGACCGCGAGGGATGCGATCGTTACAGGGACGTCGTAGCGCACCGCCAGCGGCATGTCGAGCGCAAGCATGCCGATGAAGTGCATCGTCCATATGCCAATACCCATCGACAGTGAGCCGGCGACCAGCCAGGCCCTGGCCGTGGCACCGTTGGAGTGGGATACGCGTCGGGAGAGTTCGAGCGCCGTATAGGAAGCGGCCACTGCAACGACGAACGACAGGGCGACCAGGCCGGGATCGAAAATTCCTTCCATATCTGTGCGGATTCCCAGGTTGCGTGACACACAGGCTTCGCAAAGGCGGCCAAGCCGGCCTCGGCATAACTGACCTTGCGGTAAGTTATCGGTCGGCCCGCGAATTTCTTTACCTGGTGCCGGCTTGCCAGCGCCGGGCCGTGCGTGAAGTCTCGCCAGCGCCCGAGCAAGCACGGAATCGGCATTCCCCGGTGTCCCGCGCGCTAAAGATCGGTGTCCATCGACCGATACTTCTGATGAGTTTTGTCAAACGGCGGCGAGTGCCGGGCTATGTTGCGACCCTTCAAAAAAGTGCTCTCACGAAACGTCCGTGCAGGCGTCATGCGCGACGGCTCGCGCATGGAACTTGCCGTCATCGAGAAACGCGGGGACGGCAAATCGGGTCTCGTTGCCTGTAACGTCGATAATGCTGATTGGATCGAGCAGGCCATGTCCCGGATCGGCGACGACCTGTTGCGGCGGTCCCGCGTGTCGGTTGTGCTCGGCGCCGACGACTACTCGTTGCAGCTCGTCGAGACGCCGAACGTGCCGGCCGAGGAGATGCACGATGCGGTGCGCTGGCGCCTTCAGCATCTCCTCGAATACCCGATCGACGAGGCGTCGATCGAAACGTTTGAGATGCCGGCGCACGCGAATCCCGGCAACAAGCCAATGCTTTACGCGGTGGTTGCACACCAAGACGACATCCTGAACCAGGTCGATCGTATGCGAAAGGCTGATCTGCACATGGACGTTATCGATATTCCGGAGCTGTGTCTTCGCAATGTCGCGGTCATGCTGCCGCAGGACAATGAAGGCGTCGCGTTTCTTCACTTCACCGACGATTGCGGCTATCTCACGATCACACGTCGCGGCGTCCTCTACATGATACGTCGCATCGAAACTCGCAGGGGCGAGCTCGGCGACGCTGCTGAGGATGAGTTCGAGGCCGGGGAGCGAGCCGCCGGTGTAGCACTCGAGGTGCAGCGCTCCCTCGATTACTACGAAAGTCATTACGACTGCAGGCCGGTAACCGAGCTGGTGCTCGGTCCCGGCCAGAACCTGGCCGCGCTCGCCGCATCCCTTGCCGAAAATCTCGGTATCAGCGTCAGCCGCCTCGACCTCGACGACCTGTTCACGATCGAGCAGGAAATTCCGCCGGCCGTGCAGAGCGACTGCCTGCTTGCCATCGGCGCTGCCCTGCGGTCGGAAGTCGCGGCCAACGTGGAAGTCGCCTGATGAAGCAGCAGATAAATCTTTATCGGCCCGAGTTTCGACCGGACACGAACGCGTTCCAGTCTCTGTTCATGTTTCAGGCGGCCGGGATTCTGCTGTTTGCGCTACTCGTCATTTACGGATTTGCGCGCTCGGAGCTTTCCAGCATCGAGGACGAGCTAGACATCGTCGCCCGCCAGGAGGCCGCGGCTCTCGAGCGACTGCAAAATGTCCGCCCGCTGATTACGGCGGTAACCGGCGAGCAGAGCTGGTCGGAGCAGCTCGAAGAAGCGAGCCGCACGCTGGCCGAGCGGCAGGCGGCCCTGAGCCTGATCCAGGGAACGACGCTCGGCGATACGAAGGGCTTTTCACGGCACCTGCGCGCGTTGGCGCGGCAGGACATCGACGGTATCTGGCTCACGCACCTCGTGCTGTCTGCGCTCGGCGATCAGACGCGCATCGAGGGCCGCGCAATTCGCGCGGAGCTCATCCCGCTGTACGTGCAGAATCTGACGGCAGAACCGGCGTTCGAGAAGCAGCGATTTCACCGTTTCCAGATCGACAACCCGGACGGTGGCGACCCCTGGCTCACGTTTTCGATGGACAGCCGCGAGCTGATTGCCGGCAACCTGGTGATAGATCGATGAGTGGGCTAGCCACCCTCCGAGACAGGCTGGCGCCGCTGCTCAGTCGAGTCGACGCGCTATCCAGGCGCGAGCGTCTGCTCGTCCTGGTTACGATGCTGGTGACGATCGCCGGCTTCTCGCACATGCTTCTGATCGAGCCGCTCGGGAAGCGCGCCGACGTCAGCCGCGGCGACCTCGCGGCCCTCAAGGAGAGCATCGAGACGGCGAATCGGAATCTCGAAGAACAGATACTCCAGCTGGCGGGCGGCGGCGGTGAGAAACGCGCACGTATCGCGATGATCAAGCAACGCATCGATGAGATCAATGCGGCGCTCGGCGACTATGCCTCGGAGTTGATCGATCCTGCCGAAATGGCCCGTGTGCTCGAGGGTATCCTGCGCCGCCAGTCTAGCCTTAGGCTAGTGCGTATTCGCAATCTCCCGCCGGAAGCGATAGCGGACGGCGAAGAATCTGACGTCACGCGGTTCTATCGCCACGGACTCGAAATCGAGGTCGAGGGCAGTTTCGCTGCGTGCCTCGACTACCTGACGGAGATCGAAGCGCTCCCGTGGCGCCTTTACTGGCAGCTGCTCGATCTCGAGGTTGTCGAGTACCCGCGGAACCGCATCCGTCTCGAAGTCAGCACGCTGAGTCTCGACGAGGAGTGGATCGGTGCGTAGGCACGGCACCATCATCGTGAACTTTGCGCTGCTGTTTGCGGTAAGCGGCGTTTTTGCTGACGAGATACTGCGCGATCCGACCCGTCCCTATACGCCGCAGCCTGGATTCGTCACCGCCGCCCCGACATTCAGTGTGAACGCGATCATCGTGTCCGACGATCGTCGCCTCGCCATTGTCAACGGTAAACGCGTAACCGTCGGCGCCGAGATCGACGGCGCCACCGTGGTGTCGATTGCGAAACAGGAACTCGTCCTCGAATTCAAGGGCGAGCAGCTGACGCTTGGACTTTCGGGCAAACAGTCGCGTCAGTGACGCCAAACGGAGCATATAGAACATGATCAAGAAACTGCTGATTCTCGGTATCGGGGCTGGATGTCTCAGCGGCTGCGACGCGCTCATGCCGACCCGCGGCGAAGCCACACAGGCGAGCATCGACGAGACTCTGGAAGCCGCCGTTACACCCCCGCCACCGCCGAAGTCGGTACCCGCCGTGCCTCGGCCGCGGTCCGAACCCAAGCCCGCGGAGCCTGTAGAGGATCGCTTCGACCTGAACTGCGAGGCGACACCGGCGCAGGCGTTTTTCATGGCGCTCGTCGACGAGACGCCGCACAACATCATCGTACACCCCGAAGTCAGCGGCGAGATTTCGCTCAAGCTTCAGGGCGTGACGGTTGCGGAGGTTCTGGACGTCGTCAGCGAGGTCTACGGCTATCATTACCGGCGCGGCGCGGCCGGCTACATCGTATTTCCGGCGACGCTGCAGAGCCGAATTTTCCAGGTCAACTACCTCGACCTGCAGCGCTCCGGCGTTTCGCGCACCCGCGTCAGCTCGGGACAGGTCAGCGAAGGAAATCGCAGCGGCGCACGCAGTGGCAGCGGCGTGAACGCCGGCATCGGCGGGGTTGCGCTGATGCCGTCCGGCGACGGCCAGTCCCAGCAGCTTAGCGGCTCGCGCATCGAAACGAACTATGACGCGGACTTCTGGGCGGAGCTCAAGCAAACGCTCACCGAGATGGTCGGTGATGCGCCCGGACACCAAGTCGTCGTCAACTCGCAGACCGGCGTGATCGTCGTCCGGGCGATGCCTGACAAGCTCCGCGGCATTGGCGAATATCTGGAAACGATTCAGGCGATTGCCAGTCGCCAGGTCGTGCTGGAAGCGAAAATCGTCGAGGTCCAGCTCAGCGACCGCTACCGCGCCGGAATCAACTGGATTGCGGTCGCGCAGAACTCGAGCGGCGACACCTACACATTCGGCCAGACGGCACCGCCGCCAGGCTTCTCGGGCGATCCCGCCGATCTCGGGGGCGCGCCGATTACGGTGCAGCCCGGCGTCGCCACGACGGGCTTCGAGACATCGACCCTGGGCGGTGCCTTCACGATGGCCTTCGACATCGGCGATTTCAACGCATTCCTGGAGCTGCTCGAACAGCAGGGTGAGACGCGTGTGCTGTCCAGTCCGCGCGTGTCAACGCTGAACAACCAGAAGGCCGTGATCAAGGCCGGCACCGACGAGTTCTTTGTGACCGATGTACAAAGCAACACCGTCACGGGTACGTCGTCGGCAACGTCGCGTGACGTCGAGCTGACGCCGTTCTTTTCCGGCATAGCGCTCGACGTGACGCCGCAGATCAGCGCGGACGGCGAGGTTACGCTGCACATCCACCCGACCGTTAGCGAGGTCACGGACCAGCAGAAGATATTGACGGTGTCCGGCGAGACGGACACGCTGCCGCTGGCGTTCAGCCAGATACGGGAATCGGACAGCATCGTCAGGGCGCGCAGCGGTCAGATCATCGTAATCGGCGGCCTGATGCGGAATTCCAGCTCCAGCGAGGACTTCGGGACGCCCGTGTTGAGCAAGATTCCCGGGGTCGGCAACCTGTTCAAGAGCCGGCAACAGGTAGAACAGAAGACCGAGCTCGTCATTCTCTTAAAGCCCATCGTCGTCGACAGTGACAGCGTGTGGACGAAGATGGCCGGCGAGTCGATGAACCGCATTCAGAGCGTTTCGAAGTAGCGGGCGCCGGCCACCGTGAGCACGAACAGCCTCAGCGTTTCGCAGATCCGGCGTCGCAAGAAGCTGCGACTCGGCGAGCTTTTGATACAGGCGGGCGCCATTACGCAACAGCAGCTCGAGGAAGCGCTCACGTTCCAGAAGAAATCCGGCCACAAGCTAGGACGGGCGCTCACCGAGACTGGCGCAATCGGCGAGACCGAGCTGCACGAATTTCTGGCCCAGCGCTTGAACATTCCCTACATCGACATCGGCAGCATCGAGCTCGACAACGCCACGGTCAAACTGTTGCCAGAGGTTCAGGCACGGCGGCTGCGCTCACTTGTCCTTAAAGCGCAGCGCGATCATCTGCTCGTCGGGATGGCCGACCCGACCGATCTCTTCGCCTACGACGAGCTGTGCCGGCAGCTCAATCGCAAGGTCGATATCGCGCTGGTCAACGAGACCGAGCTGCTGCGGACGATCGATATCGTCTACCGTCGCACCGACGAGATCGATGCCCTGGCCGCGGAGGTCAAGGAGGAGCTCGGCGAGGAACGGATCGACCTCGAGGAGCTGACCGCGGACGCGGACTCCGAGGAAGCGCCGGTCTTAAAGCTGTTGCGCTCGATGTTTCGCGACGCGGTGCAGGTCAATGCATCGGATATCCACATCGAGCCTGACGAGAAGGTGCTGCGTATTCGCCAGCGCGTGGACGGCGTGCTCCAGGAGCACGTTCTCGAGGGTCGCCGCGTGGCGGGCGCGCTGGTTACGCGCCTGAAGCTCATGAGCGGGCTCGATATCTCCGAGAAGCGGCTGCCGCAGGACGGTCGTTTCTCGATCCAGGTGTCCGAATCGACGCTGGACGTGCGCGTATCGACGCTACCGGTGCAGCACGGCGAGGCGGTGGTCATGCGGCTGCTCGATCAGAGCGCGAACCTGATGACGCTCGACAAGCTCGGGATGCCCGAACGGATTCTCAAGCGTTTCCATCGCATCATCGAGCGCCCGGCCGGCATGATTCTCGTGACCGGTCCGACAGGCAGCGGCAAGACGACGACGCTGTATTCGGCGCTGAACCACGTGAATCGTTCCGCGACGAAGATTATCACGGTGGAGGATCCCGTCGAATATCGCCTCGAGCGCATCAACCAGGTCCAGGTCCACCCGAAAATCGGCCTCGACTTCAGTCGCGTCCTGCGCACCGCGCTGAGGCAAGATCCCGACATCATCCTCGTGGGTGAAATGCGTGATCGCGAGACGGTTGACATCGGCCTGCGCGCGGCGATGACCGGCCACCTCGTGTTCTCGACGCTGCACACCATCAGCGCGGTAGCAACCGCGAACCGCCTGTTCGACATGGGCGCACCGGGCTACCTGATCGCCGCCGCACTGCAGAGCGTGATCGCTCAGCGGCTCGTGCGCCGCATTTGCGAAAGCTGTGCGGAGCCGGCGGAGCTGGCGGAGGGGCAGCTCGCGTGGCTCAAGGCTCAGGTCGGGCCAGAAGAGGCCGGGACCCTCGAGTTCATGCACGGCAAAGGCTGCAATTACTGCCATCTGTCGGGCTACCGGGGTCGTATCGGCGTGTACGAGCTGCTCGAGATGGACCCGAAGCTGACCGATGCGCTGCGGCGCGAGGATCTGACGGCGTTCAACGCAACCGCGAAGCGCAAGAAGGGCTACGTGCCGCTGGTGCGCTGCGCGCTCGATTACGCGATCGACGGTATCACGACCGTCGATGAAGTGATTCGCGTTGTCGGCGGCCTCGACGACAGCTTCGCGGACATCGCTAGTGAGGCTGCGAATGACGACATGAGCGAGGCCGATTGTGGCTGAGTATGCGTACAAGGGCCGATCGCCGAGCGGCGAGCTGGTGACAGGCACGCTGCACGGCGGCTCCGCAGACGCCGTCGCGGGTCGCCTCATCACGATCGGCATAACGCCGGTCGAGATCCGCGACCTTGCCGCGAAAAGCACGCTAACGGTCAACGACCTCTGGCTGAGGATGGGCGGCGGTCAACCCACGACGAAGGACCTCGTGCTGTTCTGCCGGCAGATGTACACGATCACTCGTGCCGGGCTGCCGCTGCTGCGGGGCCTGCGCGGCCTCATGGAGACGACGCACAACGAGGTGCTGAAAGCAGCGCTCGTGGATATTCTCTCGAGCCTCGAGTCCGGCCGCGGCCTGTCGCAGTCGCTCGCAGCGCACCCGAAGCTGTTTTCCCAGTTATTCATCAATCTGATCGAAATCGGCGAGGCGAGCGGCACGCTCGATACGTCTTTCGAGCGGCTTTACGAATATCTGAGCATGGACCAGGAGGTGCGCGATCGCGTCAAGTCCGCTGTGCGCTACCCGATCATCGTGCTCATCGCAGTTGCGATCGCCCTCGGCATCATCACGGTGTTCGTCATCCCTAACTTCGAGCCGATATTTCGCACGCTCGGGGACAATATTCCGCTACCCACGAAGATCATCATGGGCGTCTCGGACTTCGTCGTGAATTCCTGGATGGTGCTCGCCGGTACCGGCATCACCGCCGCTGTTGCCGCGCACGCTTATGTCCGCACCGACTCCGGACGCCTCAACTGGGATCGGGTCAAGCTGACGATTCCGGTCACCGGCATCATCGTTCGCAACGCAGCGCTATCGCGGATCACCCGGTCCCTGGCGGTCTCGCTGAGCGCAGGCCTGCCGATCAATCAGACCCTGCGGACGGTATCGGGCTCGATCGGCAATACGTGGCTCGGCGCAAAGATGGCTGCGCTGGGCGCGGGCATCGAGCGCGGCGAGACGCTGTCGAGCACGGCCAGGGCCAGCGGCCTGTTTACGCCGCTGATTCTGCAGATGATCGCGCTCGGTGAAGAGACCGGCGCGTTGCCCGAGCTCATGGACGAGGCATCGGACTTTTACAAGCGCGAGGTCGACTATGACCTCGAAAACCTGAGTGCGGCACTCGAGCCGATACTGATCGTCACCGTGGGCGTCGTCGTGCTCGTTCTCGCGCTCGGCGTGTTCCTGCCGATGTGGGACATGATCGCGCGCGCAAAGGCGGGATGAGCATGAACTGGATTGCCGTCAATCAGCACGAGGAGCGGGCGATTCGACCGCGCTCCCGAGGCTTTACGCTGCTCGAGCTCGTCGTCGTTATCGCGATCATCAGTATTCTGGTCACGGTCGCACTGGACCGGCTGCTGCCCTTGATCGACGAGGCGGAGCGGGTTGCCGTCCTGCGCGTCGAGGGCCAGCTCAGGAGCACGCTGGTGATGGAGGCCGCAAAGCGCGTCGTCCGGGGCGAATCAGCGCGCATTTCCGAGCTCGAGGGCAGCAATCCAGTCAACTTTTTGCTCGAGCCGCCGAAAAACTACGTAGGCGAACTCGAGACAACCGAGACCGCGGGGGCGCCGGCGCGCCACTGGTATTTCGACGCCTCGAGCCGCCGGCTCGTTTACCGCCTGGGCGAGGCATTCGGTTTCCGGCGGGTCGAGGAGACGCCGGAGAATCCGGCGTTCGCCGTGCGCGTCGCGTTTACCGACGCGGATGCGAACGGAATATTCGAGCCGCGACGCGACGAGTTCTACGGCGTGAGGCTCGAGCGGGTCGCGGGAATCGACTGGCTCGGCGGCGCGAGCCTGAACTGAGCGGCCACAGAGTTTGTATGCCGGGTCACGATCCGGGTTTTTTGTGAGAAAACGACACTGTTGAGGAGTTTTTGATGAAGACGAAGAAACAGGGCGGCTTTACGCTGATCGAGCTGGTCGTCGTGATCGCGTTGCTCGGCATTCTCGCCGCGTTCGCGATACCGAGGTTTGCGTCGCTGGAGCGCGAAGCGCGTGCCGCAACGACGCAGGGACTGTCGGGCAGCGTGCGCAGCGCGGCCGCAATGGCACACGGCCTGTTCCTGGCCACGGGCACGACGCCTGTGAACATGGAAGGTAACAACATTGCGATAACGAACGGTTATCCGGACGCAACGGATATCGCGAGTACGCTGGCGGATTCGACGGGATTCACGGTAACGACGAATGCCGGCGCGGACACGACGACGTTTGCGAAAACCGGCGCGAGCGGAACCTGCGAAGTCGTGTACGTCGAGGCGGCGGCTAACAACCCGCCCGGTATCACGGTCGATACGTCGGGTTGCTGATGGGGTCCGCAATAAGCCCGGGTCCGCGGCAATGACTGCCAGCGAGCGCAGACAGCTGAGGCTGATGCCCTCGTGGACCCGGCGCTTCGCAATCGGGAAAGCAGCATGAACAACAGCAGCTATCCACGGACAGGCGGCTTCACGCTGATCGAGCTCGTCGTCGTCATCGCGGTGCTGTCGATCCTTGCGGCGTTTGCGATCCCGCGTTTCGTCGGGCTCGAGCGCGAGGCGCGTACTGCGGCGACGCTCGGCATATCGGGCAGCATCCGCAGCGCGGCAACGCTTGCGCACAGCATGTGGCTTGCACAAAGCGTCAATCCGGTCGTCATCGAAGGCAACGTCATCAACCTGACGCAGGGGTATCCGGACGCGACCGACATCGCGGCGGTCCTCGCCGACATGTCCGGGTTTTCCGTGGCCGTCAACGCGACCGGCGACGAAGCGCTGTTCACTAAAATCGGTACCAGCGGCGGCTGCGAGGTCGTTTACAGGGACGCGGCGGCAGGCACTGCGCCGTTCATAAGCGTAGACGTCACCGGGTGTTGAGCGATGCGCTCGTGCGTTTCGCCAGCGCAGCTCGCTCCCGCTGCCCGCTGCCGCAGTCGTAGCCGCGGCTACACGATCGTCGAGGTCGTCCTCGTGATCGTGATTCTGGCCGTCCTGGCGACGGTCGCAGGACCGCGATTCTTCAACGATGCGGCGTTCGACGAGCGCGGCTATTACGACGAGCTCGTGAGCGCGCTTCGCTATGCGCAAAAGGTCGCGGTCGCCAGCGGCTGTCGGGTGCGCGTGGACATCACGGCGACGACGTTTTCGCTTGCGCAGCAGGCGCCGGCGGGTGGCCACTGCGATCCGACGGATGCAAGCTACCCGGTGCAGGTCAGGCTGTCGACGGGCGAGATCATGTCCGGCACGGCGCCTGGCAACGTCACGGTGGCACCGGCAACGAGCCTGGTCTTTGACGCCCTCGGCCGAACGAACCTCGGAGCCAACCAGGTCTTTACGGTTGGCAGCCGTTCGCTGACCGTGCAGGCCGACAGCGGGCTCGTGGTGACGCCGTGATCGGTCCCGGCCGGCAACGCGGCGTTACGCTCGTCGAGCTGCTCGTGTCGATCGTGATCGTAGCGATCGCCGCAAGCACTGTGCTCGGAGTGCTGTCGATGACGACCGCCGGCAGCGCAGACCCGATGATCCGGCACCAGGCTGCCGCGATTGCCGAGGCCTACCTCGAGGAGATTCTGCTCAAGCCGCTCGCGGATCCCGACACCGTGGACGGCGAAGCCGCGCGCGCGAATTTCGACGATATCGACGACTACAATGGCCTGGCCGACGCCGGCGCGCACGATCAGTTTGGGGCGCCGCTCGCAGGTCTCGGCGATTACGGCGTCGCCGTGTCGGTTATCCCGTCAGCCGGATTGCCGTCAGTACCGGCGGCGGATGCGGTGCGCGTCGATGTGATGGTGACACATGCAAGCGACGTCAACTTCGTACTGTCGGGCTACCGGACGAGGCACTGATATGTCGCGTCACGCAGAGCACGGATTCACGCTGGTCGAGCTCGTGATTACGATTGCGCTGACGACGATCGTCGTGTCGTTCATGTCGGTCTTCATCGCCGGGCCCGTACGCGCATACACCGATCAGGGGCGGCGCGCGGAGCTCGTCGATGTCGCCGAAAATTCCCTGCGCCGCATTGCCCGCGACGTTCGCCGCGCGCTGCCGAACAGTATTCGCACCAGCTCCGTCGGCAGCGTGATCGCTCTCGAAATGCTGAACACCGTTGATGGGGTGCGCTACCGGGACCGGTCGCCGCCCGGCAGTCCCGCGAAACGCCTGCAGTTCTCGGCGCCCGACGATGCGTTCAATGCGATCGGCGGTTTCAGCAACGTCGCGCTGCCGTTTTCGTCCACGACGCATTATCTCGCGATCTACAACGTTGGTGTGCCCGGAGCCGACGCGTATGCGCTCGCGAACGTCATTACCCCGCCCGGCACGCGGATCGACATCGGCGCCGATGCAATCGCCGGTGAGGACAACGTGCAGCTCACGCCCGCGTTTCAGTTTGCCTTCGCGTCACCGGGCAAGCGGGTCTATCTCGTGGACGAGCCCGTCTCCTATCTGTGTGATACGGGCAACGGCACGCTCGTTCGCTACTCCGGGTATAGCATCGCGGCGAGCCAGAGCGATCGGGATAGCAGCGGCGAGCTGCTCGGCGCCGGCGCAACCGCTACGGTAATCGCCGATCAGGTCAGCAGCTGCGCGATCGCTTACGCGCCGGGCACGGCACAGCGTGCGGGGCTCGTGTCGCTCGGCATCGACGTGTCCGACGCCGGCGAGACCGTCTCGCTGCTGCACCAGATTCACGTGGACAACGTGCCATGAGGTATCGAATAGCTGCGCGCGCGGAGCGAGGAATATCCTTGGTGCCGGCACTGTTCCTGCTGATCGTGCTTGCAGGCCTCGGCGCCGTGGCGGTGCGCCTGACCGCCGTGCAACAGCAAACCGTCGTGCTGGCCATGCAAAGCGCGCGTGCATATTCCGCGGCCCGGGCCGGCGTCGAATGGTCGGCGTACGATGCCCTCGTCAACGGGAATTGTTCTGCGGGCACGCTCAGCCTGACCGAGTCCGGGCTTGCCGGTTTCACGGTCGATACGGTCTGCACGAGCACGACGCACTCGGAAGGTCCAGACACCGTCACGGTCTACCGCATCGACGCGTTCGCCTACACGGGCAGCTACGGCACGCCCGACTACGTGTCGCGGCGCGTCCGAAGCACCATCACGGACGCAACATGAGAATGCCGGCGATGTTTCTGCGGCTTTCCCGGGTTTTTCTCGTTGCCGCCATGCTGTCGGCAACGAATACGGTTTCCGCGCAGGCGTTCGACGATGCGATCGCCGATACCTATATCAGTGAAGCGGCGCCAGGCCAAAACTTCGGATCAGCGGCCGAACTACCGGCAAAGAATCAATCGACCGATCACTTGCGCGTCCTGTACCAGTTTGATTTCGCCGCCATTCCGGTTGGCGCCAGGATTACGCAGGCGAATTTGTGGCTGCGCGTTACGGTGGCGGACGAGTCCGGAGATCCGGTTCGCATTCATCGGGTCACGAGCGCATGGTCCGAGGCGACGGCGACCTGGAACAGCGTTGCTGACCAGTACGATCCGGCGGTGTCCGTGTCGTTCGTCCCAGACAAAGAGGGATGGGCAAAAATCGACATCCTGCCGCTCGTCCAGAGCTGGGTCTGCGGCACGTTTTCGAACCACGGTCTGATGCTCATCCCGACATCGGCGAACGTCGAGTCCAGATATTCGAGCAGAGACTGGAACCCGGCGGAAAACCGACCCCGGCTGTACCTGCGCCACTCGGGCATGGCGGTGTGCCCGAGCATTGATCACTTCGTCGTGATTCACGACGGCTACGGCATCAACTGCCTCGACGAGACGATCACGGTTCGGGCCGAGGACGTCAGCGGCAATCCCGTAACGAACTACACGGAGCAAATCACGCTCGATACGCAGACCGGTGACGGAACCTGGACGCTCGTTGCCGGCAGCGGCACGTTCGACGATGCGACGCCGGGCGACGGACTGGCGACCTACACGTGGCCGTCGGGCGAGAGCGAGGCGGTGTTTTCGCTCAGCTACGAACAGGGCACGAATTCATTCGACATCGACGTGTATCAGACTAGCGATACGCTGCTGCGCGACGACGATACCGAGGGCAGCATTGCGTTTTCGCCGAACGGCTTCACGCTGACCGCGGCGCCGCTAGCGAATCCACCACCCGCAACCATTGTGCCGTTTTCTGCACCACAAACAGCGGGCGCCGACTTTCCTATCTATATTGCGGCCTATGGGCAGACGCCGAACGATCCCGTCTGCGGCATCATCGAGGCGTACACGGGCACGAAGAATCTCAAGTTCTGGTTCGACTACGTGGATCCGGTTGCCGGCTCGGTTGCCGCAACGATCGACTCGGCAGGCATTCCCGCTAGCGAGGCGGCGGCGTCCAATCAGTCCGTCACGTTTGCGAACGGCCAGGCGGCCGTGACCGGCAAGTACAAGGACGTCGGGCTGCTCAGGATCAGCGTCAAGGACGATTCGCAGGCGCATCCGGATCTGCCAACCGGCATTCGCGGAGCCACGGCAGACTTTGTCGTGAAGCCGTTTCGTTTTGTGCTGTCGAACGTCGAGGACGGTAGCGGAAACCCGAATCCGGCGGCGGCGGACGCGAGCGGACCCGCGTTTGTCGCGGCGGGGACTTCGTTTTCTGCCACGGTGACGTCGCTCGATGCCGAGGGCGACGTGACGCCGAATTACGGCCAGGAGATTGTGCCGGAGTCAGTTCTCCTGACGCCGACGCTCGTGAGGCCGACAGGCGGCAATAACCCGGTGATCGGGGCGCCGACCGGCTTCGGGCCGTTTGCGTCCGGGCAGGCCACCGGCACGGACTTCAGCTGGCCCGAGGTCGGAATCATCACGCTGACGCCGTCGGTTCGCGACGGCGACTACCTCGGCGCCGGCGACGTCTCGGGTTCGACAACGGGTAACGTGGGCCGATTCCATGCCCACCACTTCACGACGACGCTGAACGTGCCGACGTTCGCGACGGGCTGTGCGGCCGGATCGTTCACGTACGTCGGTCAACCGTTCAACTACTCGAGCGCGCCCGTCGTGACGTTCGCGGCGCGTGCGCTGAGCGGCGAGGTGACCGAGAATTACACGGGCGCGTTTTTCAAGGTCGACAATGCGAGCCTGCCGGATCCCGTCTACACGGCCACGCCCGCCATGCTCGATACATCGGGTCTGCCGCCGGGTTCGAGCGACCCCGCCGTCGTCGACCTCGGGCTCGGCGTCGGGACGCTGACGTTCTCGGGAGGCACCGGGCTGTCATTTACGCGCGGTGCCGAGGAGCCGCCGTTCGTGGCCGACGTTCGCCTCAGCATCGACCTCATCGATTCGGATGCGGCAAGCGCGCTTCCGAACCCCGTGATATTCGGGGATCCGGGCGGCATCGTGTTCGACAACGGCGCCATGATGCGCTATGGACGCGCGCGCGTGCTGAACGCCTACGGTTCCGAGCTCGTCGATCTCGCACTGCCGTTGCGCACCGAGTATTTCATCGATGCGGCGACCGGCTTCGTGACCCACGCCGACGACGCCTGCTCCGACGGCGTGACGCTGGCGCTCGGTGCGTTCACGGAAAATCTCGCGCCCGGCGAGACCTGCGTTCACGACTCGGGCAGCCCCGGGGCGAGCGGGGAGGGCTGCGCCGCCCCCGGGCCGCCGGCGCTTACGTTCCGTGAGCCGCCGCTGGGCGGCGACTTCAACCTAAACCTGCGCGCGCCCGGCGCCGGCAACGACGGCAGCACGACGGCGACGGCCGACGTCCCGGCCTGGCTCGAATACGATTGGAATGTCGCCCTGCCCGGCTTCGAGGATCCGAGCGGTACGGCCGTGTTCGGCATCTACAGCGGCGCCGACCGCCGCATTTACCTCCGCGAGGTCTATTAACGACCGTCTGCGAACTCAGTCGTCGAGGTGGATATTGACGCGGCGATTGTGTCTGCCTTTCTTTTCGACCTTGCCGATTCGCACTGCGCCGACTTTGGCCGTGGATGTCAGGTGCGTCCCGCCGCAGGGCTGAAGGTCGACACCAACGATTTCCAGGAGGCGCACTTTGCCAGTGCCGCGCGGTGGCTGCACGGACATCGTGCGCACGAGCTCGGGGTCAGCATCGAGCTCTTCGTCGGTGATCCAGCGGCAGCGGACCGGATGATCCTCGTCGACGAGCATGGACAGCGCGGTTTGCACAGCTTCCTTGTCAATTGTGTCTTCCATATCGAAGTCAAGCCGGCTTTTGGCTTCCGAGATGTTGCCGCCGGTAACGCCGTAAGGCAGCACTGCGCCGAGCAGATGCAGTGCCGTGTGCATACGCATGTGGCGGTAGCGGCGATCCCAGTCGAGGATGCAGCGCACGCGGGCGCTCGGCTGCGGCAGCGTCGCACCGTCGTCGACCAAATGCAGAATGGTCTTCTGTGCGTCATAGCGTGTGTCGATGATTTTTGCGCTTCCGCCCTGCCACGTGAGCGTGCCGGTGTCCCCTGGCTGGCCCCCGCCCAGCGGATAGAAGACCGTGCGATCGAGCACGATGGCGTTATTGTCGATGCCGACTACCTCGGCATCGCATAACTTCAGATAGGAGTCCTCACGAAATAATTCTTGGGTATACATGGCAGCCGGGACAGTTTACCCGATCGTATGGCGCGGTGTTCAGGCGCGATCGGACTCCATTCACTGACCGCTAAGCGATTTGTCGCGGTATCGACTTCCCCACGGAATTTGCGGACAAGCTCTACGTAGAAACCACGACGCTTCGCGACAGTGGCGGAAACTACAATCGGTATAACCGCAAATTCGTCGCCGAGCGCGGCGTGGGAGAGCTGAGTGCGCACGCCCAGAATCCGCCGGCCTCTGTTATCAGTCACGCTAGTGAGCGTTTTTGCTGCCGCCCCCGTGCTCGGCCAGCAGGGCGTGGAACGCGCCGTGGACCTGCAGGCTCGGAGCCTGCAGTCGAGCATCGACGTGCAAGAGCGCATCAATGCGCTCGACGACGAAACGCGTGAAATGCTCAATGAGTACAGAGCCACGATGTCCCAGGTTCAGGATCTGGCTGCCTACAACGAGCAGCTCGAGCAGCTCGTTGCGACGCAGCGCGTGGAGCTCGCGGACTACGAGCGGCGGTTTCAGGAAATCGAGGTCACGAAGCGGCGGATACTGCCGCTCATCGTGCGCATGATCGAGGTTCTCGACGAGTTCGTCGCAATTGACATCCCGTTTCTCGAAAAAGAGCGCGCGCTCAGAATTTCGGAGCTCGAGAAGCTCATGCGGAAACCCGATGTGCCAACGTCGGAAAAATATCGGCGCGTCACGGAGGCGTATCAAATCGAGCTCGAATACGGGCACACGATCGAGGCCTACGAGGGCGAAACCGACGTTGGGGGCGCATCCCGGACGGTCGCGTTTCTGCGCTTCGGTCGGCTCGGCCTGTACTACATGACGCTCGACGGGCTCGATATCGGCTATTGGGACAATGCCGCGGACCGCTGGGTTGCACTCGACGCCGAATACCGGCAGCCGCTGGACCGGGCGATTCGCATTGCGCGCAAGCAGCTGCCGCCCGACCTGATTCGGCTGCCCGTGCCGGCCCCGGAGGATCGAACATGAGGCGCCTGTTCGTGCTCGCCGGCGTCCTCGCTGCGTACGCTTCATCCGTCTCGCTCGCCGCGACGAGCGACGTCGATGCGCTCGTGGAGTCGGTGCGGCAGGAGGCGCTCAAAGAGGCGGCGCACGACGAGGAACGTGTCAAGCGATTTCTCGATGAACGCGCGGAAAAATCGAAGCTGCTACGGGACGCGCGAGCACAACTTGCTGCGGCGAACCGGCGCGCCGACGAGCTGCGCATGGAATACGAGGCGAACGAGCAGACGCTGACCGACTACGAGGCGAGTCTGCGCGAACGGGCGGGCGACCTTAACGATTTGTTTGCGATCGTTCGGCAAACGGCGCTTAATGCAGAAAACGTGCTCGACGCGTCGCTTGTGGCAGCGGAGGAAGCTGAGCGCTCGACGTTTCTGAAAGACCTCGGTAAGGGAGAGACGCCCCCGTCGATCGATGACATCAAGCGCCTCTGGACGACGGTGATGACCGAGATCAGCGAGTCCGGCAAAGTCGTGCGTTTCAACGCGACGGTCATCAAGCCGCAGGGCGACGAATCCCGCCAAGCCGTAACGCGCGCCGGTATCTTCACGTCGGTCAGCGACGGCGCATTCCTGCGCTACCTGCCGGAATCGGGCAAACTCGTCGAACTGTCGCGGCAACCGCCGGCGCGATTTCAGCGCATGGCCCAGACGCTCGAGGTAGCCGAGTCCGGCATCGCGCCAATGGCGCTGGACCCGTCGAAGGGCGCAATCCTGAGCCTGCTCGTGCAGTCGCCGGATCTCGTGGAGCGCCTGCGCCAGGGCGGCGGGATCGGCTACCTGATACTGGTCCTCGGGGGCCTGGGTCTGCTGCTCGTGGTGCACCGGGCGCTCAGCCTGTTCATCACCCGCCGCAAGATGGACGCGCAGGTCAAAGTGCCCGAAGCGAACGAGGACAACCCGATCGGACGCCTGCACAGGGTTGCACAGGACACGCGCCACGAAGGCATCGACGCGCTCGGGATCCGCCTCGACGAGCAGCTCGCTGAAGAGTCCTCGCTGCTGAATCGGGGGCTGCCGACAGTCGCCGTGCTGGCCGCCGTCAGCCCGCTGCTCGGGCTGCTCGGCACGGTCACGGGCATGATCGAGACGTTCCAGTCGATCACGCTGTTCGGAACGGGCGACCCTAAGCTGATGTCGGGCGGCATTTCGCAGGCGTTGATCACGACCCAGCTCGGGCTCGCCGTCGCGATACCACTGGTGCTGTTTCACAGTTTGCTGACCGGCCGGGTGAATCGCCTCGTCGAGCGCCTCGGCAAACACAGCAGCGATTTGTTGACTGTCGGCGATGTGGGGTAACTACGTCGACGGCATCTCTGCCCTGTTCGAGCAGGGCGGCTACACGCTGTGGGCCATACTGTTCGCATCGTTGTTGCTGTGGTTACTGATTGCCGAACGCTACTGGTTTCATTGGCGTCAGTTGCCCGCATTACAGGACCGCCTGCGCGAGGAATGGCACGCTCATCGGAGCGGCCTCGCCGATGCGCTCCTCTTTCGGCGCATTCAGGGGCTCGTCGGCGACCTGCGTGCCGAGGCAAATCGTAACCTGCAGGCGCTGCGGGCGCTGACCGGCATACTCCCCCTGCTGGGACTGCTGGGCACGGTGTCGGGGATGATCAAGGTCTTCGAAGTCATCACGGTGTTCGGGACCGGCAACACCCGCGGCATGGCCTCGGGCATTTCCGAGGCGCTCGTTACGACGATGGCAGGCCTGTTCACGGCGCTGTCGGGCATCTATTTTGTATCCGATCTCGAGAGTCGGGCCGACGAGCGGGCGCGCCGATTCGAGGCAGAGCTGGTCGAGGGCAAGTAAATGGCGACGAAGGACCACCTGAAATCCGAGGCCGGCCCCGCGGCGATGAACATTACGCCACTGATCGACATGGTGTTCATTCTGCTGATCTTCTTCGCAGTCAACGCCTCGTTCATCAAGGAGGCCGGCGTCGAGATCGAGCGGCCGAGCGCGCGGACCGCCGTAACCCAGCAGCAGGCGAACATCATGATCGCGGTGACGGAAAACGGCGAGGTCTGGGTCGATCGCCAGCGCGTCGATCCGCGCAGCGTTCGCGGTCACGTCGAGCGCCTGCACGCCGAAAATCCGGAGGGCGCGGTCGTCATTCTCGCCGACGACGCGTCGAGGACCGGACTCGTGATCGAGGTGCTCGACCAGGCCCGCCTCGCGGGTGTCGAAAACGTCGCGGTCGCGGCAACGCCGGACTGATGCGGATACGTGCCGGCACGAGCAAGCTGCCCGCCGTCATCCTGACGGCCGTACTCGTCAACGTCCTGATGTTCACGGTGATCGAGTGGATGGTCGGCCTGAACCGCATTCGACTGACGGACACGACTGACATCGAAATCGCGAACTTCATCCGAATGACAGAGCGGTCGCGCGAGGTGCGGTCGCGGCGCGATCCGAAGGCGCCGGAAAAACCTCCCAGGGAAATGCAGCAGGACCTGGAGCGGCTGTCCCGCGCCTCGCAAATGGGTGGATTGACGGGCCTGTCCGTCGACCTCCCCGATATCGACGTCGACGTCGATCTTGGCGGCAATATCCACATCGCCAGGGAACTGACGCCGCTCGTACGGATTCCTCCGGAGTACCCGATGGCGGCCCGCGCAAAGGCAATCGAAGGATACGTCTTATTGAGATTTACGGTAACGGAATCGGGCTCGGTCGCCGATCCGGAGGTGCTGCGCTCGGACCCGCCCGGCGTATTCGATCGCGCCGCCCGGCGCGCGGTGCTCAAATGGAAATACCAGCCGCAGCTCGTCGACGGCAGGCCGGTCAGCGTCAAGACCTATACGCGCCTTCGGTTCGAGTTGCTGAAAGAAGAATGATGCGCTGGCGGATCTTCTGGATAGTCTGCATGGTGATGCCGCTGCTCGTGGCTAATGCCAACGAGGCGCAGACTTCGCGGGGCACGTACCTTAAGCTGATGGACGTGCAAAAGCTCTGGGAAACCGAGGACTATGCACAAGCACTGGCAGAGCTTCGCGAGTACACGAGCCGGACAGCCGACAAGCCCTACGATAACGCCGTTGTGCATCGATACATTGCGCATACCAGCATACTGGCGGGGGATCCGGCGGGCGCTCGCAACGCTCTCGAGTCGGCGCTGTCGATGCCCGGGCTGCCGATCGCGTTCACGGCGGACCTGAAGCTATTCTACGGACAGCTCGTGCTGGCGGACGAGGATTTCGATCTGGCCAGACGCACGCTGGAGGACTGGTATGCCGTAGCCGAGGGCAAGAAGCAGCCCGAGCACCTGTTCTCGCTGGCGTACGCAAACTACATGACGCAGCATCTCGCGCGTGCGGAGCCGATACTCGCCGAGGCGCTCGGCGGCACCCGGCGGCCGAAAGAATCCTGGTATCGCCTGTATTATCAGGTGCTGTTCGAGCGAAAGAAATACCGCGACGCGTTGCTCGTGTTGTACGGGATGATCGAGCGTGATCTCGCAAATGCGGCGTACTGGCGCCTGCTTGCGAATCATTTCGTGCAGCTCGAAGACGGTAAGGAAGCGCTGGCCGCGATGGCGATCGCCCACCAGCAGGGGATGATGGCGGATCCGGACGACCTCCGGCGTATGATATCGATGTTCGGATATATCGAGATCCCGGACAAGGCCGCCCGGCTCCTGCAACAATTCGTTGCCGACAACACGATTCCTGAAACTTCCGAAACGCTGCGGCAGCTCGGCGATCTCTGGCTGCTCGCGCGGGAGCGAAGTCGCGCTAAGGAGTTCCTGCAGCGTGCCGCGGCGGTCGCGCCGGACGGCAAGACCTACGAACTGCTGGGCAGCATTTACTTCGAAGACGAAGCCTGGCGGGACGCCTATGACCAATACCTGCGGGCGCTTGACCTCGGCGGTATCGGGGATCCTGGCCGGGTTTACATGCTTGCAGGGATCAGCGCGTATCGGGCGGGCATGAAAGCCGAGGCCCGCTCCGCGCTTCGGGAGGCCAGAAAATCCGCCGCAATGCGCCGGCAGGCAGACAGTCTCCTGCGACGGCTCGAAGAAAGCTGACAGTCGACGACAGGCGCCAGCCGTCTTTGCAGCAACGTTACACGTGCGGCCCGGCAAGGCGGGGCCGATGTGAGTTCCGCTGGTATAGTGGTCCTCCGCGATAAATGATCGGAGGAATGCAGCATGAGATACCGAAGCGTGGCGGCAGGCATCGCGGCAATGCTTCCCGGTCTAGTCCTGGGGCAGGGTGTCGTCAAGCACCAGTGCACCTACGGCAGCCTCGAGCGCCATGTCGAAGTATTCTACGAGACAGCGGACGCCGTGCCCTGCGAGGTGCATTATCGAAAGGTCACCGAGGTGCCTGGCGAACGACTGGTCCTGTGGCGCGCCAACAACGAAGCCGGGTTCTGCGAGCGCAAGACCAGTGAGTTCATTGCCAAGCTGCAGGATGCAGGGTGGAACTGCGGAGAGGCGAACCGGCCAAAGCCCGAGGCGGCCGGCGAGCTTGATGACGAGGCAAGCGATACCGACGTGCTGGCGCCGGCGGCAGACGGCAGCGCGGATGACGCACTGTAGGTAAGTTCCCGGGCAGCGATGGCGGCCGTCCCGCCGCGCAGCCGTGCTGCCGGGCGTGCGTTGCATGCGCGTGATGACCGGCAGCTCAGGAGTATTCTTATGGCCCGTTTTCCGTCCGTACCGGACAACCCACAGCTCGCACATGTCGTTCATCGATTTCCGAAAGGCATGCGCACTTTGTGCAATCTACATGACGAGATCTTGAGAGAACACTCGGAGCTCAGTATCGGTGAACGCGAGCTCATTGCAGCCGTCACGTCGGCGACGAATGCCTGCGACTTTTGTTTCGATGCGCATCGCCGCATCGCGCAGGCTTTTGACGTCGACGTCGATTTGGTCGATTCCATCGCTACGGACTTTGGTCGAGCCCCCCTGGATTCCCGGATGCGTCCGCTTCTGGCATACGTGATCAAACTGACGCAGACGCCGGCCCGCGTGACGGACCGGGACGCCGAGGCGGTTTACGCCGCCGGCTGGTCTGAAGACGCGCTGATGGACGCGATTTTCATCTGCGGACTGTTCAACATGATGAATCGAATCGTCGAGGGTGCCGGCGTCGTGCCGCGTCCGAATCAGCCGGTGATGGACGCCGGTGCGCGCGCGGCCTGGCGCAACCGAAGCTACGCAGAATTTGCCGAGGCGGCAATTGCCGGAAAATTGAGCTAACGACGTCGAAAAACGGGCCTGGATGGCGGCGTACTTTGGGGTCGGGCTCTCGGAGTGCGTCCGTATTCGAATGAAGTTGGATCGCTGCAAGAACGTCGCTGATCTGCGCCGCATGGCGCAGTCGAAGCTGCCCGCGCCGATTTTTCATTACATCGACGGCGGCGCCGACGACGAATGGTCCCTGCGCCGGAACACGGTGGCGTTCGACGATTACGAGCTATTGCCGAGTTACCTCAGAAACGTCGAGGCGATCGATCTCTGTACACCGCTGCTGGGCACGACGCTCGAGGTTCCGCTGATTCTCGCGCCCACCGGGATGTCGCGCCTGTTTCATCACGACAAGGAGCTCGCCGTCGCGCGGGCAGCCCAAAGTTTCGGGGCACTGTACTCGCTCTCGACGCTCGCCACGACAAGCATCGAAAACGTTGCCGATGTTTGCACGGGCCCCAAGATGTTTCAGATATATATCCTGAAGGATCGGGAGCTCACGAAAGAATTCGTGGAGCGCTGCAAGGCAGCCGGCTATCAGGCCATGTGCCTCACGGTCGATACGCCGCTTGCCGGCAACCGTGAGCGGGATTTCGTGCACGGCATGCGTATGCCGCCGCGCTTCGGATTGGCGAGCCTGTGGAGCTTCGCGACGCACTGGCACTGGGCTTTCAACTTCCTTCGCCACCCGGACTTCAGGCTGGCAAACGTTGCCCATCGCGTGGACGCGATCGGCGCAGGCACGATCGGTCTCATCGAATACGTCAACGGCCAGTTCGACCGCAGCGTGACCTGGGACGATGCGGCCTGGCTGGTCGAGCAGTGGCCCGGTCCGTTCGTGATCAAGGGCCTGCAGACGCCCGAGGATGCGAAGCGCGCCGTCGACATCGGCGCTTCCGGGATCATGATTTCGAATCACGGCGGTCGCCAGCTGGACACGACGCCCGCACCAGTCGACTGCGTCGCGCCGATCCGGGATGCCGTCGGCGATTCGCTCGAGCTCATCGTCGACGGCGGCATCCGGCGGGGTACCCATATATTGAAAGCATTGGCGCTGGGAGCGGATGCCTGCTCCGTGGGCCGCGCGTATCTGTATGGCCTCGGCGCCGGCGGTCAGGCGGGCGTCGAACGCGCGCTACAGCTGCTGCGCGAAGAGCTCCTGCGGGACATGGCGCTTCTGGGCTGCACGTCGATCGGACAGCTGACCCACGACAAAGTCCGTTCCGTCAGTCGCTGAACGCCGCCGCATTCCAGATCGTTCGGCCCGGTAGGGGTACGTCAACAGGCTGCGTCAGTCGTCCTGGCCGGACTGGGCACGCGCTACGTTGAATCGCATGCTCAGCTCATATCGATGCATCGCCTCGTCATGATCCGGCAGGGCAGCGACGGGTACCGGCTCGTAGCCGGCGCTCTCGAGCACGGGATTGACGATCGAACCGAGTCGGCTGACAATGTCGTCCCGCAGCGATTTCCAGCGATCGACGCTGCTGTTGTCGATGGACCGGCGGCTATAGGTTTTCCAGTCGCCGAGTCCCGTTACGCTGCCATCGCTTAGCGCGCTCGCGAGCATGTCGTCATCCCATGGTTCGCCCAGAAACTCGAACAGCTGCTCGCACACAGGGCTTGGCTCTTTCACGAGATCTTCGTATCGAATGATCATCGCGTCTTTCCGGTTTCGTCGCGCGAACTCGAGCAGCATCCCTGTCACGTCGTTCCATGCGTGCGCGTAGGCTTCCAGTGGACGTGCGCAGCGTGCGACGTACCGGTGCAGCTCCGCGATAAAAATCTCGTTGGCTTCGCAGAGGTCGTTCAGACTGAGTGTGGCATCGAGCGCATGCCGGAGCACGCAAACGAACTGCGCGTGCCCTGCATATAGCCTTTCGATTTCGGCAACGTAAAAACTGTCCACGGCCGTCTTTGACGCCCACCTCGCCTTGCCCCCCTGCTCGGCAAAGTCCTCGAGGAATGAGAAAGCCAGTTGCCGCACCCTTCGCTTGATTTCACCCTCGGAGAAGCCAGCCGCTTTCAGGCCGCCCATTACGCCGTAGTCAATGCCATCCACAATCGAGTCGCCTTCGAAAAAACGGGCTGTTGCGCGCAGCAGAAACGATTCGCCGCCGCAAGCGATGCGCGGGTGAGCGTTCAGGATCCGACGCAGCAGAGTGGTTCCGCTCCGCGGCAGGCCGAGTACGATGATTCCGGGATTTTTCGAAGCCAGTGTCATTGGATGCCAACCCCACGGCTCACAGAGCCAGATATCGAAGCGTCGTCTCCGGCGTGCCGCCGAAAAACAGCGTCATGAACAAGAGGGCAGCGAGCCAGAGTCCGGTAAGAATCGCGCCGGCCTTGTGGCCAAATCGGTTAGAAATGAAGTCATACATATCAAGACACCATGAATAATCTCGCGTAAACAGCGATGGCTGCCTGGAGATCCGGTTCCAACACGAGTACGAAACTCAAGGTAACGAAATGAAACGTGATCAGGATCGACAGCCCATGCCACAGATACTGCCAGGCACCCTCCTTCGGAAAACTAAGCGACGATTTCATACCCTGAAACCACTGCCAGAATGCAATCCCTGCGCCGTGATAGGCTCCCCATGCAATGTAGCGAAACGATATTTCATGCCACAATCCGAAGATCAGCATGGTGGCAACCGCGGCCAGCGCTGCGCTTCGCGTTGCCGCAAACACCGATTTGTAAATGTATTCTCGCACCCAACTCGATAGCGAAATGTGCCACGAGTTCCAGAATTCGGAAATGTTTCGGCGAATAAACGGCCAATTGAAATTTTCGATGACCCTGAAACCGAGCAACAGCGCAAATCCGATTGCAATATCGGAATAACCTGCGAATAGCAGGTAGCCGTAGAACGTTCTTTCAAGCAGGTGCAGGTACGTGAACGTCCACAAATGTGTATCGTGTAGGCTTCCTACGAATTGTCCGAATTGTTCCGAAACGAGAAACACCGCCAGTACCATGACCTTGAAGTATCCGTAAAGAAGGCGTGTCAGGCCCTCGGAGAACTTCCAGGTATCCCAGCGCAACCTGCGACCATCACGGTTGAATTGTGGGAAGCGGTGAATCGGGCCGACCATTATCGTTGGCAGAAAGAAAAGGTAAGCGCTAAGGCTGCGCAGGTCGCAGCCGGGAAAGGCACCCTTGTAGCGTTCAAGCAGATAGTGGAGGCAGCGGAAGGAGTAGTACGATAGGCCGAGAGGTATCGCGACCGATTGAACCCAGCCGAATTGCTCACCGGCAACCCTGAGTTTGTAGTATACGAGGACCGACAGTATCAGGCCGGCAACGGCAATGAGGCGCCATGTCGACAGGCGCTGTTCGCGTCCGCCGAAATACGTGAGCCCGGTGAAGGCCGCGAGAATGATCGCCGACTCTGGCGCGTAGACGGTAAGGAAAGTTGCGGTAATGGCAATGAGCAAAAAATCGCGGTAGGCAGCGGGCGTGAGCCAGTACGTGGCGGTGGCGCCCGCCATCCAGCCGAGCCAGATAAAGCTGGTCGCACTCACCCGATCATCTCTCGTGGTACTCGCTGCTCGGGTCAGGCGACCTTGTCTCGCAGTACCCTGACCGCTTGCCCGAGGTTTGAGATCGACATGATTTCACGCGCGGTAAAGCGTTCGCCGAATTCGACCTCCAGCGCCATCAGGAACTCCACGTGTGCCAATGAATTCCAGGCCGAAACCGTGTCAGGCGACGCATCCGGCCCGAGGTCGGAGACGGGCATTTTGAATACGCTGGACGCAATGTCCGTCACGACGCTGCTCACGCTGCCGGATTCGCTGTCACGATGGGCGGCCGAATGCTGCCTCAGCTGCTCTATCCGGTGCCGCAACTTGTCAAGTTGAACTTTTCCGGCCGGCCCGCGCGGAAATTCGTCCATGATATATATGTCCCTGGGCAGTTTTTCCCTGGCCGCATGTCTCAGGAAAAACTCGGAGATATCGCTTGCGGATCCGGCATCCCTGTCGGTCAGGATGACACAGGATACGACGCGCTCCCCCCAGGTTTCATCGGGTATGCCGATCGTTACCGCATCCGTGATGATATCCATACGCATCAGCACATTGGTCACGTCTTCGGGATAAATGTTGTAGCCGCCGCTGATTATGACACTCTTCTTCCGGCCGACGATCGTGACGAACCCCTGTTCATCGATCGTTGCGATGTCTCCGGTGTGAAACCAGCCATCGCGAAGCACGTTTTCGGTTTCGCCCGGCATTCGGAAGTAGCCTTTCATCACATTGTCGCCCTTGATGAGCAGCTCGCCTTCCTGACCTGGCGCCAGCGTCGTTCCATCCGCGTCGACGACCTTCGCTTCGCAGTCCACCGGCTTGCCGACCGTGCCAATCCGGAAGCTTTCGTCATCGGGGCCGCAATAACAGGCTTCACAGACCGTCTCGGTGAGGCCGTATACGTTGACGATCCGGACGTCGTGGGATTCCTGTAATGACTGCCAGAGACCCGCATCGAGATATGCCGCCGTGGAAATGATGAATTGGAAATCATCGCTGTCGAACGCGTCCTCGTAGTCGCGACCGAGCTGGCGAATGAGGACAAGCATTGAGGGGACGGTGATGAAATGCGTGATGCGCGATTTGTAGATCTCATCCAGCAATGCCGGCAACCTGTCCACCCGGAAGCGCATCGGACGAACGAGCGTGCCGCCGCAGGTGAGGCTCAACACGGCGCCGTGTGTCAGACCATCCGTATGCTGCAGGGGCAGCAGATTCAGGATTCGCGAGCTCTCGTCGAGGCGGTACTGGCGTACGAAAGTGTCCATCTGGGCAAACAGACTCTTATGCGTGATCTCCACACCTTTAGGCTGCGACGTGGTGCCCGATGTGAACAATATGTAGGCGGTCGTCGTGTCCGGGATCTCGACTGGCGTGGCCAGGCGCGGCTCAAACGGGCTCAGCATCGCCGGATATGTCTCCTGTGATGACCCGAGCGGAGCATTTGGCTTGCCGCTCAGGCGGGCAAAAAGCCGCGTGCGTTGCGCCGCGGGCGGCAAGATCCGAATGACTGGCGAGCCATTGCGGAGTAACGTGGCAAAATCAACGTCTGAAAACCGACCGTCGTCCACGAATACCAGCGACGCGTCTGCCGCACGGACCAGTGATTCTGTTTCGTCGACCGAGCCACGGGGATTGAGAATTACAGCCGTCACGCCGGCAGCGATAAGACCAAAGAATATTTCTATGATCGTGCCGTCATCATCGGAAATTATGATGGCGCGGTCGTCGACGCCGAGCCCGCGCGCGCGGGCACAGGATGCCACTCTGCCCGCCCTGTCGAAGAATTCTCCGTAGCTTCGGCCGACGCGACCTTCGAGCAGCCATTTTCCGGGCTTCGTTCGCAGCCTGGACTGCTCGAGAACCTGATGGCAGCGTGTCAGGCTGTTGTCTGCGGCGTTCGTTTCCATTCCCTGGCCTCCGTTCCTTAATCTCGTCGATGTCCTTCTGCGTCGTTCACACTCGCCATCCGTGCCCGCGGTTCAACCGCCTGGAGCTGATCGACGGCGCGTCTCGTCAGCCATTCCGAAAACATGGTTCGCGCGTCTGCATCGAGATGCATAAGGTCGCAATAATCTTCCGGCTGGAATCGCCTTGGACACTTCCAGGTGGCTCGAAGCGTTGTTCCCGCGGTCTCGGCATGGTCGGCGAACGCTGTCTCGAGGATTCTGGAATACGCATCGGTTGCCGGCAGCTCCAGCGGCAAAACGCGAATGCCACGCTGGCCGGCGACTTCCACGAATGCCCTGGCGGCGAGCGCGTTGGGACCGTCCCATTCGCGCGTGCCACGATCGTGAACTTCCTCGACGAACGCGTGCAGCTGTGCAGGGTTCATGTCCGCTGCGGGCGATTGCGCACCGGAACCCAGACACGGCGTAGCGAACTGTAGTTCGGCCTGATTCACGCCATGGGGATTCCACGTCCCTCGCCCATCGACCAGCGACCATATGACCATCTTCTGCAGCGTGCGCAGATCCACGTCTTCGTCACGCTGACGGCTGAAAAGCGATTCCTGCAGCAATACCAGGTCCGGCTCGATGGCAAGAATCCGATCGAGAAAAGACACGAAATCGTCAAACTGCGCCTGATTCTGGACGATGCGCAAAAACGCGATATCCGCGTTCAGATCTGCAGCTAATCTTCCGAGATCATCATCGGAAAGCGTGGCGTACTTGAGCCGTGAATCGCCGAGCAGGACGACCTTGTAACGGGCCGGGTGCTCATCGAGAACATCGAGACGGGCTCCATTGAATACGACGAATTCGTCGGTTGGCGTGACGCTCGGGTCGAGTTTCAGAAACGCGATAACAATAAGCGCTGAAAAAAATACGCCTGCCCAGAACCAACACTCCAGATGCACGCGCGGCCCCCGTTGAGAGCGCCTGCGATGCTCGTTGTCGCACGGTCGTGACTTCATGAAACGTCGCATACATGCTGGCCAAACACGCGGCCCGTCGCTGCGCCGGTGCCCGAATCGGGGGCTTCCGAAGCAGTAATCGTCGCTGTCGGGCTTATGCCTTATGTTCACTCGGTGTCGCAGGCTCCGGCAGGGTCCGACCGTTCAATTGCGTGTGCACGTCCCTGTGCCAGCTGTCCTTTGCGCGGGACGGTAAGACCCAATTTGGCCGGAGCCCGCCGCACCGTTTGTGGCTGTAATTCTGCGGGGATTAGCGGGGCGATCGTTATAATTATCTTGCCCGCTGCGAAGAATATATTGCTGAAATCACTGGAGAATATGCCGCCGCGTGAGCGGCACTCCGGCTCGCTCGAGCTGCGCAATTGCCCGGCTTACAGCAGCTGCGGAAGCGCGACGCTCGCGAGGCTCAACACCAGGAAAAAACCGCACATGTCGGTGATCGTCGTCAGGAGCGGTCCGGACGCCACCGCGGGATCGAGCTCGAGGCGCTTCAGCATGAGCGGCACGGTGCCGCCGATGGACACGGCGACGATCGTATTCAGCGCCAGCGCCGCGCCGACGACGAGGCCGAGCGTCGGATTGCCCTTCCAGGCCCAGGCTGCAATGCCCAGAAGTACGCCGAGCGCGACGCCGTTGATCACGCCGACTGATACCTCTTTGCCCCAGACCCGGATCACGTCGCCGGGTTTCGCAGCGCCGAGGGTCAGTTCACGCATGCTGACAGCTACCGCCTGGTTGCCGGAGCAGCCGCTCATGTCGGAGACAATTGGCAGAAACACGGCCAGAGCGATAACGGCGCTCAGCGTGTCCTCGTAAAGCGCAATGACGCTGGCGGCGATGATGTTGAGGCCGATGTTGATGCTCAGCCACGCAAGCCGCCGCCGCGAGCGCACGGCGACGGGCATGCTGCGGAGCTCGTCACCGCCCACGATGCCGGCGGCCTTCAGGTGATCGGATTCGGATTTTTCGGCTAGCGCCTCGAGCACGGCACGCCGGCGAACGATACCGAGCAGATTGTGCTTGCCGTCAACCACCGGCACGGCCGCTATGTCGTGATCGCCGAAGAACTGATCGAGCTCGGCCAGCGGAGTCGTCGCCGAAACGGTGAGCGCAGGCTTCGCTATCTGGCCGATTCGCGCATTCGGGTCGGCGAATACCAGGTCGCGAAGTCGGATTACGCCCTTCAGTTTGTACTTCTTGATGACGACGTAGATGTAGTGGACGGTCAGGAACTCGTACTCGCCTTCGCGGCCGGTGAGGTCATCGACGACCTCGCGCACGGTGGCCGCCATCGGGTACGCCGCGAATTCGGTCATCATGAGGCCGCCGGCGACATCCGACGGATACGCGATCAGCTCGCGTATTTCGACGGCTTCCTCCTCGTCGAGGTGCTCTAGGATCGCCTCCGCGTCTGCCTCGTCCATCTCCGAGAGTACGTCGACGCGATGGTCGCTCGAGAGCTCCTCGACGATCGGTGCGGCGTCGACCGCAGCCATGTCCTCGATGAGGTCCGCTGCGATGCCTTCGGGCATGTCCTCGATGACGTCGGCCGCCCTTGACGCAGAGATGGCCGACAAGAGTCGACGCTGATCGTCTTCACCAAGCTGGAAAACCGTATGAATCAGATCGGCCGGCGGCAGGCTGTCGAGCAAGGCCTCCAGCACGTGATCCGGGCTGCCTTCGTGCAGCATGGACCGCAGCTGGTCCCAAGGCTCAATGGTCTCGGCTACCATGCATGTATCCTCCACGGCAGCGGTTCTGCCGGATTGCCCGCGGATTGTAATGACAGCGTGAATAAAACGCCCGCCCGCGTGTATCAGTAGTGACCGGGAGGCAACATGGCCAGAAGCGAGGGCTGCAACGACGAACGCGATATCGTGCTACGTGTCCGGGAAGGAGACCGGGATGCGTTCGGACTGTTGGTATCGCGGTACATGCGGCGCGCATATTTCGCGGCGGTGGGCATGGTGGGTCACCAGGACGATGCCCTCGACCTGTCCCAGGAAGCGTTCGTACGAGCTTTCCGCGCCCGGACAATTATTGATCCGGAGCGGTCCTTTTATACCTGGTACTACCAGATCCTGCGGCGCCTGTGCTTCAACCACGTCCGTAACCGGGGTACGCGACGTGCCCGACTCGAGCAACATTCGCCATGGCTGGTTGCCGAGGCCGAAGTGCGCGGAGCGTCCAGGCCGGCCGATGCAGCAAGACGGAGCGAGGTGCAGATTCGTGTTCGGTTGGCTATAGAAAACCTGGAGCCGGAGGAGCGGGAAATCATCGTCCTTCGTGAATTTCAGGACCTCAAGTACAAGGAGATGGCGAGTTTGTTGGACGTGCCTGTCGGTACGGTTATGTCGCGGCTGTATGCAGCCCGGACAAAACTCGCAAAGCAACTGGAAGACTTCGAATGAACGAATATAGCGAAAAAGTTCGTGCATTGATGATGACGGTGCTCGATGGCGAGTGCAGCGAGGACGAACGGCGCCGGCTGGACGAGTTGTTGGCAGGGGATACGACCCTGCGCGAGGAATGGCAAGAACTTCAGCGAGTAAAGGAGGCGACAAACATCATGAGTATAAACAAGCCGCCCGACGAGGTTTGGGATAAGTATTGGGGCTCGGTATACGCCAAGCTGGAACGTGGCATTGCCTGGATTCTGGTTTCGATCGGAGCAATCGTACTGCTGTCCTATGGAATCTGGCAGGCGATCCAGGAGCTGATGGCGGACGCCAGCATTCCCGGCTTCATCAAACTGGCAATCGCCGCGGTCGCGATCGGCGGCGCGATTCTCGCGGTTTCCGTCATACGCGAGAAGTGGTTCGTGATGAAATCCGACAAGTACAAGGACATTCAGCGATGAAGATGACAACGGCGGCTCACGTAGTCGGCTATACGACGAAGACGTCGTACGGGCTGGTGCGCGGCAATACGATTCGCGCGCGCCATCTGGGCAAAGACATACTGGCGATCCTTAAGAACATCGTCGGCGGCGAGATCGAGGAATACACCCAGATGATGGCGGAGGCGCGCGAGCAGGCGCTGGACCGGATGGCGAACGAAGCGCGAAGCCTGGGCGGCAACGCGGTGGTTAACGTACGCTTCACGACGTCGCTGATTATGGGCGCCGCGTCGGAAATCCTTGCCTACGGCGAAGCGGTCACGATCGAAAAGGACTAAGCAGCGGGCGGTAGGAATAAATTGTCAGTTCAATTGCAGAGCTAAATCAGACGTTCACTCGGGCGCCGTTTACGCGTTTGCCGTATCGAGCGACCTGTCGGCACGAACCAAGAGAATCAACGCGGCGCCGACAACGGCAAATACGGCGCCCGATGCGAGGGCGATACGCCAGCCGAACGCGCCCGCGAAAACCGGCACCAGGAACGCGTTCGCAACGCCCATCAGATTGGCGCCGGTATTCAGCACGCCCCCGGCCGCACGGGCGTAGCGGCCGCCGACCGCGATGCTCGTTGCCCAGTACGTACCCTCTGTCAGCTGATTGAAAAAGAAACAGAGTGCCAGCAGGGACACAGCGACGGCTGCATTCGCGAAAAACGCGCCACCGACGAGCAGGCAAGCCGAGGCCAGCATGCCGACAATGATCGGCCAGCGGCATCCCCAGCGTAGCCCGAGGCGTCCGCACAGCTTGTCGCACAACCAGCCGCCCAGCGCCGCGCCGGCGCCTCCCGCGATCCACTGCGTCGACGTCACGTAGCCGGCCGTCTGCGCATCGAACTCGCGGACCTCGACGAGATAGTAATAAAACCAGTTGAAGACCTCGTAGAACACGAAATTCATGCACGAATAGCTGATCATCAAGAGGAGGACGTTCCGATCCATGAGCACGCGCGTCCAGCGAATGTGCGGTTCGGGCTCGGCGTCCCTTTCAGGCCGGCCTCCGGCGATGAGCGCGATTTCTGCCGCGTTCACCGCGTCATGATCGGCCGGATTGTCGCGTGCGTACCAGTACCAGAGGCCGGCCACCAAAATTCCCAGCGGGGCGAGTATCAGGAACGACAGGCGCCAGCCGTAGCTGCCAATCGTCCACGCAAGCACGGGCGCGGATGCTGCAAAACCGAGCGTCAGCGCCGTGCTGGAAAGGCCGAGCGGTAATGCCCAGCCGCCGACGGGAAACCACCGGCTCACCGCGCAGTTCATGACCGGAAAAATCGGCGCGTGCGTGGCGCCGACCAGGAAGCGCACTGCAACGAGACTGCCGATGACCAGCGTCACGGACAGGGCGTCCGTGCCCGGAACGAGCGCCGTCAAAATCGTGAGCAGTCCCCAAAGCAAGGCAATCACGGCAAGCGTAGCGCGGGCACCAACTCTGTCGCCGACGAGGCCGCCCGGGAACTGAAAGACTGCATACCCCGCGGCGAAGGCTGCCAGCACCCAGCCCCACTGGATCTCGGAAAGGCCGAGGTCCGCAATCATCGCCGGTGCGGCAATCGAAATGTTCGAGCGCAGTACGTAAGAGATAAAGCTGGCGAGCGCGAGGATCGCGAATATTCGCCAACGTATGAGGCTCGGCGTTTCGGTCATGGCTTGAGGTCCGGTTGTCCGCTGCTGCCGTGCACCCACGGACGTTCTCGCTGCGATCCGGGCACCACACGGCGGTTACCAACTGGTAAAAATGAACGCCCGGTTACGGCATTTACGGCTTTTCCGCGTCACCGGCGAGCGCATACAATAGCGCCCCTGCCGTTCCGGCATGCAACCCCCGCGTCGTACCATGCCACAGAAGTTTCTGATCGTCGTCCTCGTGCTCGCGTCTGCGACCGTGCAGGCTGCGGAGCCGATCAAGGTCACGGCGCGACGGCTGGGCGACTTGCTCGTGGAGCAGCAGCATCGCGCTCCGGCAGCCGTCATTTCCGCCAATCGGGCAAGCATTACCGCCGAGGTCGTTGCCACGATCGAGGCGGTTCTCGTGGACGTCGGCGACGAAGTCGAGGAGGGGCGCCTGCTGCTGCGCCTCAACAATGACAATGCCAGGCTCACGCTCGCGCAGGCCCGTGCCGGCCTCGTTGCCATCGACGCGCAAATCGTCGAAGCCGAGTCGAGAGTGAAAAAGGCCGAAGAGCTGCTCGGCAAGAGCTTTATCTCCGACGAGGAGCTGATTGCGCGGCGGTCGAGTCTGGCGGTTCTGCAGGCGAACCGGGACGCGCAGCTCGTCGCAATTCGACGCGCAGAGCTCGATGTTGGGCGCACCCGCATAAGTGCGCCGTTCAATGCCGCCGTCGTCGAGCGCCAGGCGCAGGTCGGGAGTTACGCACAGCCCGGTACGCCGCTGTTGACGCTTGTACAGACCGATCAGCGGGAGGTCGAGGTGGAGCTCGATCCCCGTTGGGTAGAAAACCTCGGCAGGACCGGCGAGCTCCAGTTCGAGAGTCAGGGTAAGAGCTGGCCCGTATCGTTGGAGCGTATTTCGAGCATCATCGACCCTGCGACACGACTGGTTCGCGGCCGCTTCAGTTTTACGGATTCCGTCGCACCGATCGGTGCGACCGGGCATCTGGTGTGGAAGGATGCGTCGGGTCTTCTGCCCGTCGAACTCATCGTGCAACGAGGCCGGGAATTCGGCGTATTTACCGCCAATCCCGACGTTGCGAATTTCGTCGCCATACCGTCGGCACAGCTCGGGCGACCAGCCGTGGTCAACCTGCCGCCCGAAACGCTCATCATTGTCGAAGGCCATACGCGGCTGCAGGATGGGGACTCGCTGGCCGTAACGCGGCGATGAAAATTATGCGGACACTGTTGACCAATCATCCGTTGGTCAACATTTTGTTTTCGGTCGTCCTGGTCATGGGCATCGTGTCTTACGCGCAGATGCCCCGCGAGCAGGATCCCGAGATCAACTTCAATTTCGTCAGCGTTGCCACGATCCTGCCTGGCGCAACCGCTTCCGACGTGGAGGAACTCGTTACCGGCCCGCTCGAAGACGCGCTCCGTAAGGTGCGCGACATACGCTTCGTCATCAGCAAGAGCCGCCAGGACGTCTCCGAGATTCTGATCCGCTTTCGTGACCTGCCGGAACGGGACTTCGACAAGCGCATCACGGACCTCCGGCGCGAGATCCAGAGCAAGGCGAACGACGAATTGCCGGAGGAGGCCGAGGATCCGGATATCCTCGAAATCACGACGTCGAACGGCTTCCCGACGGCGACCGTCGTCGTCGTGGGCCAGGCGCGTGACGAACGGCTGCGGCGGCAGGGCAAGCTGATCAAGGAAGAGCTCGAACGCATCAGCGGCGTCGACCAGGTCCAGGCGTTCGGCTTCGACGAGCCAGAGCTGCACGTCGAAATCGATCCGGCGGCGCTCGTCTTTCATCAGCTGACGGCGGTCAACGTGGCCGATCAGCTGGGCGCGGCCTACGTCGACGTGTCTGCCGGCGAGTTCGAAGTCGGCAGCGAGGCCTGGCTGCTGCGCGTCAGCGGCAAGACTGCGGATCCGGAAAGGCTGGCCGCGTTCCTTGTGTCGCCGCCGGCGGCGCCGCAGGTCAAGATACCGCTGGATCGAATCGCCACCGTGCGCCGCGCCAAGGAGGAGCCGAACCAGCTGGTGAGCGTCGGGGGCCGGCCGGCAATCTCCATGGCGATCACGAAGGTCAGCTTCACGAACACGCTGGAGCTCGTCGAGCGGATCAACAATTATCTCGATCGCAAGAACGTGCTGCTCGACGGCACGGGTATCGACCTGATCCTCGCCGACGACCAGACCGTCGCCACGCGCGAAGCCATTGGCATCATGCAGCGCAACGCGCTGCTGGGACTGATTCTTGTGCTCTCCGTGTGCTGGCTGTTTCTCGGCATTCGCATCGCCGCGTTCGTGACGATGGGCATCGCATTTTCGATCGCAGGCGCATTCTGGATCCTCAACATGATGGGCAGCACGGTCAACGTAGCGGTGCTCCTCGGCGTCGTCATCGTCCTCGGCATGCTCGTCGACGACGCGGTCGTCGTGGTGGAGGCGATGTATTATCGCCTGCAGCGCGGCCAGGAAGCGATCGAGGCCGCACTCGACTCGCTGCGGGAAGTCGGCAAGCCGGTCACTTCTGCTGTATTCACGACAATTTCCGCGTTCACGCCGCTGATGCTGCTGCCCGGCATCGTCGGCAAGTTCATGAAGGTCGTTCCTATCGTCGTTACGGTGGGCTTGCTGGTGAGCCTCATCGAGGCGTTTTGGATCCTGCCGTCGCACGTGATCGGGATAACGCGCCGTCGCGTCGCCGGACGGGTCGAGCGCATGCGGCACTGGCGCGACCGCTGGACGCACTGGGTCCGCGTGCGCTACACGCGCGCCCTGGCCTACGTATTTCGCCGGCCCCTTCCGTTTTTCGCAATCGGCGTCGTCGCGTTCGCGCTGGCGATTCTCGGCGTGTCGACCGGCGCGGTGCGGGTGGAGTTCTTCGTCGGTGACCCGTTTCGGCTCGTGTACATCAATCTCGACATGCCGACGGAGACGCCGCTCGAGGAGACGATCGCGCAGGTGGATGTCCTCCAGGCTGCAATCCGGCCGGTGGTCCGGGAGGATGAACTTCGGGCCATGACGGGTATGGCGGGACTGCAGTTCTCCGAGACGGAAGGCCTCTACGGCGACCACTACGGGCAGATACAGGTGTCGCTGAACCCTGAGGAGCGTGGTGGCCGAACGGTCTACGAGGTTCGTGACGCCGTGCTCGAAGCGGCCATGGCGGCTGCCGTAGCGGGTAAGGTGCACCACTTCCTGCCGGAGTTCGGACCCCCGGTAACGCGCGACATATCGGTCAACGTGCGCGGCGACGTTTACGAAGACATTCGCCGCGGGGCGGACGCGGTCGAGGACATCGTGCGAAGCATTCCGGGGTCGGACAACGTGACGGACGACGACGTGCCCGGCCGCTACGAGCTGACGATCGACCTGGACAATCGCGCGATTCGCGAGGCCGGGCTGAATCCGGGCGACGTGTCGAGGCTTTTGCGCCTGCACATGGACGGCGAAATCATCGCGTTCACCCGCGACCTCGGGGAAAAAGTCGAACTCAGGGTTCGCGGTCCGAAGCGGACCGTGACGGAAGTCGAACAGGTCCTGGACGATCCCGTGCTGCTGCCGGGCGGCGGCACGACGACATTTCGTGCGCTGACGGTAAGCCGGGTTACGCGCAGCAGCGGCACGATCAAGCACTACAATTTCCGGCGCTCGATTACCGTCGAAGGCGACCTCGGGCCCGGGTCGCCCGATACGCTTGCCGCGACTCAGTTCATCATCGACGAGTGGGCGAAGATTCGCGACGCGTTCCCGAACGTTTCGCTCGATTTCGCGGGCGCGTTCGACGATATCGAGGAGAGCCTCGACTCGATGTTCATCCTGTTCCTGTTCGGCCTCGGACTGATTTACTTGATCCTGGCGACGCAATTTCGCAGCTATTTCCAGCCGATGCTGATCCTGTTCACCGTGCCGATGGCATTTACCGGCGTCGTGTTCGGCCTGTACGTCACCGGCTTCGCACTGAGCCTGTATACGATCTACGGCATCGTGGCACTGACGGGTATTGCCGTGAACGCCGCAATCGTGCTGATCGACGCGACGAATGCGCGCATGGCCGCCGGCATGCGGCCGCTGCATGCTGTCATGTACGCGGCCAGGCGGCGGGTCATCCCGATCATCATGACGTCGCTGACGACGATCGCCGGGCTGTTTTCGCTGGCGACGGGACTCGGCGGAAAGTCAGCCATCTGGGGGCCGGTGGCAGCGAGCATGGTGTTCGGCCTGCTGGTCGGCACGACGCTGACGCTGTTCCTGATTCCGGTATTGTTCCGGGTGTTCATTCGGCTGCGTGACCATCGGGTACGAAATGCAGTCAAAAACCTGGTCGCGCAGCGC
>JBFJOC010000004.1:0-80555 GCA_041617855.1 Woeseiaceae bacterium | reverse complement strand
GTGATTGATGCACACAATGTGGGGGCGGCATCCTGCCGCGAACATCGCGCCTGGAAGGCGCTCCCACGGCGGTTCCGTCTCGTCCGCACGGCGGGCTCCCACGTGATTGATGCACACAATGTGGGGGCGGCATCCTGCCGCGAACATCGCGCCTGGAAGGCGCTCCCACGGCGGTTCCGTCTCGTCCGCACGGCGGGCTCCCACGTGATTGATGCACACAATGTGGGAGCGGCCCATGGCCGCGATCAGTCGCCCGCACGACGGGCTGCCACGCCTGCGCGTGGTGGGAGCGGCATCCTGCCGCGAACATCGCGCCTGGAAGGCGCTCCCATGGCGGTTCCGTCTCGCCCGCACGGCCGGCTCCCAGGTGATTGATGCTTACAATGTGGGAGCGGCATCCTGCCGCGAACATCGCGCCTGGAAGGCGCTCCCATGGCGGGCGTCCACGGTAGGTTGGCGAGCGGCCCTAGCGCTGCCGCAGTGCCGCGATCCTGAGCAGCCCGGCAGCGCTGATCGCGTCGGTAATCAGCCCGGCTTCGACCATGCCGATTGCCTCGTCGAGCGACAGCCGGCGAACCTCGAGATCCTCTGTTTCCCCGAAATCGGTTTCGCCCTCGGTGAGATCTTCGGCGACGAACACGATGCCGACCTCATCGGTGATCGAGTTGCTCGTGTGCAGCGTCATCAATTCGGTCCAGCGCAGAGCGCTTAGGCCGGTTTCTTCCTTCAATTCGCGCTTGGCCGCCGTTAGCGGCGGTTCATCCAGGGGCGCTCCGCCCATGGGGATCTCCCAGGAATATGCGCCGATCGTGTAACGCTGCTGGCCAACCAACCATGTGTTTCCGGCGTCATCGAGCGGAATAATGCCGATCGCGCGGTTTTTGAAATGCACATGACCATATTGATTCTCGCCGCCGCCGGGATTGATGACATGATCTTCCAGAACGCGCATCCAGGGATTCTCGTATATGACGCGCGAGTCGAGCTTCTTCCAACTCATAGGGCGACGCCCGCAATCTGGCTCTCGACCAGCAGCTTGAATCGGTGCATGTCGTTCTCGACGCGTTCCCGAATCGACTTGTATACGAAAACCGCCATGATTTTCATGATTCCCCTAAACGCCTGATTCGTGTAACTCACCCAGCGAGTTCGAGCACCGTTATCGAGCGCCTCGAAATGATTCACAATCAGGGCGATGCCATATCGCGATCGATAGGTGCCGGCCATGAAGTGTGGTCGGCGTCGCTCCGTGACGGTTTCCGTCATCGTTATTGTGCGACCGTTCTCCTCGTAGACGACTTCGGAAACGGCGCCCGGTTGCCCGGGCGCCCCGGATACCGGCGTGAACGACTTAAGTGTCGGCTGCCATTTGGACAAATTCTCAGAATTGTCGAAGGCGCGCCATACAGTGTCGATGTCGGCATCGATCGTTACTTCAGATCTGAATTTCATGTTTCGACCCGATCTCCGAGTGCATCTAGATGATAGCGCATCGAGCTGCCGCAGCGATTGCGCGTCGCTCGGGGCTAAGCCATAGTAAAGGACAGCGACGAAATCCCCGTCATGGGGACAGTCGAGACAATTCTCCGTCGGCGTTGCGCGGTCCACGCCGGCACTTTCCGGATGATGATGGAACCAGGAACAGCCAGGCTCACCCAGGGTTCGGTGGGCAGACATCTGGTCAACATGACTCTGCCCGTATTGTTCGGCATTGCGATGATGATGGCACAGGGGCTGATCGACACCTGGTTCCTCGGGCAGGTAGGTGACCGCGAGCTCGCTGCATTCGGATTCGGGTTCCCGATACTGATGATCGTGACGAGCGTCGCAATCGGGCTCGGCGCCGGAACTTCGTCGGTCGTTGCCCGCGCCATCGGCGCCGAAGATCATCGCCGTGCGCGGCGGCTTGCGACTGACAGCCTCCTGCTGTAGTTTCTGGTTACTTCCGTAATTGCCGCAATCGGCATCCTGACAATCGGCCCGCTGTTCCGCCTCCTCGGCGCGCCGGATGACATGATCCCGATGATCCGCAGTTTCATGACGATTCTGTACGCCGGCGTGCCGTTCATCGTCGTCGGCATGGTGGGCATGAGCAGCATGCGTGCAACCGGAGATACGCGCCTGCCGGGAACGCTGATGGTCGGGATGGCGATATTGAACGTCTTGCTCGATCCTGTTTTCATTTTCGGAGTCGGACCAATTCCTGCATTGGGTCTCGACGGAGCGGCGACCGCCGCCCTTCTTGCCCGTGGCAGCGTGTGCGTAGTCACGCTGTATCTGATGCGCCATCGGCTGGACATGGTGAGTTTCAATGCGCCGGATCCAATCGAGGTCAGGAAATCCTGGCGCGACATCCTGCATGTCGGCATTCCTGCCGCTGGCACGAACGCCGTCGTGCCAATTGTCGTGGCCGTAATCACGGCCATGATTGCGCGCTTCGGGCCGGACGCAGTTGCGGGCTTCGGTGTAGCGAGCCGTATCGAGTCGCTGATGCTGGTGATGTATTATGCGATGTCGTCGATTATCGGCCCATTCGTAGGGCAAAACTTTTCCGCGAACAATGAGGACCGGATTCTAAGGGCGCTGCGCCTGTGTACGCTGTTCTGCCTGGGGAGCGGTCTCGCCATAGCGGCTTTGCTCGCCGGGCTCGCCAATTTCTTGCCGACCCTGTTCAGCGATGCCGACAGCGTCACGCACGTCACGACTCTGTTTCTCTGGATAGTGCCGATCAGCTACGGCTCATACGGCATGGTCATGGTCATGAATGCGGCGTTCAACGGCCTCGGCAAACCGATCCCCGCGGTCTTCATCAGTGTCGGACGCATGCTGGTGCTGTACCTGCCGCTTGCATTCGTTGGAATGTAGTTTTTCGACTACCGTGGCATCTTTGCGGCATATGCGGTGGCTAACATCGTGTCGGGGATCGTGGCGTTCGAGTGGGCGAAGAGCACCGTGCGGCGAGAGTGCGCAGTATTGCCCTCACCCAGGCCGGCGGCCGGATCCTGAGCCGATTTCCCGGCAATTCGTGATCGACCCGGAAATTACCGGCGGCCTGATGCGACTTCGAAAACCCTGTCTATACTTCGAAACCTAAAGTCCGTACCGAATACCATCCGGGATCTGCGTCGGCACAGGCATGTGCGACTGGCGATCCTGGCTCATTCGTTCGGCCTCGGATCAACGTGGATATCGGATCTCGTAAACTCTGGCGGCGCTGGGTGATTGCCTTTACGCTCGGTGAGCTGATCGGTTTCGGCGGCATTCCCGTCTTTGGCGCTTGCATCGCGTTGCAAGTGACGGCAGGTCTGGATGCCGCAGTCCACTCGCTGATACTTTATGGCATCGTTATCGTTGGCGGCCTCGGCGAGGGCGCCATGCTTGCCCCGACGCTCGACGACTTTTACGGGCTGTCGTCGAAAGCACGGGCTGCAATCTGGCTGCCTGCCGCATTCCTCATCCTGGTAGCGATCGGTATTGCGCAATCTTTCGCTTTGCGCGGTGTCGTCAGATTCTCGCGAAGCTGGATCGTCGGCAACGTGCTCGGTTGGTTCGTGGCACTGCCATGGACGTTTGTTCTGCCCGCGCTTTTGCCCGACAATGCGCCGATCGCGTGGTGGGTAGCAATCTTCGTTGTTGCCGGCGTGCTCATCGGCAGGACAGCGGGTATGATCACGGGCCTTTTCCTGCTCAGGCTGGTGCCAATCGCTGCAGGTCCGGAGCGAAAATGAGTCGTCGACTTATACTTTTCGATCTCGGCGGCGTACTCGCCGATCTCGGCCGGCCGGCCAGCCAGATGCGGCTGGCAATCACGGACAAGGAATTCTGGTCGCTGTGGTTGTCATCACCGGCCGTGCGAGCCTTCGAGCTCGGTCAAATCGATGCCGCCGAATTCCTGCCGAAGCTTGCCGAGGAGCTGGCGATATCGGAGGGGCCGGCGCAGTTTCGCGAGCGATTCTCCCGCTGGCACCTGGATTTGTTTCCGAATGTGGTCGGCATGCTGCAGAAACTAAGAGAACAAAATACGTTGGCGCTGCTTTCGAATACGAATACTTTTCACTGGCAAATGGTCAATCGGCAGGCGGATCTCGGAAGTTTGTTCCACCACGTGTTTCTATCCTTCGAAATGGGCTGCTGCAAGCCGGATGACGTCATATTCGAACGGGTTCTCGAAAGCGTGTCGGTGAACGCGCCCGAAATACTGTATCTCGACGACTCGGAGCAGAACGTAGCGGCCGCGCGCCGCTTCGGAATACCAGCGGCTCGGGTCCACGGCGCCGAGGCGGTTCGGGGGTGCCTCCGTAGAGAACAAATCGAGCCGTTCGGATAGGCTCGGAACAGTCGAAGGATGCATCGGCACTCAGACGAATTCTTCTGAGTTGATGATACGGGGACCGCGCTTGCGGCTTTATGCTTCGTCGTAAGGCGTTCCGTCCCGGCGCGTGAAGGCACGCCCACCCTCGCCGTCCGCAATCAACTGGAGATCGATGTCGGGATAGAAAACCTCATCATCGGGATCCCTGTCGCCGACCTCTAGATAAATTGCCGGTATGTCGCCGCTGTTGATCAGATGGTGACCGTTCGCCTGGCCGTGCGGAAACCCGGTTACCATACCCGCCGTCAAAGCTTGTTCGCCTTCGTCTGTAACCAGCGTCAATTCTCCGGCGAGAACGTAAACGAATTCGTCTTCGCGAGTATGCCAGTGTCGCTGCGAGGACCACGATCCCGGCGGTAGCTCCACGAGATTGACGCCAAATTTCGTCAATCCGAAATTGTCGCCGAGCGCCCGTTTGCGCCGCGACTGAACCTCGTTGCGAAAGGGTGTCGGATAACTCGTTCCGACTCTGGCATCGACTTCAAGAGCGGATGCCGCCGCGCGATGGGAAATTGCCATGTCGCTACCTCGTCTAGGCTCCGCTATTCGGAGCCGGTTTCGGCAGTGGATTGAAGGTTCTTTGGTCGCTCGTGCCGGGGCTCGTACACGCCGATTTGTCCGCCGCCCGGCAGGGAGACTCTCGTCAATCGCCCCCAGTCGCGATTGGCTACGTCGCTCAAGGAAACGCCTCTGCGCCTGGCCTGCGAGACGAATTGCTCGATATCGGCGCACATGAAATAGATTTCATGACTGCCGCCCGTTGCGGACGGATGCACGGCGATCTCGGCTGGCGGAAGTCCGAAAATGAGCCAGCCCGCGCCGGCGTCGATGCCGGGGAGGCCGATGACGTCGCGCAGAAAAGCACGGTCCGCATCCGCATCTGCGCTGTAGATTATGGCATGCGCTCCATTTATCACTGGGGCGAATCCTCCGAATCGACGCGACGAGATCTTTGCGGCTTATACAGATTGTAGTTCATCGTGCGCAGTGCCGGCTGCGTTGCGTCAGAGCTCTGCAGGTGACGCTGGCGGCGTAACGATGATGGCCAGGCGCCGACTCCGCTTTGGGCGGCGGAGCGCAGCGCAATCAGGAAACACTGTCCGCGAAAAGCGATCCCACGTTAGAATCGAGTCTCCCGGAGCGAGGATCCAACGATGCATCGCCGCAGATTCGTCCAGAGAGCGCTGGCAGCCGGCATTGCGACAAGCCCCATTGGCCGACTGCTCGCGAATGTCGAGGCTCTTCCCAAGACACCCTCCGACTTCGAGGGCCCGTTCTACCCGGTCGGCCCCCGCAACCGCGCGAGCGACCTGATCCTGGGCGAGCCGAGGGACGAAGTCCTGAGGTTTCGCGGAATCGTCGTCGACGTGCACGGTGAACCCCTCGCAGGCGCACTCGTCGGTATCTGGCAGACGGACCGGCTTGGTCGCTATTTGCACCCACGGGATTCGAGTCCCGGCGAACGCTGGGACGATTTTCTCTACTGGGGCGAATCCATTACGCGAAGCAACGGGGCATTCGAATTCCGGACTTACGTACCGGCGGGGTACGGTCGCCGTCCGCCGCACATTCACTACAAGATCTGGCACCAGCGCAAGCATCTGCTGACGAGCCAGGTGTATTTTCGGGAGTTTGGTGGCACCCGCGGCGCATCGCGATTTCCGGACAAATCCGCGCTTCAAACGGTCGGTCTCGAGCCATTCGACGCCGGCGTGGTTGCCGATTTTCGCGTCGTCGTCTGAGCACTTATTTCCTGTGACAATCAATTATGCACGTCCGTGTACAGCATCGTTTTGCGCCTTTCTTTTGCCTGATATTCGTTGCCGCCTGCGGCAATCAGAAGTCCGACGACAAAAGTAAAGAATTCGACTATCCGCCGACCCGGACTGTAGACCAGGTCGATATCTATCACGGCATCGAAGTCGAGGATCCGTATCGCTGGCTCGAGGCTGACATACGCAATAGCGAAGACGTTGCGAATTGGGTCGAGGCACAAAACGCGCTCACGTTTCACTACCTGGATCGCATACCCGAACGTGGCCGGATTGAAAAGCGTTTGACGGAACTGTGGGATTACGAGCGCTACAGTATGCCGGTCAAATACGGAGACCGTTATTTCTACTATCATAATGACGGGCTGCAGAACCAAAGCGTTCTGTATATGCTCGCGAGCCTGGATGCCGAGCCCGAGATTCTGATTGATCCGAACGCCTGGTCGGACGATGGCACGATCGCTCTTGCCGCGATGTACCCGAGCCCGGACGGCTCACTGGTTGCCTATCTGGTTCAGGACAGCGGCTCGGACTGGCGCACGGCAAGCGTGCTGAACATCGCGACCGGCGAAAGCCTGCCGGACCGCCTCGAATGGCTGAAGTTCACGGGACTGTCCTGGGCCGGCGACGGCTCCGGATTTTACTACAGCCGCTATCCGGCGACGTCGGACGAGGAAAAGTTCCAGGCGCTGAATCGCAACATGAAGGTGTACTTTCATCGCGTCGGCACGCCGCAGGAAGACGATGTGCTCGCTTTCGAGACTCCCGGGCAGCCCGATTGGGGTCCCCGGGCGACCGTGACCGATGACGGACGCCATCTCGTCATTACCATTGCCATCGGCACGGATGATCGGTATCAGATCGGTTACCGGGACCTGACCGATCCCGATGCAGAAACCTTCACGCTGATACCGGGCTTCGAGCACGACTATTCGCTGATCGGCAACGTTGGCGCTGAGCTGTATTTCCGCACGAATGACGGCGCCCCGAGGAATCGCATCGTCGCGGTCAACGTTCGGCATCCGGCCCGGCCCGAATGGCGCAACGTCGTCGACGAAGGCGCAGAAGTACTGAGCGGCGTCGGCCTCGTCGGCGGGCGCCTGATAGCGGAGTTCATGCAGGACGCGTGGTCCGTGGTGCGCATATTCGATCTCGATGGAGCCCAGCTCGGCAGCGTGGATTTACCGGGCATCGGCACGGCAAAGGGCTTTTACGGTTACGCTGACGACCCGGAGACGTTTTTCCGCTACACGAGCTTCACAACGCCGCCGCGGATCTATCGCTACGATGCGGCCAAGGACGCTATCTCGCTCTTTCGCGAACCGGCTGTTGCCTTCGATCCGGCCGACTTCGTTACGGAGCAGGTGTTTTTCTTCTCCAAAGACGGCACTCGTGTACCGATGTTTATTACACATCGCCGCGACATTACCCGCAACGGCCGGCGTCCAACGATGCTGTACGGATACGGCGGCTTCAACAGCTCCCAACGGCCCGCATTCTCCGTAACCCGGCTTGCCTGGATGGAGATGGGCGGCGTCTATGCGGTCGCAAACCTGCGCGGCGGCGGCGAATACGGCGAGGAGTGGCATCAGGCCGGCACCCGGCTGAACAAACAGAATGTGTTCGACGATTTCATCGCAGCGGCGGAGTATCTGATCGATGCGGGTTACACGAGTTCAGAAAAGCTCGCCATTTTCGGCGGCAGCAACGGCGGCCTGCTCGTCGCGGCCGTCGTAAACCAGCGTCCGGAGCTGTTCGGTGCGGCGATCGCCGCGGTGCCCGTTGCGGACATGCTGCGCTTCGATCGCTTTACGGCCGGCAGGTTCTGGACCGACGACTATGGTTCCTCCGACGACCCGGAAGAATTCCGGGCTCTCTATGCATATTCTCCGCTGCACAACGTCAGGTCCGGCGTCAAATATCCGGCGGTGCTTGTGACGACTGCCGACACCGACGATCGCGTGGTGCCCGCACACAGCTTCAAGTACACAGCGGCGCTGCAGGCGGCCCAGGCAGGACCTGAGCCCGTACTGATCCGTGTCGAGACACGCGCCGGGCACGGCTCCGGCAAGCCCACCGAAAAAACAATTCGTGACTATGCAGACCGGTGGGCGTTTCTCGTCGACAATCTGGACATGCAGTTGCCGGAAGGATTTGGCCGGTAATCAGCCGAGGTCGGCAAGGCCCGCGGCACGAAATGCCTTTATGAGCGGCAGGCGCTCATTCCAGGGTGAAGCATCTGCTCGATCCGGATCGACCGGGCACACCGGACCGGCAAACCCCTCGGGAATCTGATCGTCGACTTCGCCGCTGCCGTCGTTGTCAAAGAACTCGTACCCTGGAATGGCAATATCCTCGTCGGCGATAACGTCGACCGTCCGGAGGCCATAGCTCGACAGCTCCACGGTAAACGTCTGAGGGTGAACCACCCAGACGTGCCGCGGTGCGACAACGAAGAGATACTGGATCTTTCGATTCCGCGACGCGATGCGAAGCTTACGGATATCGCCGCCGTACATACTGCTGCGGGAATTATGGGTGTCGATAACGGTGCCGAAATCGGGCTCGAAGCCGGGCTCGATTGTCAGCGAAGCCGGGTCATTGTCGTCCTCGAACCAGGCGATCGATCGATTGTCGTTGATTCGGTTTGCCGCCTCGCTCATTGCACGCACCCGCGGACCTTCGAAATCGTGATACGGCCGGACCCGATTCAAAGGTGCGTTGCGAAGCACGAGGCTCAGGATTCGCTGATCGCCACGCGAGCGTGGGCCTCGATGACTGACGTCGTCGAGGGCCTCCTGCAGCTCGAACGGCAGATTTGTGGTTTCCTCCGCGCTGAACCAGCCCCGGCGACCGCGTTTGTCCATCCACTTCACGGCGCCCTTGCCGATCCACTGGTCGTCCGGTTTGTCGATGTAGTGGGACGCTGCGCGCCAGACAAGCGATGAATCCTTGTAAAAAACGCGTGCATGGATCACCGGTTTATTCGAGTCGGTGTCAGCCGAGAAGACATACGCCGGCAAAACTTTGAGGCCGTGTGCGTCACGCTGATTGCAGATAAAAAAGCGCGTACCGAACAGCTCGATTGCGTACTTCGGCGTATAGCCCAAGCGCAACAAACCGGCCGGATCGGACCTGGCCGTCCCGTCCGTGCGGAGGGCGACGCCGGAGGCCAAAAGTTTGCGAAACGCGCGGCTTACCTGCTGCGGTGACTTACCAGCAGCAGCTACGTTCGCATTAATTTTGACGGCTATTGGCGGGTTTCCGGAGCCCGCGGCTTGCTCAGGCACGGCACTTTATCTTTGTATTATCGGGCCAAGCTGTCTTGGCCGCGTGATTGGCCAGAGAAAATATAAATGAATAACGGTGAGCTCGTAAATATTTGGCACCAGAAGATCCTGAAAATGGCCGAGATACGGCTCGGGCGCAAACTCTCCGACGCCGAGCGTAAGTTCGTTACTTCGCGAGCAGGATTCCTGGCACTCGAGGCGATCCAGGACCAAGTCGAACACTGTGATCCAGGGGACCTGGAACGGTACTTGAACTCAGATTCAGTCGATCCGCCGAAATAGCTGTTCATTTTTGCATTTTAAATCGTCTTGGGCAGTCTTGCGGATCTCTCGGCGTTCGAAGTCCGGGCAGACATCGAGAACCGCGCCATGATATCGACGGCAAACCTGGCGCCGAATCGATCGAATGATACATGCCTTTTTGCCGACTTCGTCACCCGGATCTCCCGTGTCGTCGAATCGCCGCGAGCCGATTTTCCGGCAGTGCGGACAGCGAAGAAATTCCCGATTCACGGGCAGCGTATACATGACGACGCCGGCAATAGCGGCGACCAATGCGAGGAGCCAGGACATCAGTTCGAATACCAAAGATCAGCCGGCCAGGCTGCAATGAATGGCGTCCAAAACGATGAGCGGACATCACGCGGCGGCCGGGAGGACCTTGCGCCGGTATTCGATGTGCATGCCGACACCTCGGCTGGCCATGAAGAGCATGAATGCCAGCCATAGCCCGTGATTGCCGAAACTCTGCAGCAGGAACCATGCCAGCAGAAAAATTCCGACCGAGATCAACATGATGTCCCGCATCTCGCGGGCGCGGGTCGCACCGACGAAAACGCCGTCGTAGTGAAAGGACCAGACCGAAATCAGCGGCGAGGCTATGAGCCACGGCAGGTAACGCATCGCCGCTGCGCGCACCTCGGGCAGATCGGTGAGCGTGCGGATCAGCAGCGGGCCGAGCACGACGTACGCGAGACATATAGCGGCGGCAAAAATCAGCGCCCAGCGCAATGCGAGGGCGTTCGAGCGTTCGAGAGCATCGCGCCGCTTTTCGCCGACCGCTTTTCCGATCAGAGCCTCGGCGGCATGCGCGAAACCGTCGAGTCCGAATGCCGCCAAGTTCTGCAGGTTCATCAGAACCGCGTTAGCGGCGAGGATCATGCCCCCGAGTCGCGCACCCTGTGCGGTGACAAACGCGAATGCGAACATCAACGCCATCGTTCGCACGACAAGTCGCGTGTTCACCGCGAAGAATGCCAAGTATTCCCGAATTTGGGTGAACTTACCCATCACCCACTTGCCGGGATGCGCGCGCAGCGCGGACCCGGCGGCGATCAAGCCTACGGCCAAACCGAGGTATTCCGCGATGACGGATGCGAGGGCAACGCCGTCCACTTTCATGCCGAGGACGACGACGAACAGGAGATCGAGGACGATATTTGCCGAATTGACGGTCAGAAAGATGACGAGCGGTACGCGGGCATTCTGTAGGCCTATGAACCACCCGATCAGCGCGAAATTGGCTAGCGTGCCGGGCGCGCTCCAGATGCGGATGGAAAAATACTGAAAGGCGTAGCCCTGGACCTCGGAATCGCCGCCGACCAGCGCCACTGAGTATGTCCCAATTGGCACCTGCAGGACTATCAGGGCCAGCGAGATGAGTGTCGCGGCAATGAGTGCCTGACCCAGCGAAACGCGTAAGCCGTCGTGGTCCCTGGCGCCAAACCGCTGCGCAGCGATTCCCGTCGTTCCCATGCGCAGAAAGTTCATGCCCGTGTACAGGAAGCCGAAGATCGTGCTGCCGATAGCGACGGCGCCGAGGTACACGGGGCTTTCAAGGTGACCGACGACGCCCGTGTCTACCATACCGAGCAGCGGCACGGAAACATTCGACAGTATCATCGGCGCGGCGATGCGCCAGACGTCACGGTTATCGGGCAGCGGCGACCCCGTCACCGGCGGATCACGCGAACGCGTTTACACCGGTGAGTTCCTTGCCGACGACAAGCTGGTGTATTGTCTCGGTGCCCTCGTATGTAATGACGCTTTCGAGATTCAGCATGTGGCGGACGGGCACATACTCCGCGCTGATGCCGCTGCCACCCAGCATGTCGCGAGCGTCCCGTGCAATGTCGATCGCCGCGCGGCAGTTGTTCCACTTCGCAAGAGAGACCTGCACCGGATCGAGTCGGCCCTGATCCTTGATGCGCCCCAGACGCAGCGAGAGCAGCTGGGCCGTCGTTATGCGTCGGCTCATGTCGGCCAGACGTATCTGGATCGTCTGTGTGTGCGACAGCGGCCTGCCGAAAAGCACGCGATCGTCCACGTAGCGAAGCGCCTCTTCGAAGCATGCCTGCGCGGCCCCGATGACACCCCAGGTAATTCCGTAACGCGCCTGCGTAAGACAGCTCAGCGGGCCCTTCATTCCGTTGACGCCTGGCAGCACATCGTCATCAGGAACGCGGACGTTATCCAGAAACAGCGCAGACGTGACGGAAGCACGCAGTGAAAATTTGTTCTTGATTTCCTGTGCCGTGAAACCTGGGCTGCTCGTCTCGACGAGAAAACCCTTAACACCGTCCTCCGTTTTTGCCCAGATCAAGGCGACATCTGCCACGGAACCGTTCGTAATCCACATCTTGGAACCGTTCAGAATCCAGTCGTCACCATCGCGTTTCGCGTAGGTCTTCATGTTGCTTGGATCGGATCCGCCTTGCGGTTCGGTCAGACCGAAGCATCCGATTACGTCGCCGGCTGCCATCGCGGGCAGCCAGCGCTGTTTCTGCACGTCGCTGCCATACGTGTAAATCGGGTACATGACCAGACTCGACTGCACCGATACGAAGCTCCGGATCCCGCTGTCGCCACGCTCGAGCTGCTGACATATCAGCCCGTAGCTGACGCCGTTTAGACCAGCGCAGTCATAACCTTCGAGGGTGCTTCCGAAAAGGCCGAGGCCGGCAAGGTCCGGCACGAGCTCGTCCGGAAAGCGATGTTCCTCGAACGCCTCGCGCATGAGGGGTATGGCCTTTTCATCGACGAAACGCGCGACGGAATCCCGCACCATTCTTTCGTCGTCCGTCAGCTCGGACTCGACGTCGTAAAGATCCAACGGGTTTAAACGGCGATCAGCAGCGTTCACGGAATTATTCCTTGTGCGCGGTTACGGGGATCTGCGGCAGGGCATTCTAATCGAGATGCTCGGCGTGTCGCCATGCCATCAAAGGGGTATGCCGAGCTTCCGGTACAGTTCCGACAGAAGCCAGGCTGGCCCAATCATCATCATCTGCAGGTCCTCGATCAAAGGCCTAAGGCTAGACTGATTGCGGTGCCCGAGGCCCAAGCCGATGATGCCCGCCGTCAGCAGACCGAATGAGACTCGGGGCAGCGAAAACTCCGAATCCACGACCCAGACCTGGAAAAAGGCCACGCCGAGCATGAATGGCAACAGACCAATTGCGAGCGAGAGTGAGATGATGAAGTAGTAAATCACGCTCGCCATCAGGAAAGCGCTGCCCCAGTTCAGGAAGGGCGATATATTCCGGAAACCCGCAGGAACCGGCAGCGCCCAGAGCAGTCCGACAGTTCCCAGAACAACCATCGGCACCGCGGCCCAGTAGATGACGGGATTCGTGAGGTTCTTATGGCTGGCCTCGTAACGAGCCAGCCACGCGGACGCATCGCTCATCGGCTTTCCGACACGCAGTTTCGGCCATTGTACACGCCGGCAACACCGGTCAGCGGGACGGCAAAATGAGACGAGTTGCCCAGTTTTTTGCACCCTGCCCCTTTATTTGACGATAAGTGTCGCCATTAAGTGTGCGTTCAGCTGTCCGGCGGCTACAATGCGCCGGGACTTTAGGCCAGGTAAAGGGGGTCTGCGTTTGTCGCAGGACGGTGCAGGCCCGGAATGGTCAGAATCACTTCAGACATGAGGATTTCCCATGACTAGCAATTTGCTGAAAGTTATCGCTGTGCTTTCCGGTGCAGTGCTCGTGGCGACGGGTTGCGAGACGTTGGACCCGTACACGCGCGAGGCAGAAATGAGCAAGGCGAGCAAGGGCGCACTGATCGGCGCGGCCGCCGGTGCGGTAGTCGGACTCGTATCGGGCGATGATGCGGTCGAGCGTCGTCAGCGGGCGCTGATCGGCGCCGGCGTTGGCGCGCTGGCCGGCGGCTCTATCGGTTACTACATGGATAGGCAGGAAGCGAAACTGCGGGCCGAGCTCGAAGGCACCGGCGTAAGCGTTACGCGGATTGGCGATAACATCACGCTGAATATGCCCGGCAACATTACATTTGCGACGAACAGCTCCGACGTGAGTCCTGCATTCTACGATGTTCTGAATTCGGTGGGCAAAGTCCTGAACGAATTCGACAAGACAGTCGTCGAAGTTGCCGGCCACACCGATAGCACCGGCACGGATGTATACAATCAGGGCCTGTCCGAGCGTCGTGCCGGATCGGTAGCACAGTATCTGCAGGCGCAGAAGATCAATCCACAGCGCATCATCACGGTCGGCATGGGCGAATCTCGTCCGATTGCGGATAACTCGACGTCGGAGGGCCGCCAGGCAAACCGGCGCGTCGAAATTACGATGGTGCCGATAACCGCCGGATAAACAATGTTCCATTGGGGCCCGGATTCGGGCCCCGATTTTCTCAAGCCACATCGCGAGCCCTGCGATGTATCCTGCCTATGGCAAGCGTGACACCGGCCGCTGGATCGAGGATTCGGGCCAGGTCGTGCGTATGTTGTCCGACGACAATGACGATTCGCAACACCAGCGGTTCATTCTGCGCCTGAAAACCGGCCAGACTTTGCTGATCGCGCATAACGTCGATCTGGCCAGGCGTGTGCCGGTCGGAATCGGCGATCGCATACGCTTTCGTGGCGTGTACGAATGGAATGATCTTGGCGGCCTCGTCCACTGGACGCACCACGATCCGCTGGGCATCGAAGCCGGCGGCTGGATTCAATATCGTCGCCACCGGTATCTTTGACTGTGTCCGATCCGGATACCCGCCATCCCGGCGGTGATGCGCGAAAGGGCCACTCTCGCACATCGATGTACTCCGCGACCCAAGGACCTCCGGTCCAAAATGCCGCTCACACAAATGGCTGGTGTGGGAGCCTGCCTGGCGGACGATCGCTACGGGGCGAAAAAAAGCCGCTCAATCGAGCGGCTTTTCTATGAGAATTTCTAAAATCCTTACGCGTCCATCGCTGCGCGCAGTTTCTTGATCGCATTGACCTCGAGCTGACGAACACGCTCGGCCGAGATGCCGTACTGTTCGGCAAGCTCGTGGAGCGTTTGCTTCCGTTCTGCCAGCCAGCGGCTCTCGAGAATATTCCGGCTACGCTCATCGAGCGTAGTAAGCGCCTCGGCCATGCGTTCCGTCGCGTCGTCTTTCCAGTCCGCAGTTTCGACCAGCAAGGCCGGATCGGCGTCGGGACTCGGCAGATAGGCGGCCGGAGTGAAAGTGTAATCATCGTCGACGGGTGGCGGATCGAAGATCGCGTCGCGTGCGGAGAGCCGGCGCTCCATCTCGGTGACCTCTTTCGTGGGTACGCCGAGATCCTTCGCAACGGCCTCGGTCTCGTCCGGCGACAGCCAGGCGAGACTCTTTTTCGACTTGCGCAGATTGAAGAACAGCTTCCGCTGGGCCTTCGTCGTCGCTACCTTGACGATTCGCCAGTTCTTGAGCACGAATTCGTGAATCTCGGCGCGGATCCAGTGCACGGCGAACGAAACGAGTCGCACGCCGTAATCAGGATCGAAGCGTTTGACCGCCTTCATGAGGCCGACATTGCCCTCCTGAATCAGGTCACCGAGCGGCAATCCGTAGCCCAGGTATCCTTTTGCAATGTGCACGACGAAGCGCAGGTGCGCCATGACGAGCTCCCGCGCCGCGTCGAGATCGTGTTCGTCGCGAAAGCGGTGCGCCAGGGCCTGCTCGTCCTCTTTGCTCAAGACTGGAATTGCGCCCACCGCCTGGATATAGGCATCCAGACTGCCTACCGGACCGGCGAGCACCAGGTCGCGATTCGTCCTGGCAACAGCAGTGGTCATACACATCCTCCCTAAAAATCGGCGCACATTCTAGCACTCACCTAATTAGAGTGCTAACAAGCCGTCCGAGTTCCGGGGAACCGGCATATAATTTCTTCTTTAAAACAAGCAGTTATGGATCTTTGACAGCTCGCGGGTCCCCCCGGACCCGGCCCGCCCAGGCTCCCCAAAAGCCGTTATTCGCCGTACGTAGCCGGAAACCTGCACGCCCGGCCCGACCCGGGCAATGCGGCTCGCGACCCGAAATACGCCCAAGCGCAGCGCTCGCCGTCGTTCGCGCGCCTGGCGACGCCGGGTCTAGCGCGGCTCGATGCGTCGCATATGTCTGGTCGCGGCAAACCACGACCCGATGAGGCCCAGGCCGACGCCGACTGCCACGACTGCGGCGCATTCTTCGAGGTCTGGCGACAGGATCGTCAGGCGACTGTTGTACAGTCCCGCGAGCGTGGCAGCCGGTTCACTGAGCAGATAGAGCCCGAGATATACCAGCCCGACCGCCAACAGGCCGCCAAATAGCCCGTACCAGAAGCCGGACCAGAGAAATGGTCGCCGCACGAACGCGTTGCTCGCGCCTATCAGTTTGACTACTTCGATCTCCTCTCGACGATTCTGAATTTCGAGCCGGATCGTATTGCCTATGATCACGATAATGGCGACGCCGAGCAGCGTGGTTCCTATCGCGATGGCTTGCCTCAAGATATCCAGGATTGCATGAAAACGCCGCACCCATCCCGTGTCCACCTGTACGAATTCCGCCTCCGGAAGATTGGCGATTTCCTCCTGCAGCAGAATCAGGGAACCTTCTGTGTTCGCCGGACTCGGCCGGACAACCAGCGCATGAGGCAGCGGATTTTCGCGTAAGTGATCGAGGGCCTCTCCGAAACCGGACTGCGTTTTGAATTCGCGCAGCGCCTGCTCAGCCAGTATCAGGCGCACCGAGTCGACATCTGCACGCTGCTCGATGATCGTACGAATGCTTTCGGCGCCGGCGGCCGACACATCCCTTTTCAGATAGACGGAGAAATCCAGCGCATTTTCCCAACCGGAGCTGATAGCGCGCGCATTCTTTATCACGAGATTCATTGCGGCAGGTATCGCGAGCGTCACGCCGATGACCAAAACGATCATGAGGCTTGCGAATGGTTGACGAAAAATACGGCTGAGAGAACCGCCAGAAACGCTTGCGTGCCGCGACAACCATGTTGCGACAGGGCCGGACGTTCGTACCGGCGCCACCGCATCCGCATGGCGCGTCACCGCCACCGGTCGTACTCCGCCTCAGTGCCGATATAGAGCGCCTGCTCGTCTTCCGAGGGTTGCCGCAGGCGTCCTCTGTCGAGATCGATGCGCCTGCAGCCCAGCCGATCGATCAGGGATATATCGTGACTTGCGATGAGCACCGTAACGCCTACTTCGTTGAAGCGCCGGAAAATACGCATGACTTCGAGCGACAGATCCGGGTCGAGATTTCCGGTCGGCTCATCGGCAATCAGGAGCTTGGGCCGCGTAACGATGGCACGGGCAATGCCGACCCGTTGCTGTTCGCCGGCGGATAAGGTCTCGGGGCTTTGTCGTTCCTTATGCAGCAGCCCGACCTGATCGAGCGCGGCGCGGACGCGACGGCCCGTCTCGCGCCGCCCCACACCGGCGATGATCAGGGGCAATGCAACGTTGTCGAAGACCGGCCTGTCATACAATAACCTGTGATCCTGGAAGACCATCCCGATCTGGCGCCGGTATGCGGGGATTTTCCGCCGCCTGACGCGGCGCGTGTTCTGGCCATCTACGATGACCTGGCCGCTCGTCGGTCGCTCGATGAGCGCGATGAGTTTGAGCAACGTGCTCTTGCCTGCGCCGGAATGGCCCGTTACGAATGCCATCTCGCCTCGGTCGACGCTGAAGCTCAGGGCTGACAAAGCTTCCTGGCCGCTAGGAAATCGCTTCGTGACGTCGTCAACCTGGATCACGCCGCCGCGTCCGGTCTGCTCAAGAGGGCGTCGACGAATTCCTCCGCAATGAAAGCCTGCATGTCGTCCGCCGCTTCACCGATCCCGATAAACCGGACCGGGAGGCCGAGACGGCCTGCTATTGCGAATAATATGCCGCCCTTGGCGCTGCCATCGAGTTTTGTCACGGTGATTCCGGTGACTCCGAGCGCCTCGTGAAACCTTTCAGCCTGGACGAGCGCGTTCTGTCCCTGGCTGGCGTCGAGCACGAGCATGATTTCGTGTGGTGCACTATCGTCTTGCCGTGAAACTACGCGTTTGATCTTGGCCAGTTCGTCCATCAGCCCTTGCTGATTCTGCAGGCGGCCTGCCGTGTCGGCGAGCAGGACGTCGATGCTGCGGGCGCGCGCCGCTTCCCAAGCATCGTAAATGACTGCGGCTGGATCGGCGCCTGCCTGTTGCGCGATAACCGGAACGCCGTTCCGATCCCCCCAGGCCTGTAGCTGCTCGACCGCGGCAGCGCGGAACGTGTCGCCTGCCGCGAGCATGACCGTGAGCCCCTGATCCTGAAACCGTCGAGCGAGTTTGCCGATCGTGGTCGTCTTGCCTGCACCATTTACGCCAACCACGAGAATGACGTAAGGAATCCGCTCTCTATCGATCTCCAGCGGGACCTCTACGGGCTCGAGAATTCCCAAAAGTGCGATCCGGAGCCCCTCCATGAGGGCGTCTACGTTCTTGAGCTCTTTGCGGGCGAGCCGGCGCTCCAAATCAGAAATGATGCGCTCGGTCGTATCGACGCCGACGTCGGCCATGACCAGCAGCGCCTCGAGTTCGTCCAGAACGTCTTTGTCGATCTTGCCGCCGGGCGCAAGTTTCGTAAGGTCGTAGGTCAGCCAGCTTTCGCCGCGATTCAGCTTCGAACGAAGGCGCTTGAAAAAGCCCTTACGCTTTGTCGGCTTTTCCTTTTTGCCAAACATTTGTAACTCAAAGTCACCCGCAGACGCTGAATCACCTAAACTGTTCCCACTCCATTAGTCGGACATGCGACCAGCGGCAGATACGATGACGCGACGACGGAGAAAGACGCCCAAGCCGTCCCAACCGGGACGGCTGCGTATTGTAGCCGGAAACTGGCGCAGTCGCCTTTTGGACATCGCAAATGAGCCGGGGCTGCGGCCAACCTCGGAGAGGATTCGAGAGACGCTGTTCAACTGGCTCACGCCGTACATCGAAGGCGCACGATGTCTTGATCTGTATGCAGGTACCGGTGCGTTGGGCCTGGAGGCGCTTTCCCGCGGCGCGCGCGAGGCGGTATTTGTCGAAAACTCGGCTAAAGCGGTCCGTAGCCTCAGGCGCAATGTGAAGTCTCTCGACGCCAGTACCGCAATCGTGCGCGAGCAAGATGCGTTCGCCTACCTGAGAAGCGCGCGGCCCGGGCAATTCGATATCGTCTTCCTCGATCCGCCGTTCGCAGCGGATTTGTTGCCGGAATTGTGTAGACTGCTGGACGAACGGTCGATCGTCGTCGGTGGAGGCAAGGTATATATAGAGCAGGACAGTGCGCAACCGCATCCAACGGTGCCGTCAGGTTGGCAACAACTGAAGGCGAAGACGGCAGGTAACGTCCGGTTCGCGCTGTACGAGACCGGCGACAGGGGAGTTGTTCAATGACAGTTTCAGCAATGTATCCAGGCACCTTCGATCCGATAACTCTGGGTCACGAAGATCTGGTGCGGCGTGCTGCGACACTGTTCGATAGGGTTGTCGTCGCAATTGCGGCAAACCCCGGTAGCAAGATGCCGATGTTTTCGGTCGAGGAACGCGTCGCGATGGCCGGGGCGGCACTTGCTGAATTTCCGAGCGTCGAGGTGACGTCTTATCATGGATTAACGGTCGACTTCGCGGAAGACAACGGGCTGCGGGTCATCATTCGAGGGCTCCGCGCAGTGTCCGATTTCGAATACGAATTTCAGCTGGCGAACATGAACCGACATCTCTCCGATAAGGTGGAAACGGCGTTTCTGACGCCGACCGAAAAGTACACGTTTATCTCATCCAGTCTCGTGCGGGAAATTGCGGAACTCGGCGGCGATATTTCCGAGTTTGTGTCCCCCGAAGTCCGGAATGCGCTCTTGAAACGCTGCGGGCGCGGCTGACGAGCCGTCTCAACGCTGGCAGATTACGCAGTAATACGTGGCGCGTTGGCCCACGACGATGCAGCGGATCGGGTGACCGCAGCTGTAACATGGTTCATCTTCGCGACCGTAAACGTCGAGCTCCTGCTGAAACCATCCGGATTCACCGTTGCCGCCATGATAGTCGCGAAGTGTCGTTCCGCCGGCGTGGATCGCGCGTTCGAGGACCGACTTGATCGCAGAGGCGAGATTTTCGTATCGCGGCAGCGCGATGCGGCCGGCCGCACGCCGCGGATGGATACCGGCGCGAAACAGCGCTTCGTTGGCGTAGATATTCCCGACACCGACGATGACTGCCGAGTTCATGATGAACGATTTGATGTTGACCGTACGGTTGCGCGATGCGCCGTGTAGGTATTTTCCGGTGAGCTCGCCGCTCAGCGGTTCGGGACCCAGTTTCCGGAGCAGCCAGTGCGAGGCTACGTCGGCGGTCCAGTGGAGTGATCCGAAGCGGCGCGGATCGCGGTAGCGCAGCGCCTTGCCCGAGGCAAACTCGATATCGAAGTGCTCGTGAACGCCGGCCGGTGTATCTCTGTCGACGATGTAAACGCTCCCGGACATACCGAGATGCATGATTGCTGCACCGTCGGTGGTCTTCAGGACCAGATACTTTGCGCGCCGCTCTACGGCGGTGACGGTCGTGCCGGGCAGGTGCTCGTCGATATCATCCGCGATGGGCCAGCGTAGACGGCGGTCGCGAATGACGACGTTGTCGATACGCTGACCGGAAACATAGGGCTCGATGCCACGGCGGCTCGTCTCGACTTCGGGTAGTTCCGGCATCCGACAATTGTAGCGCCAAGCGTAGTTTTTGCAGTTACCAGCGCGCCGCCGGGTATGCGCTCTCGCTTAACGTCGCTCGGCGTCCATGCCTCGCAGCGATCGGCCTCCGCTTGCTCGGGCGTCCAGCTTCACTGCGCTCCGAACGACGCTGTAGCGCACACAGCGGCAGCGCGCCGCGTGCTCACGACGCGCACAAAAAAGCCCGCATATAGCGGGCTCTCTGTCGGACTAGCAGCCTGCCTACTTGATCTTTGCTTCCTTGTAGACGACGTGCTTACGGATCGTCGGATCATATTTCTTGGTTTGGAGCTTCTCCGGGTGCAGCTTCTTGTTTTTCGTAATCGTGTAAAAGTGACCCGTTCCCGCACTAGACACGAGACGAATCTTTTCGCGATTGCCTTTCTTAGCCATCTGCTGATCCTCCGTCGTCTAAATTCGCTGCCCCTGAGCGCGCAGGTCTTTGACGACCTTCTCGATGCCGTGCTTGTCGATGATACGCAGGCCCTTGTGCGAGACGCGCAGACGCACGAAGCGCTGTTCCGACTCGAGCCAGAAGCGCTTGTTCTGCAGATTCGGCAGGAATCTGCGGCGCGTTCGCCGATTCGCATGGGATACATTATTGCCGCTCTGCGGCCGCTTCCCAGTTACCTGGCATACCTTCGACATGACGTTTAAGTCTCTGATTTTACGATAATGTTGTGCGCGAGCCGCGAACAAAGAGCGCAATCTTATACCAGCCTCTCGTGGCCAATACAAGCGTACACGGCGGCGACGCGGGTGCACCGAACTTCAGAGCAGTCCGCGGCTGGCAAGTGATGTCGTCGCGCCGTCGCCGACGATCAGATGATCCAAAAGCCGAATGTCGACGAGGCCGAGGGCTGCCTTGATGCGCCGCGTAATTCGTTCGTCCGCCTGGCTGGGTTCGGCGACACCTGACGGATGGTTGTGCGCAAGTATCACGGCAGCCGCGTTGATCGCAAGCGCCTCTTTGACGATTTCTCGCGGGTGCACGCTGGTGCCATCGATTGTGCCGCGGAACATTTCGTCGAATCGCAGGACGCGATGCCGATTGTCCAGGTAAAGGCAACAGAATAGCTCGTGGCCGAGATTTCGCATACGTGCGACAAGGAAGGCTTCCGTGTCAGAAGGATTCTGAATCGGGTGCCCCACGGGCAGGGTCTGTTCAAAATATCGGCGCGCGATCTCGGGCAGTGTCCGAAGGACGGCCAGACGTTGCGCGCCAATCCCACGCTCGGCCAAGAGTCTCTCCGGTTTGGCCTCGAGGAGTTGCCGCAGGCCGCCGAAACGTGCAAGGAGTCGCGCCGCCAGCTCGTGGGCCGCGAGGTTCCCGGCGCCGGCCTGCAGCAGCCGGGCCAACAGCTCCGCGTCGGACTGCACGGATTCAGCCCGCGGCGATACTGCAGGCGCGATCTGCCGACGCATTGGCGTTCCCTCACGCTGTGTGCCTTAGGTCCGATTCTCACAGTGGCGAGAATCGGCGCAAGCCGCCAATCAGCCGACTCGGTCGAGTTTCGCTGGAAATCTCGCGTGCCGACACGCTAAGCTGTTGTTCGGTTTCTGATTGTCGAGGCCAGTACGGACCCGCCAATGAACGTAGTGCTGGGAATCACCGGAGGCATTGCGGCGTATAAAACGCCGGAACTCGTGCGTCGCCTCAAAGAACGCGGCGCCGACGTGCAGATCGTTATGACCGCATCCGCCGAGGAATTCGTCACGGCAACCGCGCTGCAGGCCGTTTCGGGGCGACCTGTCCGATCCAATCTCTGGGACAAGGAAGCCGAGGCATCGATGAGCCATATCGAGCTTGCCCGCTGGGCGGACATTGTCCTCATCGCACCCGCGACGGCCGAGATCATGGCCAGGCTTGCCGGCGGGGGCGCGCCGGATCTCCTGACAACCCTGTGTCTTGCGACCGAGGCGCCGATCGCGATGGCGCCCGCCATGAATCGGGTGATGTGGTCGAACCCGGCCGTGCAGGCGAACCGGGAAACGCTCGAGCGGCGCGGCTTCCGGATTCTCGGACCAGGTCACGGATCTCAGGCTTGCGGTGAAACGGGCGCCGGGCGGATGCTCGAGCCCTCCGACATCGCAGCAATTGTCTGCGGACCGGGAATGCTCGCCCGGTCTGATGCCGGCGTGCTGTCCGGCACGACGGTGCTCATCACCGCGGGCCCGACGCGCGAGCCGATCGACCCGGTGCGTTACATAACGAATCGAAGCTCCGGAAAGATGGGGTACGCGATCGCCGCGGCGGCGGCGCGTGAAGGCGCTACGGTAATCCTCATAAGTGGCCCCGTTTCTCTGGAGGAGCCCGCCGCCGTTACCGTTGTCAATGTCGAGACCGCTGCGGAGATGTACGCTGCAACGCACGCACGCATCGATGGTGTGGACATTTTCATCGGTGCGGCTGCCGTCTCGGACTATCGTCCTGCTGCGGCAGCGGCACAGAAAATCAAGAAAGACGACGCTGAAATGCACATCGACCTGGTACGAACGCAGGACATACTCGCGTCGGTCGCCTCGTTGCGGAATGCGCCGTTTACCGTGGGATTCGCCGCCGAAACCGAGCGGGTCAAGGAATACGCGATCGAGAAGCTGAAGAAAAAGCACCTCGATATGATCATCGCGAATCGCGTGGGCGCAGATCACGGCTTCGATTCCGACAACAACAGTGTCGATGTGATATGGAAAAACGGCGAAAAATCTTTCCCGATGCTTGCGAAAACGGAGCTGGCCACACATCTTGTGGTATTAATCGCCGCGCGGGTTAAGGCTGTTCGTGGCGCTTCGACAGACCCCGAACTCACCGTCATTTCCGGAAAAGAGTGAGGCCCGGTTCATTGCGATCGATCGAGCTAAAGATCCTCGATCCTCGCATCGGGGATTCGATACCGTTGCCTGCGTATGCGACGGATGGTTCTGCGGGCCTCGACATGCGTGCCTGTATCGATGTCCCCAAAACGATCGGTCCCGGAGAAACCGATCTGATACCTACCGGGCTGGCAATCCACATCGGCGATAGCAAGCTTGCGGCCGTGTTGCTGCCACGGTCCGGTCTCGGTCACAAACACGGACTGGTGCTGGGGAACCTGACAGGTCTGATCGACTCCGATTACCAGGGGGAGGTTTTCATTTCCTGCTGGAACCGGGGCAGGCAAAGTTATGAGATACAGCCGGGGGAACGAATCGCGCAAATGGTGTTCGTGGCTGTCGAGCAGGTTCGCTTCGACATCGTCGAGGAATTCGCGGACAGCAAGCGCGGCGCCGGCGGCTTCGGTCACTCCGGAACCGCCTGACCGGCAATCTGGCGGCCAGATCGCGTAAGGCTGGTAGGTTTACTCGATGCCCTTCAGAGCCTTGAAGCGATCGATATCACCCTCGAAACGGGCAATGATCTGCTGCTCATCGGCCAGGAACTTCTTGAGATTCTCTCGATGCCTGGCGATCGTTTCTTTCGTGGTGCGGATGTCGTCGGCAAGCTCCGGGTCTATCATCGGAGCATCGGGATCCGTGCTGTACGGCTTGTAGTTTTCCGCCTCGGCGCGGAGGCTATCGAGCCGCCGCTGCAAATTGCGCAGATACAATTCGGTGACGCGTGACTGAGCCTGGAACAACTCGACGCGCCGGTCGCGGTGCATGAGTATTTCGTCGACGGTCAGATAAGTCGCAAGCAGTGCCTGGTCGGCGCGACGCTGCAGCTCCCTTTCTCGCCGCGCAAGTTCCGCAATACGCTCGGCCTCGATCTCCTCGGCCGTTTTTTTGCCCTGCAGCTCGTCGACGGTAATGCCACGATCATTGAGAACCTGTTTTGGCAGTTCGGCGTATTCGGCCGGAACGCTGTCGCCGTAATGGACGACGCCGTTTTCATCGACCCACCGATAGACTCGCTGCTGTTGGGCAACGGCCAGCAGGGGCACCAAGACGAGGACGACCGAAAAAAGAGTTCTCACCTGCATATCGAGACTATGCCACGTATATAAGTCTAATTATTTGCACTGGTTCGCGAATTTGATGCCCGCTCGGCCGCCGTCCGCAACCAACATATTGACGAAAAAAAATAGTTATTTCAAATGCTTAACCCGCCACGCCGAAGTCCTGCCGATATTTGCGGATGGGCTCGACGAAGGCCTCATAATCTCTTGATTCTGCGAGAATATCGATGAGGTCGTCGAGCTTGAGAATGCTGACGACCTCGATGCCGAACGCCTGGCGGAGTTCCTGCGCGGCGGACAGTGCGCCCTGGCCGCGCTCCTGACGGTCGAGGGAAATCGCGAGACCTGTTGGCTCGGCGCCGGCGGTGGTGATCAGTTCGATAGCTTCACGCACGGCGGTCCCAGCCGTGATCACATCGTCCACAATCAGCACGCGGCCGCTGAGCGGCGCCCCGACGATACTGCCTCCTTCGCCATGCGCCTTGGTTTCCTTGCGATTGAACGCGAACGGCACGTCGATATCCTGATGTTCTGCGAGCGCGGCGGCCGTGACGGCGGCAAGGGGAATGCCCTTGTACGCAGGGCCAAAGAGCATGTCGAATTTAAGGCCCGAATCCGCGACCGCGGCGGCGTAATAGCGGCCCAGCTTCGCAAGAGCATACCCGGTGTTGAGCTGACCTGCGTTGAAAAAGTAGGGGCTTATGCGGCCCGACTTCAGCGTGAATTCCCCGAGACGGAGGACACCCAGCTCAAGGCACAGGTCGATGAATTCGCGCTTGTATGCCTGCATTCTTCTTGGCCTTGTGACGGCCCAAGGTATTATGTCCGCTCTGCGGGCAACAGAGTATGACACAGGCAGCGCCGGGTCGTCCGCGGTGAGTCGAACCCTCGATATGTCAAATGAGCGGAGAGCGCACGTGCTTCGAGTGATCAGCCTGAACGCGAACGGCATCCGCGCCGCCGCGCGTAAGGGATTTTTCGACTGGCTCGAGACGCAGGACGCGGACGTCATCTGCATCCAGGAAACCAAAGCGCAGATTCACCAGCTCACCGACGATTGTTTCTCGCCGGCCGGCTATCACTGCTTCTATGAAGACGCCGCGAGGAAAGGTTACAGCGGCGTTGCGATCTTCAGCAGGCAGGAACCGGATGCGATCGTGCGCGGATACGGCGACCCGGAATTCGACAGCGAAGGCCGTTATCTCGAAGTGCAGTTCGAGAAAGTCGCGGTCGTGTCGCTGTACCTGCCGTCAGGGTCGTCGAGTGAGGAACGACAGGAGGCCAAATATCGCTGCATGGAGACTTTTACCGAGCACCTTAGAACAATACGCGAACAGCCGGCCGAGTACATCATCTGCGGCGACTGGAATATCGCGCACAAGGAGATCGACCTGAAGAACTGGAAGGCGAATCGTAAAAATTCCGGGTTTCTGCCCGAGGAGAGGGCCTGGATGGACCGGGTTTTCGGGGACCTGGGGTTTGTGGACGCGTTCCGCGTCGTCAATCAGGACGAGGATCAGTACACCTGGTGGTCCAATCGCGGCCGCGCGTGGGACAAGAACGTCGGGTGGCGAATCGACTACCAGGTGGTTACCGGCCGCCTGGAAGACCGGGTCTTGCGCTCCGAGATCTTCAAAGAGCAGCGTTTTTCAGATCATGCGCCGCTGATCATGGACTACGATTGGCCACATGGTGACTGAAACGCCCGAAGCGGAGCGCGAAGCAGACCCGAGCTGGCGCTACTATCTGCAGGAAAAGGTCATCGTAATTTTTTTTCTGGGGTTCTCCTCCGGGCTGCCTTTTCCTCTCGTTTACTCGACCCTCTCTGCCTGGCTAAAGGAGGCCGATGTCGAACTCAGCACGGTCAGCACATTCGCGTGGCTCGGCTTTGCATACAGCCTGAAGTTTCTTTGGGCGCCAATCGTCGATTCCTTACGCCTGCCGGTATTGACGAAGATATTCGGACGCCGGCGCGCCTGGATGCTGCTCGCTCAGCTTTCAATCGGCGCCAGCCTGCTGCTTTTGGCGGGAATCGATCCTAAGCACAATATCGAAGCCTTCGCGGCCGTCGCCTTTGCGGTTGCGTTCTCATCGGCGACGCAGGACATAGTCATCGATGCTTACCGAATCGAATGCGCCGAGGTCCGAATGCAGGGTGTGTTGGCCGCGGCCTACCAATACGGTTACAGGGTCGCAATGCTGATCAGCATGGCCGGTGCGCTGGCGCTTGCGGAATACGCTCCCTGGTCCGTGACCTATATGGCAATGGCCGGATGCATGGCGATCGGGATTGTGACGACGCTGTGGTGTCAGGAGCCCATCGTGGCTATTGAAGCAGGCATCAACGGCGGGTTGACCGCGCTGCAGAAAATCTCCGCGTGGATCACCCACGCCGTGATCGAGCCGTTTGCGGATTTTTTCAGTCGTTTCGGCAGAGTTGCGATCGTACTGCTTGCCTTTATCTCCCTTTACCGGATCAGCGATTACGTGCTCGGCATACTTGCAAATCCCTTTTACCTGGATATCGGTTATTCGAAGCTGCAGGTTGCGGGGATTGCGAAAATCTATGGCCTTTGGGTAACGCTGTTCGGGGTAGGTGCAGGCGGCTGGGCCGTCGTGCGTTATGGCGTGGCTCGTTGCCTGATCATTGCGACGACGCTAATTGCCAGCACGAACTTGTTTTTCGCGGCAATGGCGGCGATCGGGCCCGAGCCGTGGATGCTGATTGTTACGATCAGCGCGGACAACCTGGCGCAGGGATTCTCGGGTACCGTGTTGATCGCGTATCTGTCCAGCTTGACGAACCTGTCATTCACGGCGACGCAGTACGCATTGCTGAGTTCCTTCATGTCGCTTCTCGGCAAGTTTACGGCCGGATTTTCCGGCGATGTCCAGGAAACCATCGGTTGGTTCGGCTTTTTCCTGTATGCGGCGGCGCTCGGGGTACCCGCTATTCTCTTGTCGTTCTGGGTCGCAAGGCGCCATGATCGAATGATTGTGGCGGATCGGGCATGAGCGAGTATGTGGAAATCGAGGTCGGGCCCATCGATGCGCTCGCCGATCCCGGCTGCCGGGAATTCCGGATTGGCAGCGGGGATTGGCCGTTCCGCGGCTTCGTCGTGCGGCGGGGCGAGGAGGTAGTCGCCTACCAGAACTACTGTATGCATGTCGGCCATCCGCTCAACTGGAAACCAGGCGGCTTCCTGACACCGGATAACGGCGCGATTATCTGCGCGTCGCATGGCGCCCTTTACGACATCGCGACGGGCGACTGCATCGGCGGCCCGTGTCGGGGCAAATCATTGCGCGCCGTGGACGTCGACGTGCGGGACGGGGTTATCTATGTTCGGGGGCCTGCAAACGCCTGAGCGACGTCGAGATCACCCCGTGGGAGCGGCTTCCAAGTGGGTGGGAGCGGCTTCCAGGTGGCAGCGCCTTCCAGCCGCGAAAAATCGTGGTAGGTCACCCAACAGGTCGTTTCGTCGCTGCGGGCGCCGAGACCATCCGGTGGGAGCGGCTTCCAGCCGCGAAGCATCGTGGGAGCCCGCCATGCGGGCGATTTGCCGCGGCGTGGAGCCCAATCGTCACAGGGGCAGAAACGCAGTCGAAATCTCGACAAGGACCGGACTATGCGACGGCGACCTCGCCGCGCCTCGTTACTTTGCAGTCGGTACTCTTATTTCACTCGATCGAGGAATGCGAGCGGATCGTGATAGCCTGGCGGCATGTCGCTGTTGGTGTAACCTAAAAAGTCCTCGGGATCCATGTCGACAGAGCCGGACCAGTCCTCCGGTGCGCTGACCTCGACGAGCAGGAGATTGGGCCACATCTCGACGTCGACTTCGTCAATTGTCCCGTCGAAGTACTGTACTTCGACGGAATTATCGTCCTCATCCACCGCCACGACTTCGAACAACGAGCCATTCGGGCGGCGAAACCATTGTCCTACCACGGGGAATGCAACTGCCATGCGTGAGCCCTCAGCCAGCCGTCGTTTCGCTCCCCCTACATCCTTATATATAGAGAATCTCTCAAGAACCGCAAGCGTTGCAATCGTTACAGTTTTTTAAGCTGCCAATCGCGAATCCTGTGGCCTTCGCCGATCCCGCGACGTTCGAATTTGGTGATAGCGCGGTCCAGCGGCCGATCCCCGCCATGCTCGCGATTCGCGATACATTCGAGGTCCGGGGATTTAGCAATCAATTCATCGATGTACTCGGCATAGTTCGCCCAGTCTGTTGCGATACACAGCAATCCGCCGCGCCCGAGCCGCGACGCGCAAAGGCGCAGAAAGTCGGGCTGGACGATGCGCCGTTTGTGATGCCGCTTCTTCGGCCACGGATCTGGAAAGTACAGGTTGATGCGTGTCAGCGTGCCGGGGCCGATCTGATGGACAAGCACCTCCAGGGCGTCGCGGGCGACGACACGCAGGTTGTCGATCCCCGCGCGCTCGGCGGCCAGCAGGCAATGCCCTATTCCGGGCTCGTGCACTTCGACGCCGAGGAAATTTATGCGCGGCTTCTCTCGTGCCGCGGCGACGAGCGTTTCGCCATTACCGAAGCCGATCTCGAGGACCACCGGCGCTGGCCGACCGAACAGCGCGTCCAGGTCGAGTGGCTCGGGGGTGAAGTCGATACCATATTTCGGCCATAGCTCCCTTAGCGCCCTTGCCTGCGACTTGGTCAAGCGGCCGGCCCGACGCACGAAGCTGCGCACGGTCCGGTGTCCGGGTTGCTTGTCGTTTCGATCAGTCATGACAACGACGGGTAAGTGAGCGGATCCGATGTCTGCGGCCGAGTGCGTCGATCGTCGTTACTTCGGGCGTTCGAGCGCCCGCGGTCAAGCGGAATTTCCAGGCCGGGAGAAGAAGAACGTCGTTATGCCCGCGGCAACGAGTCCGCCGCCCACCGGGATGCTTATTTCGAGGCCGGCAACCACGATGCCGCTCACGACCGCGGTCGCTGCAGCGGCGAGCCAGAAACGGCTGCGATGCTGGGCACGCAAAGCGGCGGCGATCTCTTCGAGCTGAACCTTATCGTCGCTGGTTTGGCTTCCTGTCGCATTCACTCTTTCGGCAAGCGCATGAATGACGGCGGGAAGTTCACGCAGTGCCTCGCGCAGCGCGGGAAGGTTCTCACGAAAATCGCTGATCATCGCCCGCGCACCGACCTGGTCATCCATCCATTCCTGAAGAACGGGCTGCGCTGTTTTCCACAGGTCGAGCTGCGGGTACAGATCCCGACCCAACCCCTCGATATTGACCAGCGTTTTTTGCAGCAGAATGAGCTGGGGCTGTATTTCGACATCGAAACGTTGCGCAACGCGGAAGAGCCGGATCAGCACCTGCGCGAACGAAATCTCGGCCAGCGGCTTGTTGAATATGGGCTCGCAAACGGTGCGCACGGCAGTTTCGAGCTGATCGATTCTAGTCCCTGCGGGCACCCAGCCCGAATCGATATGCAACTTTGCGATCATGTGATAGTCGCGGTTAAAGAATGCCAGGAAATTCCCTGCGAGATAACGCTGATCTTCGGGGCTGAGCGTGCCGACGATGCCGAAGTCAACGGCGGCGTACTTCGGCTTCGCCGGATCCGTAACGATGACAAAGATGTTTCCCGGGTGCATGTCTGCATGAAAGAAGTTGTGCCTGAACACCTGCGTGAAAAAGATGTCGACACCGTTTTCGGCGAGCAGCTGGATGTTTGTACCGGCGGCTCGCAGGGCGTCCATGTCGCTTATCGGAATTCCATAGATGCGCTCCTGCACGAGCACTTCGGGGCGGCAGTAGTCCCAGTAGATCTCCGGAACGTAGAGCTGGTCCGAACCCTCGAAATTGCGCTTTAACTGCGCCGTGTTCGCCGCCTCGCGCATGAGGTCGAGCTCATCGATGACCGTACGTTCGTATTCGGCCACCAGCTCGAGAGGCCTGAGGCGCTTGCCGAGCTCCCAGTAGCGGGCCGCCAGGCTCGCCAGCATGCGCATGACTTCGATATCGAGTTCGATCTGCTGGAGAACACCGGGCCGCAGCACTTTGACGATGACTTCCTCGCCGTCGGGCAAAACGGCGGCGTGTACCTGGGCGATCGAGGCGGCAGCCAGAGGCTCGCGATCGAACGCTTTGAATACCTGATCGACCGGTGCAGCGTAGGCATCCTCGAGAATGCCGATGACCTGCGCGGATGGAAACGGCGGGACCCGGTCCTGCAGCTTGGCGAGCTCATCGGCAACGTCGGGCGGCAGTAGGTCCCGACGCGTGGAAATGGCCTGACCGAATTTCACGAAAATCGGTCCCAGTTCCTCGAGCGCGAGTCGTATTCGCTCGCCGAGCGGCGCGGAGCTGTCGCGGCGTCGCGGCAGAAGGTAAAACAGAAACCTGAGCGGGCGCAGGAAGTGAATTTCCTTGATTCCTTCGTCCAGGCCGTATTTGACCAATACGCGATGAATCTGCAATAGGCGCGCGATTGTCCGGCGTCGCGGAACGATCATGACTTGCCTTCCAGGTGCTCCATTCGCGCGGCGAGTCGCTCTACGTCATCGCGCAGCGTATCGACCTCGCGTATGAAACGTTCGACTTCGTAACGCGTCGGCAAATCGCGAGATTCTTCCTGAAGATACTCGCGAATATTCATGGCCATAGTCGATCGCGCGCTGTTGGCCCAGCTGCGCATGCCCGACGCGACCAGCCCAAGACGATGCGCGGCGACATCGCCGATCAAGCCGGACAATTCTTCTTCGATGTCCGGACGCGTATGCGTCAACAGTCGCTGAAAGGCCCGTGCCGCTTCGACGTTGCCTGTGAGATCGATCGTGCCGGGCTCGAACCTGGCGTCGCCGGGCACCGTTGCTAGCCGTGCAAGGGTCAGGAGTGAGCCGGCGATAACGACATCGGGCTCGGCGTCGCTGTCCCCCGAGAGCACGACGAAATCCGGCTCGAACGTGAAGTACATGGCCAGGGCAGTGTTCTCAAGCCTGATTGCGACGACTTTGCCAAGGAGCTCGGCGGCCAGCTCGCGCGCCGGCGTAGACGCCGCGATATTGCGGTTGAGCAGCATTTCGACAGGGCGCAGCAGTGTTTCCAGGGAGTTCATCGGCGTGTCTGAATTTGGTGTTCAGATTCGATAACCAGTGTGCAGCGCGACAATGCCGGCAGCGAGATTTTGATACGTGCAGCGCTCGAAGCCTGCATCGCGCAGCATCGACAGCAGCATCTTCTGATCGGGATGCATTCGAATCGACTCCGCCAGGTAACGGTAGCTGTCTGCATCATTCGTCACGAGTTTCCCGAGCAGCGGCATCACCCGAAAGGAGTACAGGTCGTAGGCCGGCTGCACCGCATCGACCGGCTTCGAAAACTCGAGGATCAAGAGCTTGCCGCCCGGCTTCAGAACCCTGTACATTGAGCGCAGCGCGGCGTCCTTGTTCGTGATATTTCGCAATCCGAATGCGATGGCGACGCGGTCGAAAACGCTGTCCGCAAACGGCAGCTTTTCCGCATCCACCTGGGCGATCGAAATATTTCCGGCCACGCCGGCATCCACAAGCCGCTGCCGGCCCCGCTCGAGCATTGCAGCATTGATATCCGCGAGCACGACGTGACCGCTGGCGGTGACGCGACGGGTGAATTCCCGCGCCAGGTCCCCGGTCCCGCCCGCCAGATCCAGGACTACCTGACCGGGCCGCACGGCTGCCTGTTCGACGGTATAGCGCTTCCACAGGCGATGCAGACCAGCGGACATCAGGTCGTTCATCAGGTCGTAGCGGTCGGCGACCGAGTCGAAGACACCTCGGACGAGGCCCGCCTTGGCATCCCGGTCGACGGACCGGTAACCGAAATGGGTCGTTTCAGCAGATTCAGGGCGCTTGGCCATGTCGGACGATTCAGGGCGGAATTGCTAGCGTTTTTCGCGAGGATACCCTGCCTCTTTCAGACGGTCGAGGTAACGCTGCCAGTTGCGCTCGAGATTTCGCCCCAATTCGTACAGGTATTGCCAGGTGTACAGCCCCGAATCATGGCCGTCGTCGAAGATCAGCCTAACAGCGTAATGTCCAATCGGCTCGACCGCCGTTAGCACGATATTCTCCTTGCCCACCTGCAGCGTTTCCTGACCTGGGCCATGACCTTGGACTTCAGCGCTTGGAGAATGCACGCGCAGGTATTCGAAGCTGTAGTCGAATGTGTCGCCGTCATCGAAACTCACGGTCAGCACGCGCGACCGCTTGCGCAGGCGAATTTCTGTGGGTGTCGGGCTCATGAAACTATTCTAGCTCCCGGTCCTGTAGGGGAAAGGGGACGTTCCGCAGCCGGCATGTCGCCGCAGCTGACCCCGTGTCTGTGGGAGCCCGTCATGCGGACAACCGGCAATGTCGCTACAGAATATAGCGGCTCAGATCTTCGTCTTGCGAAAGCTCGGCCAGGTGATCGTCGACGTAGTTTGCGTCGATCGTTACATGTGAGCCGCTCTTGTCCGAGGCCTCGAATGACACGGTCTCCAGGAGTCGCTCCATGACCGTGTGCAGTCGTCGCGCCCCGATGTTTTCGGTGTTCTCATTAACCTGATAGGCGACTTCAGCCAACCGCTGCACGCCGCTTTCCGTGAATTCGAGACGGACGTCCTCCGTTGCGAGCAGCGCGCTGTATTGGGCCGTCAAAGATGCGTCGGGCTCGGTCAAGATGCGAACGAAATCATCCGTCGTAAGAGACTTGAGCTCGACCCGAATCGGGAATCGTCCCTGTAGCTCCGGTATCAGATCCGAAGGCTTCGAGACATGAAACGCGCCGGATGCGATAAACAGAATATGGTCGGTGCGGACCATTCCGTATTTCGTATTGACGGTTGAGCCCTCGACGAGCGGTAAAAGATCCCGCTGCACACCCTCCCGCGACACGTCGGCGCCGTAGGTCTCGGAGCGCCTCGCGACTTTGTCAAGTTCATCGAGGAATACGATCCCGTGTTGTTCCACGGCTTCGAGCGCCTGCGACTTGAGCTCTTCCTCATCGACCATTTTCGCCGCCTCCTCGTCTGTCAGATGGCGCAGCGCGTCCTTGACTTTGAGTTTGCGGGTCTTGCGGCGACCGCCGCCCAGGTTTTGAAACATGCCCTGCAGTTGGCTGGTCATTTCCTCCATCCCGGGCGGCGCCATGATCTCGATCCCGACGGGCAGAGCCTGAATGTCGATTTCGATTTCCTTGTCGTCCAGTTTGCCTTCCCGCAGCATTTTGCGAAATTTCTGCCGCGTTTCACTGGTCTCCGGGCCTTCGGACGCGGACGTGAAGCCGACGCTTTGCGACGGAGGCGGCAGAAGCGCATCGAGAACCCGCTCCTCGGCGGCGTCCTCGGCGCGGTGGCGAACTTTAGACATCGCGTCTTCGCGAATCATCTTCACTGCGATATCCATCAGATCACGAACGATGCTGTCCACCTCGCGACCGACGTAACCGACTTCGGTAAATTTCGTGGCCTCGACTTTAATAAACGGTGCCTTCGCGAGCCGCGCAAGGCGACGCGAAATCTCGGTTTTTCCGACGCCGGTCGGGCCGATCATCAGAATATTCTTCGGCGTGATTTCGCTGCGCAGCGGCTCGTCGACCTGGACGCGGCGCCAGCGATTCCTGAGCGCGATCGCGACGGCACGCTTCGCCTCGTCCTGGCCGACGATGTGCTTCTCGAGCTCCTGGACTATTTCTCTTGGGGTCATTTGTGACATCTTGAATTCCTGTGCAAGCCGGCTCGTCCGGTAACTTCGATACGCAGATAACGGGCGCTCGAGCTGCGGGTTGCCGCCGCTACGCAAGCTGCTACTTGGCGGAGAGTTCCTCGATCAGGATGTTCTTGTTCGTGAAGACACAGATATCGCCCGCAATGCTTAGCGCCTTTTCGACAATCGTGCGGGCATCCAGATTCGTGTTCTCGAGCAGCGCCTGCGCCGCAGCCTGCGCATAAGGTCCGCCCGAACCGATGGCCATGAGGTCATTCTCGGGCTCGATGACGTCACCGGTGCCGGATACGATCAGCGACTTCTCCGTATCCGCCACACACAACAGCGCTTCGAGGCGTCGCAACCGACGGTCGGTGCGCCAGTCCTTGGCGAGCTCGATGGCTGCGCGAGTCAGGTTTCCGTACTGGTCGAGTTTGCCTTCAAACAGCTCGAATAAAGTAAACGCATCCGCGGTGCCGCCGGCAAAGCCGGCAATCACACGCCCGTCGGCAAGCGGCCGCACTTTGCGGGCATTGCCCTTCATCACCGTGTTGCCCATGCTGACCTGACCGTCCCCGCCGATGGCAACGGTGCCGTCGCGGCGTACCGAGACGATCGTCGTGCCTCGAAATTGTTCCATGGCTAAGTTCCTTTGCTGCCGCGCATCGTCGTTTTAAGTTGTTGACTGATTGAGCCTTGCTGCCCCCGTGGGCTCAGCGTTTCTTGCGCGCTCTCGGATGCGTACGGTCGTATATCTGGGCCAGATGCTGGAAGTCAAGGTGCGTATAAACCTGGGTCGTCGAGATATTGGCATGACCCAGAAGCTCCTGTACTCCCCGCAGATCATGGCTAGACTCCAGAACGTGCGTCGCGAAGGAATGCCTGAACAGGTGCGGATAAACGTGCGTGTCGATGCCCTGCCGTCGCGCCCAGTAGCCGACCCGGGACTGCACCGAACGCGGGCTGAGACGCGTTCCGCGATTGCTGACGAACAGCGCATCCTCGTCGGCTGCGGCGAGTTCCAACCGCGTTCGAAGCCAGCGCTCGATGGCGATCAGCGCATGGCGGCCCACCGGGACGATACGGTCCTTGTTGCCCTTGCCGGTCACGCGAACGGTTCGGTCGTCGGTATCCACGTCCGCGTAGTTGAGATCGGTGAGTTCCGACAGCCGCAATCCAGACGAATAAAGGAGTTCGAGTATGGCCCGATCCCGGTCGATGAGCGGTCCCTCACCCGGGAGATCAAGCAGATGCGCCATACGGTCCGCGTCGATGCTGCCGGGTAGTCGCTTCCCGGCTTTCGGCGCGGACACGGACTCGACGGGATTTCGTCGGACGTGCTTTTCTCTCAGCAGGTAACGAAAAAACGTCCGCGCCGCGGAGAGCTGTCGTTGAATGCTCCTCGGGCTCAGGCCTCTCCTGAATGCGAGCGCAGCGTATGCACGAACGTGCTCGCTGTCGAGGTCCGACCATTGCTCGACGCCCGATTCTTCAGCAAAGGCGAGCAGGGCATTCAGGTCGCGCCGATAATGCCTCCGCGTATGCCGCGACAGTCGACGCTCGTATTCGAGGTGTTCGATGAACTGCGTTATGCGTTCTCTTTCCGGGCGGCGCACGCTGTCGTACCTCAAAAGCTGCCTGCGCCCTGGCGCTGTCAGTGACCGCTTAGTAGCGTTGCAGCGAGATTGTGATGAGGTCACCGACTCTCGACAGAAAGTCCATGCTCATGCCGGGATGGAAACGCTCCGACTCGCTGCTACCGATGGTCAGAAAGCCGAGGTCGGCCTTCTTGCCCAGGGGTATCATAGCGACCGAACCGACTTCGTCGTGAGCACCGGGAAACAGAAACTCGAGCTGCGCATCGCGCACCTTACCGCAGCGAGGTCCGCGTCCTCCCAGGAAACTGGCGAAAGGCTTTAGGCCGTCGTCGCCGCGTTCGATAACTCGAAGAAAACGACCGCGGTCGCTATCGCCGAATACTGCTGGATCCGAAAACAGTACCAGCACGGCATGCTCGGCATCGAAAGCGGAGCGCATTGCATCCTCGATCACGGAAATCGTGGCGGGCAGATCGGAAGCCCGAATGAGGGCTAGCGTCAGCTCGTGAATTTTTGCGGCAAGCAGGTCGTTTGCTCTCGCGACCCCGATCAGCTCCTTGAGTTTGCGCTGTAGCCTGAATTCCTTTTGCCTGAGCATCGAAACCTGACGCTCGACCAGGGACACGGTGCCTCCTTTGGCATGCGGTAGCCGGAGCATGCCGAGCAGGTCGGGATGGCGTTCGAAAAAATCGCGATCGGCTGCCAGATAGTCGTGCACGGCTTGCTCTGAAATGTCCTCCTCGACGTATGCGTGCTTGCTCTGTGTGCTCATAATTCGATGATTCCCTCCCCAAGGAACTCAGCATCTCCGGTGAGCCAGACCGGCTCGCCTTTGCCGCGCCACTTTACCACGAGTTGCCCGCCGGGCAGACGCACTACGGCCTGCGCATCGACGAGATTGCGGCGCCGCGCCGCGACGAGAGCCGCGCAGGCGCCGGTGCCGCAGGCCGCCGTCTCGCCGACGCCACGCTCGTGGACGCGAAGTTCGATTGTCGCCCGATCGACGATGTGGCGAAAACCGACATTCGTGCCGGCAGGAAACCGGTCGTGCGTTTCGATAACGGGACCGAGTTCGTCGACGTCCGCAGTTCGAACGTCGTCGACGTCGAGGATGCAGTGTGGATTTCCCATTGACAGCACCGAGACTTCGAAGACACGCCCGGCGACATTCAGGGCATATATGTCGCTCTCCGTGTCGGCAATGAACGGAATGCGCGCGGGGTCGAAGACGGGAGCGCCCATGTTGACCGCAATCCGACCGTCGTCGAGCAGGCACGCCTCGATCGCACCGGCCCGGCTGTCGAACACGAACCGGCGTCGGTCGGAGCCCTCCGCGACGGTCCTTGCGACGCAGCGGACGCCGTTGCCGCATTGCTCGACTTCGGACCCGTCCGCGTTGAAAACGCGGTAGCTCGCATCGAATCGTTCATCGGACGCCGGGCCCACCCACATAAGCTGGTCGAAACCGGGTCCCGTCCGGGGATCGCCCAAACGGCGAATGTCGCTGGCTTCGGGGGGCGGCAGATTGCCGACCCGCTGGTCGACCACGACGATGCGGTTGCCCGCCCCCTGCATTTTCCGGTAGCTGACCTGCATGATTCGAGTGTATCAGCTGGCTTTGTCCAGGCCCGGGCAACGCCCCGGCGGCAGCCCGGGACGCCAAGCCCGGGGCCGAGACGATACCTCGCTGCGATGGACTTTTTCGATCCGCGACGGTAGTTTACATAAACCCGACGCCCACTCTGCCTTGCCATTTCGCATCCACGATTCCGGCGACGAGGGGCTCAATAACAATCACGACCGCCCCTGGAGAGGAACATGCGGCACATCATGGTTTTAAATTCGAAGGGCGGCTGCGGGAAGAGCACCCTGGCGACGAACATCGCGGCCTATTTCGCGACCCGCGGCATGGCGGTGGCGCTTGCCGATTACGATCCGCAGCGCTCCAGCCTCGACTGGCTCGACCGCCGTCCGGCGAATCGGCCCAGGATCGCGGCCGTGGCCGCGTTCGAGGACGGCCTGACGCACATGCCACGCAGCGCCGACCTGGTGGTCAGTGATGCGCCCGCGCGATCCCATGGCGCGGAACTCACCGATCTGGTGCGCCACGCTGAGACCATCGTCGTTCCGGTGCTGCCGTCGACGATCGACATGCAGGCGACGACCACGTTTCTGAAAGAGCTCGCGGCAATCCGTCGGGTGAAACGCAAGCAGGTCAAGATCGGCGCGGTCGCGAATCGGGTGCGCGACAACACGCTGATCTTCGACGATCTCGACGAGTACCTGACCAGGGCCAGGGTTCCCTACATCGCCGCATTGCGGGAGGCGCAGAATTACGTCCGCGCCTATACTCGCGGCCTGGGTATTTTCGAATTGCCCGAGTACCTCGCCTGGCCGGACTGGGATGAGTGGGAGCCGCTGGCGGCCTGGCTCCGAAGCAAACGCAGCCAGCCCTGAGGCACGGGCATACGGGACGACGCTCGAACGCACGCGTCGCCGCTGCAGCAGGTCCTGCATTCGTCTCTTGGGTAGCCCGCTGCACCGTGATTGCAGTCCGGAACGCTGCCGTGATGCCTTGACGGCATCGCAGTAGGAGCGGCGTAGCGGACAGGAGGCCCCTATGGTGCAGCGCACAGGGATGTGCGGGAGCGACCCGGCCGCAATTTGCGGCGTCTCAGCGCCGGCCCGGTATTCGTCCCGGCAATGGCTCGGTCTGCTGCGCTCTATTTGCCGGGATGACCACCGCCCCGCCGGCTGAGCGCATCGTCGGAGCCGCATCTCGGCGCGAAGGCCGGCCCGAATCCTGACGCGCTGCCACGTGTGCGTTCTCACTTAACGCCGTTCGACATTACGACGGCTGATCCGAATCCATGGGAAGCGGCGTCGCAGAAGCGCCTGGGAGCCTGCGGCCCGTTACGACTCTTCGGCGAGGCTCGCCCGAATCCCGTCCTCCGCGTTGCCGTATTGCGGCACGAAGCCGAGAACCTCACGCATCTTCGTCGTATCGACGCGCCGCGATTCGGCGAGAAAGGAGAGACGCTGTCGTGAGAAGGTTTTTTCTGCCTCGCTGCGCGACACGGTGGGCGGTGTGGGCAGACCGATCTGTCGCGCAACTTCATGCACGAACCAGGTGCTGCTGCGCTGATCGCCGTCGCCGACGTTGAAAACGCCGGGCGGCACAGCGCGTGACAACGCGCGTATTGCAGAGGCTGCAAGATCATCGACGTGAATCCGGTTTCCGGGATTGGCATCCGCCTCGACGAGTATTGGCGTGCCGCGGCGAATGCGCTCGATACCGAGCCGCCCCGGACCGTAGATGCCCGGCGCTCGCAGAATGACGATCTCGACGGATCTGCGCTTGCCCCAGGCCGTGAGCCGCTGTTCGGCGTCCTGCCGCCGTTTTGCCCGTGGAGTCCCGGGCGACGGCGGCGTCGCTTCGTCGACCCAAGCGCCGTCATGATTGCCATATACGCCGCTTGTGCTGATGTAAACGAAGCGTCCGGGCGGCGGCTCCAGCAGGTCGAGCAGCGTTTGCAGCCGCAGGTCCTCTGCGGTGGATCTCGCCGGCGGAACCGTATAGATGACGTCGAACGTGTCCGGCAGCCTGATCGGAAGCTCGCTCGCCGCGTCGAGATCGAGGACCGCGGTCGGCCGGGGCGAGTGCACTGCACTCCGGCTCAGTCCTGTTGCCGCGGCTGTCGGTAGTCGTTCGAGAATGCGCCGTCCCGTGTAGCCGACGCCGACGACGACGACGGTTTTGGCCCGCGAGCTGCGCTCTGTCCTTGTTTCCGGCATCGTGTCAGCACACGTTCTGCCTGAATCAGCTGTCGGCCGCGAGATGCGGAATGGCGGGAACGTCCCGCTCTGCGACCATGCCGAGTCCGGCTCGGTAGGCATCGGCTGCGGCGTCGCCTTCGCCGAGCTGGTTGAGCAGTCGCCCGAATTCCTGATACGCCTCCGGCGTTGGGCGAATGCTGATGACGGTCTCCAGGTAGCTGCGCGCCTTGCCCCAGAGCTCGAGCCGCTGACACAGCCTTGCGGCTGCCAGCAACAGGTCGGGATCGTCGCCACGCTTGGCGAGCCAGGTTTCGGCGCGCTTCAGCTGTTTCGATGCATCCGGACCCTGGACGAGCCCGTACAGGCGTACCAGCGGACCGTGCCAAGTCGACTTCAGCTGTTGAGCCAGATCCTTTTCAGCTTTGTCGTGCGCGCCGACCCGCATGAGGCTCTGGTAATAGATTTCCAGAAGCTCAGCGTCGGACCGCAACCGCTTCGGGACGTTTTTCCATTCGAGCAGCACCGCATCGCTGTCCTCGGCCCGCAAGAGGCGCTCGCGATGCACGCGCGTCGTCCACCGATCGATCGTTTCACCGGGGACCCGGCCGTGCTTCTGTACGCGTGGCAGGACCTCCGCCAGATGATCCCAATCCTGCAGCCGGTGGTAGAGTCGCCCGAGAAGCTCAAGGGCATAGCCATGATCCTTCGAATTCTCTTCGATGCGGCGCAGCGTAGCGAGCGCTGACTCGTATTGCTCCTGATCGAGCTGGAACTCGGCCTGGGTCAGAAGCACGGCGTTTGCCGCGCCGGGGGAGTTTTCATAGGCCAGTTTCAGCCATTCGTCACGACGCTCATTCTGGCCCTGCAGATGCGCCGCTCGGGCCGCCTGGAGATAATTGAACAATGGTGCGTCGCTGGTCTTCGCGGCGCGGGCGAGCAGCTTCTCACCGCGGGAAAAATTCCCTTCGGCGACTTCGATCATGCCGAGCGTCATCTTCTGACCCGCTCGCCCGGCACGGTAACGTCCGGCGGCCTCGCCGACCAGCCGCGGTGCCTGGATGACTCGACGGATGATCCACAGCGCAATCAGGGCGACGATCGCAAGGCCGACCAGTACCGGTACCGACATCTCAACGAGGTACCCGCGAAAATTGATGATGACATAGCCGGGGTCGGACAGTAGAAAGTGCGCCGCAAACGAACTGACGATTAGTACGAAAATAATGATTAAGCCGACTTTCATCCCGCCGACTCGGACAGAGTCCGGAACTGACGAAGCAGCCGCAGCGACCCGGAGATGTCCGGCGTTGCCACCGAGTATTCGTTGGCACGGATTTCCTCGATCGTTGCCAACGCGCTTTCAACCTGCGCGCTATTTGTATCGAAATACTGGTACAACCACGCGCTCGCGTTATCGAGGCTTTGTTCGAACACAACCTGTTGGCCCTTGAGCAGAGCGAGCCGTGCGGCCTGCAGCTGCAGTGTGAGATTCGTACGCAGGAAATAGATGACGTTGGGCGCAACGAGCGGCAGCTCGGCCTGGTCCGGTGGCGTTACCCTTACGAGGCTCGACATTGCGCTTTTCACCGATTCCCAGGCGCGCCGTACGCCGCTCGCCTGCGCGTCGTCATCCGTTTGAGGCTGCGTTTCCGATTCGTCGATCCCTTGGAGGGGCAGTGAGTCGACGACCTGCGCGAGGCTTGCGAGCGTCAGCGAGACACCCTCGATGTCCGGCTGTTCCATGAGCTCTAACGCGGCAAGCTCGTTCGCGATGGCGCGCCGAACGTCGGTGAGCCCCGGATCGCCGATCTGATTGACACGTTCGTCGGCCATGCCGAGCGCGAGTGCCGCAAGCTTCGGATTGGCAGAGAGCTGCAGCTGCGCATTCGCGATCTGCATGTAGTACTCGGCTTCGGCCAGGAGCCACGTGGTGCGTGCGCCGGAGGATATTCCCTGCAGTGATGCGACGGAGCTCTCGAGGCTGGTCATGCGTTGCGGCAGCGTATCGACCAGCTCGAGGCGATCGTCGAGCTTTTGCTCCAGAGCTTCCAGGTTTGCCGCCATTGTCCGGTCTGTCTCGACGAGCTCGGTGATACTCCGGTCGAGTGCCGAAAGCGACTGTTCGGAATCGGCGAACCGACTCGTCAGGGCGGCGATCGGATCTTCGATCTGCGCAGCGGCCTGTCGCGCCTGCCAGTTTTCGAAGAGCAGCCAGCCCACGCTCGCGAGCGTCAACAATGAGATCAGCAACGCAAGCCAGGCGATGGCCGTGCCGCGGCGTTCGGGTTTTGCAGCGGCAGCGACGGTTTCGGAATCCGGCTCTCGCAGGTCTTCGGACATTGCGTCGACGGGCTCTGTAAGCACCGGCATCTCTTGGCCAACTGGCTCCTGATCTGTTGGCTCGGTGCCTGCGACATCCTCGTCAGTCTGCGGCGTCGGCACGTTCTGTTTATCTGGATCGCTCATCGTAGGTTTCCGCGTGTCATTACGCCGGACGCAATGATTGCACTGACCATCGCGGCCGGATCGGGGGCGACTGCAAGCGTAGTCGGGATGCCGGGGAACCGATCAAGCACCTCTTTTATCACACGACTGGCGGGTGTCACCAGTTGAGTCTCGGAAAACCGTACGTGGCACGAACGCGGCAACAATGCGAGCAGATTCTCCAGCGAGGCGACGCTCATCAGCGTCACCACGTCGATGTCCCCGCGATGCCAGCGATGCTCTATGTCCTCGAGTTCGGCCGCCGATTTGGCGGGCCGGCATCGCTCGTAGACCGCCAGGTATTCGACGGTTGCCCCACGGCCTCTGAGCGTGTCGGCGAGAAGTTCCCGGCCTTCCTGTCCGCGGATGATGCGGATCGTCTTGCCGCGTACGTCATTGAGCTCAGGCGTGGCCAGCAAGTGTTCACTATCGAACCCGGTGACGTATCGAATGTTTACTTTGCGCCCCTGCTTTTCGAGTTCGCGCGCTGTCGCCGGACCTACGGCCGCAATCCGGGCACCGGCGGCGAAATCGACGCCGTATCGAACGGCATTGCTGCTTACGAAAATGACGATATCCGGCTCGGCCAGAGCGGCCGCCGCGGCGTTGGTCACAGCAGAGTCCGCTCGACGGATGTCGAGCACCGGGAACGCGATGACGGAACCTCCGGCCGCCTTGATGGCCGCGCACAGCGCCCGTGCCTGGGCAACCGGCCGCGTAACGAGTACGCCGATGCCGGTGAGCGGTTCGACGGTCATTCGCGCTCTGCCTCGGCAAGCAGTTCGGCGGCACCGGCGGCGCGTAGCTTTTGCGCAAGACTGTCGCCGAGGTCTGACGCGCTCGCGGCATCACCGGTAACCGAGTCCCGAATGTATCGGCTACCATCGGGCAATGCGACGAGTGCAGTCAGCGTCAGCGAATTGCCGAAAATGACGGCATGACTCGCAAGCGGCGATTGACAGCTCGCGTCCAGAGCGCGAACCAGCGCGCGTTCGGCAGCGGTCGTGCGTTCGGCCGTGCGATCGTTTAGCCGGCCGAGGACGGAGAGCAGATCCGCCCTGTCGCCTCGACACTCGATGCCGATCACCCCCTGCGCCGCTGCTGGCAGCATCTCGTCGGGCATGAATGTCTGACAGATACGCTGCTCGAGTCCGAGCCGCTCGAGGCCTGCAGCCGCAAGTACGATTGCGTCGTAATCTCCGCCGTCGAGCTTGTCGAGACGCGTATTGACGTTGCCGCGAATGGAAGCAACCCGAATGTCGGGCCTGAGCATTCGCAGTTGCGCCTGACGCCGAAGACTCGAGCTTCCGACTACGGCACGATCTGGCAATTGCGCAAGCGTGCGTGCGTCGCGGCTGACGAGCACATCTGCGCTGCTCGCGCGTGCCAGGACGGCGGCGACGCAAAAGCCGGCAGGCATATCGGCAGGCACGTCTTTCATCGAGTGCACGGCAATATCGGCGGCACCGTCGTGCATCGCAATCTCGAGTTCCTTGATGAAAAGTCCCTTGCCGCCAACCTTCTGCAGACTGCGATCGAGAATCTCGTCACCGCGCGTACTCATCGGCACGATTTCGACATCCCGAATCTCGGGCAGGCTGCGCAGGCGCTGGGCCACGTGATTCGTCTGCCAAAGGGCGAGTGCGCTCTTGCGCGTTGCAATGCGGAGCTTCACGTCGTCAGCCTTGTTTGAGCCGCCGGCGAACGCTTGCCAGGTGCCGACGACTCACCGTCAAGTCGTCCGTGCCCCGTGGTGCGTTCTCACGCAATACGATGCGCGTCTTGCCGTCACCGGATTTCTCGAGGCGGTCGATGCTGCCAACGGCGACCAGTGCACTGCGGTGAACGCGCACGAATCTATCCTCAAATTCCTGTTCCAGCGATTTGAGCGAGTCGTCGATCAGCTGTGTACCGCCGACATGGTGCACGGACACGTATTTCTGATCCGCGCTGAAATAGTGTATGTCTTCGACCGGTATGAGTAATAGTTCGCCATGCACGCGTGCGCAGACGTGTTTACGCTGCGCGTCCATTCGGGAATCCGCGGCTATGTCGCTGAGCGTCGAACCCTTCAGACGAGCGGCCTGCTCGAGCGCGCGCCGCAGCCTCTCTCTGCGGACCGGCTTGAGTACGTAGCCGATGGCGCGCGCATCGAACGCGTCGACGGCATATTCGTCATAGGCAGTCGTGAAAACGACCGCCGGCGGTTTCTCGAGTGCGTTCAGATGATGCGCAGTTTCGATGCCATTGAGTCCCGGCATGCGAATGTCGAGTAAAACGACGTCGGGTTCATGCTTGGCTGTTTCGTCGATGGCGTCTTTGCCGGTGCCGGCCTCACCTATGACCGAGTAGCCGTCGAGGTCGTCCAGCATCTGGCGCAGTCGATCGCGTGCCGGTTTCTCGTCATCGACGATAAGGACTTTCAACCCTGCTTCTCCTCGAACGGGAAACGCAGCGTGACTGTGTACATCCCGTTTGCCTCGTCGACGTCGACGCTGGCGCGGTTTCCGTATGCAAGCTCGAAGCGCTGTCGGATATTGGCAAGCGCCATTTTGTTGCCATCCTGCGAGCGCGCCTTGTCAGCCGCTACCGGGTTCGACATACGTATCTGAAGAACGTTGCCTTCCCTGTGACCCGAAATCAGCACTTCGCCGCCGTTCGGCAGCAGTTCGATGCCGTGGTAGATTGCGTTTTCGAGCAGCGGCTGGACCGTCAGGCTGGGAATCATGGCGCGCATCGGCAGATCGTCGATGGCCCAGCGTACGTTAAGGCGGTCGCCGAGACGCAGCTTCTCGATGCGCTGGTAGATGGCCGCCACTTCGAGCTCATCTTTCAGCGTCGCTCGGTCGCCGGACTTGCCGAGGTTTGCGCGCAGAAGATCCGAGAGGTCCTCGACGGCCTCCTCGGCCTGGCGGGGATCGGTCCGCGTGAGCGACGCGATCGTGTTCATGCTGTTGAAAAGGAAGTGCGGCCGAATCAGTGCCTGCAGCGCACTGATTCGGGCTTGTGCCTCGAGCAGGATACTGCGTCGCCATTCGCTGGCGACGTACAAATAGCGCATCGCGAGGGCTATAACGATCGAGCTGATTGCGAACGTGCGCAGCAAGAACCCGGCATGGGTGTCCTCGATGATGACGGACTGGCCGAATATGCGCGTGACCTGATATGCCACCTCGGCGAGCAGCATGCACAGGAGCTCCAGCAGGATGAAGCTAAAAACGAATGCAAGCGTCTTACCCGAACGTTCCAGGCGAGGCCTGAGCTGGCACATCAGCGCTGAGCCGAGGAGCGCGACCCACAGCACGTACATCGATGTCTTCGATAATTCGATGAGAAAACGGCCCGGCGTGTCGTGCGCCGCCAGCGTCAGCAGGATCGAGACGAGTGCCGCGATCAGGACGACGATGAATATCGTGCCGGCAGCACAGAAATCCGGCAAAAACGCCTGAGTATCCCTGCTGTCGGATTCCGATGCTGGGGCCACGGGCCGGTATCCAGAAGTTCGATCAGCGAATTGTACCGCGCGCGCCTGCCGTCAAAGTGGACATTCCTTATTTTCCAGGATCAATGCGAACGATCGCGATTGACTGCGGGAAAGTAAGGAATATCCTCATTTGTGCACGACTGTTCGCCCGCATGGCGGGCTCCGACGAATTTGATGGGATAGCGCTCTCGCCGAAGTGCGATCAGTCGCAGAATTCCTGGACCTTTTCCTGCACGCGATTGCGAGCTTCCTGAACCTCCTGCTCGTTCAGGTAAACGCGTTCGCCATTTTCGTCCTCGCGGTAAAGTCGCTGAGACTGAATGTAGCTTTCCAGCCGGGAGCGATGCTCCTGGCATTTTGTCGCGCGTTCGGCCGCCTCGGCGCGACGTTCCTCAGGCGTCTTTTTTTTCGGCTCTTCGGCTTCCGCCTCATCGCGCGCGCTGCGCGCATCGCGCTGCGCCTGCACTCTCGCCTGCACCGCAGCAGGATTGGTGCGACGCGAGGCAATATTGATGCGTTCCGAGCGGCCGTCAGCGTTCGGACGGTCACCGTAGTGCACGTTGCCAGCGGCGTCGGTCCACTTGTAGATCTCGTTGGACATGGCCGTGCCGCTCACGGCGAGCGCGGCGGCAGCGCACAAAGTGAGGAATTGTCGCTTCATACCGGGCTTTCCATCCAAGACACTGAATTATAAAGTTATTAGACCACAGCGCGGCGGTCAAACGCTGTGATCGCTATCACAACGGGATATGTGGCCCGCGCCCGATTTTCGGGCAAAAAAAGCGGGCCCGAAGGCCCGCCAAGTTCCTGCTTACAGGGGAATTAATGCGATTCCACTCGCCCTTCCGCTCATTCGGCCGTCACGAACTCGGGGTAGGCCTCGAGTCCGCATTCGGCCAGATCGACGCCCTCGTATTCGTCTTCCTCCGAGACCCGAATACCCAGCGTCATCCTGATCACGAACCAGACGATCAGGCTCATGATGAATACCCATGCGAAGATCGCAACGATGCCGATGAGCTGCCACACGAAGGACGCGTCATCGTTCGTTAGACAGACGGCCAACAGACCCCAGATTCCGACCACGCCGTGCACGGAGATTGCGCCGACGGGGTCGTCGATCCTGAGCTTATCGAGCGTGACGATAGATGTGACGACGAGCAGGCCGCCGATCGCGCCGATCAGCGATGCGGTTAACGGCGTCGGCGTCAGCGGTTCGGCCGTGATTGCAACCAGGCCGGCCAGCGCCCCGTTCAGCGCCATCGTGAGGTCGGCCTTGCCGAACCAGAGGCGTGACAAGATCAGGGCGAAGACAAGGCCGCCGGCCGCCGCCATGTTGGTGTTGACGAATACCAGCGCCACGGCATTTGCCTCGCCTACGTCCGAAACTTTCAGTTCCGAGCCGCCGTTGAATCCGAACCAGCCGAGCCAGAGGATGAGCGTCCCGAGCGTCGCGAGCGGCAGGTTACAGCCCGGGATGGCGTTGACCTGGCCGCTCGGGCCGTACTTGCCCTTGCGTGCGCCGAGCAACAGCACGCCGGCGAGCGCTGCGGCGGCGCCACACATGTGCACAACGCCGGAACCGGCAAAATCGAGAAAGCCGACGTCGCCGTTGCCGACGTTCAGCCAGCCGTTACCCCATTTCCAGAATCCCTGCACGGGATAAATGAATCCCGTAAGAACAACGGCAAACAGGAAAAAGGACCACAGCTTCATGCGCTCTGCGACGGCGCCGGAGACGATCGACATCGCGGTTGCTACGAACACGACCTGAAAGAAAAAGTCCGACAGGCCGGAGTAATAGGCGTCTCCGGCGGCAACCGCTTCAACGGAGTTGTCGCCCGAGCCGAGAGCCCCGATGTTCGCGAGCGCGCCGAATACGCCACCGGTGTAATCGTCGCCCGGGTACATGATCGAGTATCCGCACAGCATGTACATGATGCAGGCGATGGAATAGAGGCCGACGTTCTTCGTCAGGATCTCGGCCGTATTCTTCGCACGGACAAGGCCGGATTCCAGCATCGTAAACCCGGCCGCCATCCACATGACGAGTGCGCCCATCACGAGGAAATAAAGAGTATCCAGGGCATAGGCCAGCTCCGTGACCTGCCCAGCCAATTGCGTTACGTCTTCCACGAGGTTTTCCTCCCTTGAGTGCGTTCTTATACGGCTTCGCTGCCGGTCTCGCCGGTACGAATGCGAATGGCCTGGATGAGCTCGGAAACGAAAATCTTTCCGTCACCGATTTTGCCGGTGCGGGCCGTATTGGTTATGGCTTCGACGACCTGATCGACGACGTCGTCGGCAACGGCGAGCTCGATCTTCGCCTTGGGAAGGAAATCGACGACATACTCGGCGCCGCGATACAGCTCCGTGTGGCCCCGCTGCCGACCGAATCCCTTTACCTCGGTGACCGTGATGCCCTGGATTCCGATTTCGGCGACTGCCTGGCGTACATCATCGAGTTTGAACGGCTTGATGATTGCCGTGATCATTTTCATCGTGTTACCCCTCTTTGATAGGTGTCGGACACGCAGCGTCGACGTGCCGCCTTACTGCAGGTCGAAAGACTTGCCGATCGTGAAGATCAGCGACGCATCGTCATCAGGAAGACCGTCGTCGTTGATGTCTCCGATCAAATCGTCGCTGGCGAGGATTACAGCAATACCCAGATCGAGCTCCAGCGCGGAAAAGCCGTATCCGAGTTCGAGGTACTCGCCGTCTGCGTCCCGGGAGAATCCGGCGTACGTGCCGTAGAAACCGTTATGCTCGAGCGTCAGCGCGTAATACGTATAGTCCAGGGTCGGGCCGTCGAAGTTTTCGTATTCGCCTACCGCGACGTCGACCGTGAGCGGACCGTAGCCGCCGCCGAGATTGATTTCCTGATAGGTGTCGTCGAAATCGCCGGTATAGAAATAACCGGTGTAGCCGATGCTGTAAGAAAATTCTTCGTATTCACCGCCGTAGCCAAAGTAACCGTCGACTTCGAGCCCGTCTCCGACATCAGCAGCCCAGGCCCCTATGTAGAAGCCGTTTTGCTCGAAATCGAGACCACCGCTGGCCGAAGAGGCATGCTGAAAAATTCCGCGGAAGTGGTACTCGCTGGCCCAGCCCACGTTGGCCGACCATTCGGCGCTGGCAATGCCTGAGATCGCGACGAGCACGGTGATGACGGAAGTGCGAAAGAGCGTAATCATCGTTGTTGCTCCCATTGAGAGAATGCCTGCAAAAGATGTGTCGCCCGGTATTGAGCAGAAACCGTGCCAGATTTAAAAAATTCAATAAAAACAAACTTGTATGGAATACCTGGCGCTGTGTGTGCACCATGGCGGTGCGGGACCTGCTGGCGTTGCCCCGATCTGGGGAGACATTCTCGAAATGTGGTGGCGCCGCGGAAATTTGCGGCTGGCGTTTTCGTCAGCGCTCATGTATCAAGCCGTCATGACTGACGATTCCATCGATTCACTGGCCTCGAAACTCGTTGATGCGGTCCCGGCGGGGCTGAAAATAGTGCGTCGCGAACTCGAGGAAAACTTTCGCTCGGTCCTGAAAACAGGGCTGACGCGCCTGAACCTCGTGACGCGCGAGGAATTCGAAGTGCAGGAAGCTGTCCTCGCGCGCACGCGTGAGAAACTCGAGGCCATAGATGCCCGTCTGGAGGCATACGAAAAAAACCGGGACACTTCTTAAGCGAACGCGGCTGGAGGCCGGTCCCACAGGACGACCGTGGGAGCGCCATCCTGGCGCGACAATCCTGGCTGGAGGCGGCTCCCGCGTGAGGTGTGCTGGGGAGGCGCTTCAGCCGCGATTCAGAAATCCAAAGACGGCCACGGAGGGCCGGCTCTATGAGTCTCGCCATACTGAAGAGCCGCGCACAGCATGGCACGAACGCGCCGCCGGTTACGATCGAAGTGTTCCTCTCCGGAGGTCTGCCGACTTTTTCGATCGTCGGCATGGCGGAAACCGCGGTTCGGGAAAGCAAGGACCGCGTACGTGGCGCGATACTGAGCAGCAACTTCGACTGGCCGCAGCAGCGGATTACCGTCAATCTCGGTCCGGCGGACATGAAGAAATCCGGCGGTCGTTTCGATCTTGCGATTGCCCTGGGGATTCTCGCAGCGAGCCGACAGCTCAGGATCGCGGATACGAATGACTGGGAGTTTTACGGCGAGCTTGCGCTGAACGGCGTGCTGCGTCCGGTGCCGGGCGTTTTGCCCGCGGCACTGAGTGCGAGCCGCGCCGGGCGTACGGTCGTCGTGCCGGCAACGAACGCGTCAGAGGCCGCGCTCGCGAATGCCGAGGTGCTTCCCGCGATGACGCTGCTCGAGCTCACGGCACACTTTTCGGGCGCGGGTTTCATCGAGCCAGTCGGCAGCCTGGAGCCGGACGTCGGAAACGCACAGGAGCCAGACCTTGCCGACGTCAAGGGACAGGAGCAGGCAAAAAGGGCCCTCGAGATCGCAGCGGCCGGGCGCCACAATTTGCTGTTGATCGGTCCGCCCGGAACGGGCAAGAGTATGCTTGCGCGTCGGCTGCCCGGCATTCTGCCGCCCATGTCGAGACGCGACGCCCTGGACACGGCCGCTGTCGAATCCGTTTTAGGCAATGCGCTGGATCTGTCGCGCTGGCGGCTGCGTCCGTTTCGCGCGCCGCATCACACGGCTTCGGCGGCCGCCCTGGTCGGCGGCGGCACCGATCCTCGACCGGGGGAAATATCGCGGGCGCATAACGGCGTGCTGTTTCTCGACGAACTGCCGGAATTCAATCGCAACGTTCTGGAAGCGCTGCGCCAGCCGCTCGAGGCCCGATGTATCACGATTTCGAGGGCGGGCCGCCAGGCAAACTTTCCCGCCTGCGTGCAGCTCGTGGCGGCGATGAACCCCTGTCCCTGCGGCTACCTCGGCGACCCCGCAAACAACTGCGGATGCAGCGCCGACCGGGTTGCTGCCTATCGGGCCAAGATCTCAGGGCCGCTACTCGACCGGATTGACATCCACGTCGCGGTTCCGCGGCCTGCAATGGAGGCACTGCGACCCGATACGCCTCCGGCAGAACCAAGCCGGCAGGTTGCCGAGCGAGTCGCGTGCGCACTCGCGCTGCAGCTGCGCGAACGCGGATACTTCAACGCCAGGCTCGACGGCGATCGTTTGACGAAGGCCTGCAGGGCAGATGATGGCTGCTGGAAAATGCTGGAAAGAGCCGCGGACCGATTCGCGCTGTCGGCGCGCGCGCATCAGCGAATTCTGCGCGTAGCCAGAACGATTGCCGATCTTGCCGATACCGACGTGGTCGATGCGACGCACGTCGCGGAAGCGCTGTCACTGCGGCAGCTTGATCGCCGCCGGCATTAGAATCCGCCGCAACATGCCACGCGGCATTTCGGATCACGTTCTTGGATGAGCGAAGCGGCTGAGCCGGGGCCGTGGTGCTACCTGGACTCGTCCACCATGTACTCGACGGCATCGGCGATCTCACCGTCGGAGAGATCGACGCGTCCGCCCTTCGGCGGCATGTAACCCGCGGAGCCGGTGTAGCCATTGATTGCATGCTCGATCAGGACGTCGAGCCCCTGAGCGATACGCGGTGCCCAGCCGTTGACGTCACCGAGAATCGGCGCGCCGCCGATACCGGCTCCGTGGCAGGCAAGACACGCCTCGTTATAGACCTGCGGGCCCGTCAGCGGCACCGCGACCGGCTTCGGCTCGGCAGCGGTTTTCACCGTCGGGGCCGTCGCCCGAGCCTCTTCGCCCGGCAGATAAACCTGTCCGAGCGGACGGATCCGCTCGGCGACCCTGGCCTGGTATTCGGCCGTATCGCGCGTGTACACGCCCTGCGTCAAATCGGACATCTTCATGGCGAGGACAAAAATGGCAAGCGCGACTGCGGCCAGAACGCCGACGACGAGAGAGTACAAATCGAAAAATTTCTGATCCCTACTCAATGGAATGCTCCGATTTCTGCGCTGGTCCGGATGTTAAGCGTCGTTATGTTGCGAGATCCCGGCCAGGGGCTGCCGGGGCAGCAGTCCGACCAAGGCGGGCGATTATATACCAACCGTTCGAGCGTGCGATATGCGCACGAAGGGTCCGCGAGCCTACATTGTCACCGCGACGGCAATCAGTACATACATAAGTATCGCGATGCCCGCAGCGGCCATTGCCAACGGCAGCTGCGTGAATACGTGATCCATGAGATCCGCTCCACAGGCGAGCGATGACAGAATTGTCGTATCCGATATCGGCGAGCACTGGTCGCCAAAAACTGCGCCGCCCATGATCGCGCCAAAGGTCAGCGAAATGTAGACGGGGTCTACGGAAATCGCGTAGGCAAGCGGCAAAGCGATAGGGAAAACGACGGCGTAGGTGCCCCACGACGAGCCGACCGAAAACGAAACGATCATGCAAATCAGCATCAGAACACCGGGCAGAATGAATGGCACGGCGGATAGGAGCCCGGCGCTCACGCGAATAACGTAGGCCGACGCCCCGAGGGCATCGGATACGGCGGCGAGCGTAACGGCCAGGCCGAGTATGATTGCGCCGATTGTGACACCCTTGATCCCATCCACGAGTCCCTCGAACGCCTCCGATGTCGGCATGCCGCGCAGGATCGAGAGCAGCATCGCGCTTACGACCGCAAGTCCGAAAGCTTCGAAAATCATCGGCGAGCCGGTGATCAGCCACGGGACGATCGAAAAGGAGAGCAGCACGCCGATTGGCACGAAAAAATCGACGAGGGCCGGCTCGTAACCGTCTGGCACGCGCTGCGTGGCTAGTTCGCGTGACACCATCGGCTCGGCGTGGGGAGAGTCGAGTTCCCCGGTTTCGATCACGCGCCGTTGGGCAGCCCGCATTGTGCGCCCGACGGCAGGAAGTCGCTGAAGCGCAAAAAGCAGTGTGAACGTTACGGCCAGCCAGGCATAGAAATTGAACGGGATCGCGCGCAGGAACAGGCCGATTGCGGATTCCTGGTCGGCGATATGTGTACTCAGTGAGGGAATCGTAATCAATCCGGCTACGTATACGGGCCAGACGTTGAATGGAATGATCGTCGCGACCGGCGACGCGGTCGAGTCGACGACATACGCGAGCTCTTCATGGGCAACGCCCTCCCGATCGGCAACCGGCCGCGCCGTTGTGCCGGTCAGGACCGTGCTGATCGTGCCGCCTTGATGAAACACGACGCCCATGAACCAGGCAAAAACCAGCGCCGAACGACGGGAATGCACGAAGTGCTCGGATACGTATTCGGCAAAATGTTTCGCACCGCCGTTACGGTTCCAGATTCCGAGTAGCCCGCCGAGCGCCCAGAGATAAACGAGCAGAATCTGCGCATAGCGTTCCGAGCCCACGCTTGGAATCAAAAACTCCCGAATGATGTTGTACTGGCCCGTAATCAGCCCGCCGAGGACGACGCCCATGAACAGGGCGAGGACGACGTTGCGCGTCGCGAAGCAGATCGCAAGCGTCGCCAGTGCAGGCAAAAGCGATGCGAATCCGTAGTGTCCCCGGGCCTCCACGATTGTCGCGTCCGTTCGCAGCCCGAGCCACGCCGCGATCACGAACAGCGCCAGAAGACCGAGCCAGGCCCGGGTATGCAGGAACTTGAGCATGGAGGCCCCACAGTCTGACAGGATCGTGAGGCGTATCAAGCGCGTGCCTCTGAGGCCAGTGGGACGACGATAGCGTTGGCAGCCGGACTCGGGATATCGGTAGAATACTCGGCCCACGCGCATCTATATTCGATCAGAGAGGAATAGCAATGAGCGAAATCGACGACATGATCAATGCCCTGAAACAAAAACGCGACGAGCTTCGTGTGCAAATGCACCTTGCGTCCAAAGAGGCGCAGGACGAGTGGGAAGAACTCGAAGAGAAGATGCAGGACTTCACCGCCAAAGCGCAGCTTCGGGAGACTTCTCAGGGGCTCGGCAAGGCGCTTGGCCAGGTCGGCGAAGAGCTGAAGGCTGGCTACGATCGGATCCGACGCGCGATCAAGGAATCATAGCCGGGTGCACGAGCGATTCGTATCGGCCAGCGGGCGGCGATGAGCACGCGACAACGCAGCATATCCCTTGTGCTCGGCAGCGGGGGCGCCCGTGGCCATGCCCATGTCGGTGTGATTCGTGCGCTCGAGGAACGCAACTTCAGGATCCGCTACATTGCCGGCACGTCGATGGGCGCGATTGTCGGGGGCATTTACGCGGCGGGTGAGCTCGACACGTATTTCAAATGGGCAAAGCGGCTGGACAAACGCGAGGTGTTCCGGCTTCTGGATTTTTCGTTCTCGCTCACGTCGATCTTCAAGGGACAGCGGATTATCGAAGTTTTGAGGGACCTCGTGGGCGATTGCAAGATCGAGGATCTGGAGATCGGCTTTACCGCGGTGGCTACCGCGCTCGACGAACAGCGCGAAATCTGGATCAACAGAGGCTCGTTATTCACCGCCATGAAAGCGTCCATGGCCGTGCCGGCCGTGTTCGCGCCTGTCGAAATCGACGGACGTCTGCTGGTGGACGGCGGTCTGGTTAATCCAATCCCGATCGCGCCGACGCTGAACGATGCGACCGAAATGATCGTTGCGGTCAATTTGAGCGGCATCGACGAGCATCCGCATATCGAGAGACAGCGGGCGAAGGAAGAAAAGTCGGATGAAGACGAGGACAAGACTTACAGGTCCGCAATCGCAAGCTGGGTGAACAATCTTACAAAGGACGAGGACGACAATGCGGATCAGCGTGATGCGATCGACCTCATTATGCAGTCGATCGAGATCATGCAGGGAGGCATCGCGAGACTGAAACTTGCCGCGTATTCGCCCGACATCGTCATCGAGGTGCCGAGAAAAGCCTGTTCGTTCTTCGAGTTCCACCGGGCCGTGGAAATGGCCGATCTCGGCTATCAAAGGACAATGGCGGTTCTCGATGAGCACGGTCTGTAGAGGTCGCGAAATGGCGATTGGCGCGAACGTGAGTGCGTTTAGTCGGGATGCTATAGTAGCGCCCGGGATCCATCGGAGGGCGGTTCAAGATGCTGTCAAACTATGCACGTGATTTCCTGTTTCGTTTAATTTCCGTGGCGTTGGTTTGCATGGGATTCGCCCAGGTATCCGCGGCTGGCATGATCGGCACGGAATACATGATCGAAGGCGAGGCACGAGACGCGAGCCTTGCCAGGCTGGAGGTGTTGTTAGCCCGTGACGATGTCGCTCGTCAGCTCGCGGCGTTCGGCGTCGAGCAGAGCATGATTCTCGACAGGCTTCAGGGTATGAGCCACGCGGAGCTGCTGGCGCTGGAGGGTCATGTCGACGAGCAGATCGCTGGCGGTGACGCGCTCGCGGTCATTGGCACCGTGTTCCTGGTGCTCCTGATCCTGGAACTGGTCGGCGTCACCGACGTATTCAAGAGTCTCTGAATCCGTCCCGACGTTGCGGCACAGGCTTTCTCGCCGCACCTTGGGCCGGCTGATGCCGGCGCTGTGTATTCTGTCCTGTGGTTGCGCAGGCATACCCGATGCGGTGCGCGACCACGATGCCGAATCGGCGATCGAGCTCGTCGATACACCCTTTTATCCGCAAGAACGATATCAATGCGGGCCCGCAGCCCTGACAACTGCGCTCACGGCAAGCGGCGCGCCGGTCACGCTGGCCGATATCGAGCGCAAAGTGTTCCTGCCCGGCAAAGCCGGCAGTCTGCAGGTTGAGCTGCTCGCCGCCACGCGTACCTCCGGGCGTTTGCCGTATGTAATCGATGGCACGTTGTCAGCCATTGTCGCAGAGCTTGAGGCCATGCGACCCGTCATCGTGCTGCAGAATCTCGGCGTTGCCGCGTTCCCACGATGGCACTACGCGGTTGTCGTCGGCGTCGATCCGGAGCGTGACGAAATCGTTCTGCGGTCGGGAAACGAGCGGCGCCGCCTTACGAAGGCAAGCACGTTTCTTCGCACCTGGCGCCGCAGCGACTACTGGGCCATCGTCGTACTGCGGCCGGACGAGATGCCGGCTCGGGTCGACGCGGCACGCTATTTCGAAGCGATCGCCGCGCTGGAGCAGGCCGGACGTCTCGATGAGGCGCTAATCGCGTGGCGTGCCGCCCTTAACGCCTGGCCCAGACATCCGGTGCCGACATTCGGCCTCGCGAATGTGCATTTCGCCTTCGGCCGGTACGCGGACGCGGAGCGGCTGTACCGATCGTTACTGGACCAACAAGGGCCGTCATCGGCAGTGCAGAACAATCTTGCAATTGCGCTTGCGAAACAGGCGCGCGTTGCAGAGGCAACACGGATGATCGACCGTGCGCTCGAATCCGACCCGGATCCGGCGCTCGTTCCGGAACTACGCGACACGCGGACTATGATCGAAGCGCTGCGGTCCGTCTCGGCCGAAGGACCGCGCCCTTAACGCGCAATCCTCAGGCGGCAAGCACTTGCTTCACCCGCTCCGGCGTAAACGGCATGTGATACAGGCGTTTTCCGGTCAGCGCGTAAAACGCGTTTGCGACGGCCGACGCGATGAACGGATTGCCGATCTCACCAAGCCCGGTCGGCGGCGTGTCGCGATCCAGGAACTCGACGTGGATCTCTTCCGGCGCCTCCGACATGCGCAGCAGGCGATAGTCATGGAAATTGGACTGCACGACCGCGCCGTTCTTGATTGTCGCGCGCTCTTTCAACACGCTCGACAAGCCGTACACGATGCCGCTCTCGACATTCGCCCGCGCCATGTCGGGCTGCACGACGATACCGCCATCGATGGCAGCCCAGACCCGATGGACGCGAATACGCCCCGAATCGGCGTCGAGGGAGATTTCGACGACGCCGGCGCCTAGCGAACCCGAGCGCTCGGTCACTGACAGGCCGAGCGCCCGGCCCTCGGACCGCGTCGCGTGCCAGTCGGAGAGTTTCTCGACGGCGGCGAACACGGCCTCCGCTTTCGGCGTCAGCGCCATACGCGTACGCCGAAACTCGAGCGGATCCAGGCCCTCCTTGGCCGCCATCTCGTCGATGAGCCCCTCGATCGCAAAGATGTTGAACGGATGAGCCACGGCGCGCCAGTGCTTGAGACGAATGCCATGTGACGTGCCACGACGTTCGATGAGCCGGTGCGGTATCGCGTAGTACTCCTCGATGTTGATTCCCGAGTACAGCAGCCGATCGCCGTCGCCGACGACGCAGTGGCGCCAGCCGGTTACCTTGCCGGCATCGTCAAGTGCCGCCTCGACGCACTGCAGTGCCTGCGGGCGAAACATGCCGAACGCGAGGTCCTCCTCACGGGTCCAGATCATCTTGACCGGGCGCCGGATCTGCCGCGCGATCAATGCAGCCTCGACCGTATAGTCCGTGACGGAGCGACGCCCAAATGCACCGCCCATGTACATCTGGTGGTGAATGACCTGGTGTGGCTCGAACCCGAGCGCTTGGGCGACGAGCCGGCGCGAATCGCCCGGCGCCTGCGTGCCTTCCCAGATTTCCACTCGATCGCTGGCCGCATTGAACCGCGCAACGGCGTTCAGCGGTTCCATCTGTGCGTGGTAGCCGTAGTCGCTTCGAAACTCGCCGCGATAGATCTTCGCGGCAGTCCGAAATGCCTTCTCGGAATCGCCTTCGCTCATGACGGGAGCACTCGCCGCGGCGCCGGAGTTCAGGACTCCGTCGTACTCATCGCCGAGCGCCGCCTCCGAGTCGTAGCCTCGAGCAAGAGCGTCCTCGCTCCAAATCACGCTGAGCGCATCGCGGGCCGCGAGCACGTGTTCGAACGTGTCTGCGACGACGGCGACCCCCTGTTCGAGCGGCACGATGTCGACGACGCCCGCAAGCTTGCGGACATCAGCATCGTTCCAGCGCAAGGGTTTGGATAGCTGCACGGGCGCGTGCACGGTACTCGCGTAAACCATATCCGGCAGGTGCACGTCGATCGCGAACATCGCGCTGCCGTCGACCTTTTCAGGCACGTCACGTCTTGCAACGGGATGGCCGATCAGCCGAAAGTCCTTTTTCTGTTTGAGGTCATCCTTGCCCACACTGGGAAGGACTGCCGGCACCGTTGCAAAGCTGGCGATCTCGCCGTAGCTAAGGCGCCGCTTTCTCGAGGGATCGACGACGGTGTTGGGCTCCGTGACGAGCGTTGCCGAATCGACACCCCAATGTTGCGCAGCGGCCTGCACGAGCGTTTTGCGAACCTGGGCGCCGGCGAGCCGAACCTGCTCGAAGTAGCTGCGGATTGCGCGGCTGCCGGTGATGCGCATGCTGCGTCGACCGCGATTAAGGTAGCCGTATGTCTCCGGCTCTGCCGGGGCCATCTCGAGAGTCACTTTCGACCAGTCCGCGTCGAGCTCCTCGGCGAGCGCTATCGGCACGCCCGTCATGGATCCCTGGCCCATCTCGGCGGCGGGCGTGATGATCGTGATTTCATCGTCAGTGCCGATGCGCACCCAGGCACCGATGCCTGCCTCAACGCTTTTTGCGTGGCTGTCGGACACGAACCACGTGCCGCGATTGCCGAAACCGACTGCGAACGTCAATCCGGCTGCGGCACCTATGAACGACCGTCGCGAAAGTTTTCCGGTGGGTTCAGTCATGACTTACACCTCCTCCGCGGCCCGCTGTATCGCGGAAATGACTCGCGTATACGTGCCGCAGCGACAGATCACGCCGTTCATGTGCGTGACAATTTCCTGCCGCGACGGCTTCGGGTTCATTGCGAGTAGCTCCGCGGCCTGCATGATTTGCCCGGACTGGCAGTACCCGCATTGCGGGACCTGCTCGGTTATCCATGCCTTTTGCAAAGGATGGCTGGCGTTGGGAGACAAACCCTCGATCGTGGTCACCTCGGCACCTTCGACGCCGGAAACCGCGATCTGGCAGGACTTAACGGCCTTGCCGTTTACGTGCACGATGCAGGCGCCGCAAAGTCCCGCGCCGCAGCCGTACTTGGTACCCGTGAGCCTGAGGTGCTCGCGCAGCGCCCACAAAAGCGGCGTGTCGGGATCCGCGGAAACGGACACGTGCTTTGCGTTTACGGTGAATTTAATCATCTCGTTCGTCCTTCGCCTGTTCCGAGTTCTGGTTAAGTATAGTGCTTGCGGCCGCGTCAGCACGCCGAGCGAATGCGCACAATGGCGACGACGGCTGTGCGACCGGATTGTACCGCGTAGTCACGGAAGTTCCTCAGGCAGCGCGAACACGTAGATTGCGTTGTGCTCGCGCGTTGTTTCGAGCTCGGGCACGGCCGCGAGCGGCCCGTAGGTGCCCGAAAGCCCGTCGCCGGTCAGTATTGCGACGTATTGGCGGCCGTCCACGGCATACGTGATCGTGCTGGTTTGGATGATCCCCGTAACGCTCGCGTCCCACAGGATTTCGCCGGACTCCGTATCGATGGCGTAAAACGTTCCGGACATGTCACCCCAGAACACGAGTTCGCCGGCAGTGAGGAGCACGGCGCCGTTCCCGGGATCGCGCTGCGTATGCAGATGCCGGATACGTCCCGATGTCATGTCGACGACGGCGAGCCCTGCGAAGCTGTCGGGATTGGAACCACGGCGTGCGTGCGTCGTTCGGGAATGCCCGTTCGCCAGCGCCAGGTTGCCGGTGCGCGTGACGCAGGCATCGTGGTATGGAACGTACAGCGCATCTAGCTCCGGGTGATAGGCCATGGGCCAATAGCTCTTCGTGTTTTGAAAGCAGGTCGTGTGCTCTTCACCATCTCTCGTCAATATTTTGTCGCGGCTGATGCGCGTGAGGCCCGTTTCCACGTCAACGTCGGCGATGTGGAAATCGGGCGTATCGTAGGGGAACGGTGTTGCCCATAGAAACTCGCCGGTCACCGCATCGAGTGCCCATACGCCTCCGGGTTCGCCGACCGTAACGACAATGTCGCGCAGTTCGCCGCGTGTAACATTCGGATTGATCCATCGGACACTATCCCGATCGGGGTCGAAGCGCGTGCGCACCAGTATTCGTTCGTGCGTGTAATCCGAATCCCAGTCGTCGCCGGGCAGGTGCTGGTAATACCAGACGAGTTTGCCGGTCGTGGGATCGATGGCGAGCGTCGAATTGCTATAGAGCTCGGCCGGCGCCACGAGCGGCACCGCGAAAGGATCGCCGTCGTGGCGCTTGATGCGCGTGTGCGGATTCGGATTCGCGATGCCCCAATACACAAGGTTGTGCTCCGGATCGAAGCCGCCGGGTAGCCCCCACGGCGAAGCGATGCGCAGCGCGGAGGGCATTTTGCCCCAGGAATCTCCGCCCGGCTCGCCCGAAGCGGCCGTTACGTAGAGCTTCCAGCGTTCCGCGCCGGTCTTCGGATCGTGGGCCGCAATGAAGCAGGTATCCCTGGTATCGCCGCAGTTGCGCCCCGTGAGCACCGAGCCGCTGACGACGAACGGACCTGTCGTGTGCTGGGTCTTGGTCCGATAGTCCTGCACGGGCGTTTCCCAACGTAACGTGCCACGTACGGCGTCCAGCGCCACGAGGTAACCGTCGGGAGACGCGTAGTAGACCATGTCGCTGTATAGCGCGAGCATGCGAGCGCGGCCGAGGCCGCGAATGTACCGTTCGATGTCCGCAGGCAGCGTACGCCGATATTCCCATCGCAGGTCGCCGCTTGCGGCATCGATGGCCTGCACGATACCGCGCGGATTCGCAACGAACATCGTGCCGCGGTAAACGAGCGGAATATTCTCCTGAGTTCCGTCGTGCATGTCGCGCGACCAAACGAGATCGAGGAACCTGACGTTGTCGCGGTTGATCTGGTCGAGCGGGCTGAAGCGATGGTTATCGTAAGTGCGGCTGTACAGCAGCCAATCGGAAGCAGCGGGGTTTACGAGCGTCGCATCGGATACCGGCTCGTACACCGTGCGCTCAGCGGGGGCCTCAATCGTGGCCACAAAGGCGACAGTCGCCAATATTGCTTGGACGTGAGCGTTCCGCATTCTTTTCTCCGAACGGACGCGCTAAGCTATCGTCGAGGCACAACAGCAAGACAAAATCGTCAAGCCCAATCCTGCGGTATCGCGCAGCACTCGTCTAAATTGATTTCAGGCGAATCAATGTGGAGACATCGAAATGAAGCCGCTCACTCCGACGCGACGTGATTTCCTCGCCGGCGCAAGCGGCCTTGGACTCCTGAGTTGTTGGTCGGGCCTGCTGGCGGCGCTTCAGCAATTGCCACGACGCGCGATTCCCAGCACCGATGAAACGCTGCCGGTGATCGGACTCGGCTCGACGAAGCCGGTGCGGCAGATCGGCGAGGTGGGCACCGGGCGGCTCGAGAGCGTCATCTGGATGCTGATGAGTTACGGCGGTACCGTCGTTGACACGGCTCCGCGTGAAGAGGCGATCGACGCCAGATTCGGAGCGCTGCTGCAGAAACCCGAGCTGCGCGAAGGCTTGTTTATCGCCGGCAAAACCATGGCGACCGGGCGAGAGGCGGGCGTGGCACAGTTCCGACAGACGCAACGCCTGTTCGGCCGGCGGACGCTCGATCTCATGCAGATCCAGAGTCTCGTGGATCTGGAGACGCAGTGGCTGAACCTTAAGGATTGGAAGGAAAGCGGCGAAGCGCGGTACATCGGCGTAACGGTGTCCGATGAGGATCTGTACCCGACGCTGGAAGCGTTCATGCAGCGCGAGCGGCCCGACTTCGTGCAGGTCAATTACTCCGTCGTGGAAACGTTCGCAGAGGATCGGGTGCTGCCGCTTGCGCGTGATCTGGGCATCGCTGTACTGGTCAACGGGCCGTTCATGAACGGCCGCTATTTCGGCATCGTGAAGGGCCGAGAGCTGCCGGACTGGGCGCGGGGATTCGACTGCGAAAGCTGGGCGCATTTTTCGCTGAAGTACATCCTCGCAAATCCGACGATCACCTGTGTGCTGACCGAAACGACAAATCCGAAACACATGGAAGAGAATATCGGTGCCGCATTCGGCCGCCTGCCCGATGCGGCGACGACGCGCCGCATGCGCAAGCTCGCGCAGACGTTCTGACCGTTCGGCGACGCGCGGCGGTTCCGCATGGCCATACCCGAAGCGAATCCCATCAACATACGGCTGATCGACCACGTCGTCATCCGGGCGCGTGATCTCGACAAGATGCTCGTGTTCTACAGCGTTGTCCTGGGCTGCCGCCTGGAAAGGGGGCCGGGCGATATCGGGCTTGCGCAGCTGCGCGCTGGCGACTCTCTCATCGATCTCGTCGACGTTAGCGCAAAGCTAGGGCGCGACGGGGGACAGCCGCCGGATCGAAACGCGCCGAATATGGACCACCTCTGCCTGCAAGTACGACCATGGAACATTGATGCTATCCGCGCACACTTGGACAAGCACGGCGTCGAGGTCGGTGAGGTAGCCGATCGCTACGGGGCCGGGGGCAGCGGTCCATCGTTATATATCTCCGACCCGGAGGGGAACACGATTGAACTCAAGCGGGCGCCGGCCGGCTAGATGAGACTTCGATGGAATACCTGATTTCACTCGCCACCGATCCCGCCGCGTGGGCCGCGCTCGCAACGCTGGCGCTGATGGAGGTCGTGCTGGGCATCGACAACCTGATTTTCATTTCGGTACTGTCGAACAAGCTCCCGGAACACCAGCGTAAATTCGCTCGCCGTATCGGTATTGGTGGAGCACTGATCCTCAGGCTGGTGCTGCTTGCCACAATCGCGTTCATCGTGCGATTGACCACGCCGCTTTTCGAGATTTTCGGCCAGGGTTTTTCCTGGCGCGACCTGATTCTTATTGCGGGCGGGCTTTTCCTCGTCTGGAAAGCGACAAAGGAAATCCATCACAGCGTCGATCCGGAGCCCGACGCGCTGGATGCCGAGTCGGCCGCCACGACGGTTGGAGCCGCCGTCGTCCAGATTCTCATCCTCGACCTCGTGTTCTCGATCGACAGCATCATCACGGCCGTAGGAATGACCGAACACATCCCGATCATGGTTGTGGCCGTCGTTATCGCAGTTCTCGCCATGCTGCTGGCTGCAGATCCGCTGGCGAATTTCATTCACGCGAATCCGACGATCGTCATGCTTGCGCTGGGCTTTCTGCTACTGATCGGCACGGTACTGATCGCGGAAGGTTTCGGCGTTCACGTGCCCAGGGGCTATATCTATTTTGCCATGGCGTTTTCGGCCTTCATCGAGGGACTCAACATGATGTCGCGCAAAAAACGGCGTAGGCGCCGAGAGCAGCGTACTGCAAGCCAGAGCAGCGAATCGTCCGGCTGATTTTTCTGCCGCGGGCAGCGGTGCCGCGATGCAAACATCGGTGCAAAGTTGTGCCACGCCGACATTCAATACACAGCTGGCCAAAAAATACGTCGTTCGCGACGACAAAACTGTGGCAGTAAGCGATGCTAGTATTTCATCAACATCATGAGTTACGGACATTCGACGAACATGAAAAAGAAATTGCTCAGAAACAGGCTGACCAGATGGCACCGGGGCCGAAAATTCGTCAGCGAGGTGATGGAACACACCCCGATTCTCAATATGGCGTTACTTCTGTTGGCGCTGTGGTTGCTGTTCTCGGCCGGCCTGTTTTTCGCTGAAAAAGGCGCCGAAGGAACGACGATTACGAGCTACGGCAGGGCACTGTATTGGGGCGTGGCGGCGTTTTCCACCGCCGGCATCGCCGACATGCCGGTCAACCCGCTCTCGGAGTTTCTTGGAGGCCTGTGGATAATCGTCGGATCCATGCTGTTCTTCGGAGCGATCGTCGCCACGATCACTGCCTACTTCATGCGACCGCTGCAGAGGCCATCAACACAGCTCATCGATACGATCGAGTACAACTTGGAACAGCTCGACGAGCTGACGGTCGACGAACTGGAGTTATTGAAAGATGCAACGGATACCTTAATCGAGCATATGGAGCGAATTAAGCTGACACAGCTTAAAGCACAGCAATAAAACTGCGGCCTGAAAAGGGAGTGAGCGCTCTGTAGCGCGCTCGAAATGGGATGATCCACATGATTAACTTCTTACTGTTTGCCTGATATGCGATCAGGGCTGCGCCAAATTGTCGGGGTGGACTGCCTGAAGTTGACGGGTCTGCAAACTCGCCGGCGTGATTGAAATTCAGACGCCTCGAATCGGCTTGTAATCTGCGAAACCGTGGACCATTTTCGTGGCAAACGTGATAGCAACTCTCAGGCTGCTCAGATTCGATAATGACGGGCTAATGTGAATACGGAAAAAGACCAAGATCCTCTGATCGTCAGCGCGATTCGGGAGTTCATGGACCTCGAGTCCTCCGGCGGTATTCTGCTCCTTTTAGCCGTCGTTATTGCAATGCTGATCGCGAACTCGCCGCTGGCGATCGTCTACAACTCCCTTCTGGACACAATAGTCGCCGTTCAGGTCGGCGCGCTCGTCATCAAAAAGCCACTTTTGCTTTGGGTGAACGACGGGCTGATGGCGGTCTTCTTCTTCCTTATCGGGCTCGAGATTAAGCGTGAGATCATGGAGGGTGAGCTGTCGTCGTTGGCGCAGGTGGCTCTACCAGGTATGGGCGCCATTGGTGGGATGGCCGTGCCGGCTGCGATTTATGCAATGCTGAACTGGAACGATGCGGTGGCGCTGGACGGCTGGGCCATTCCCGTCGCAACCGATATTGCCTTTGCGCTGGCACTGCTTGGCGTGTTCGGTAGTCGCGTGCCCACGTCGCTCAAGGTGTTCCTGCTTACGCTGGCAATTTTCGACGATCTGGCGGCGATCGTGATCATCGCGTTGTTCTACTCGGCCGATCTGTCGGCGACGGCACTCGTGGTCGGCGCCATCGCGCTGGGCATCGCGGTCGCCATGAACAGGCTGGGCGTCACCCGCACGTCGAGCTACATTCTCCTCGGCCTCATGCTCTGGGTCGCAGTGTTGAAGTCCGGGGTGCATGCGACACTCGCTGGCGTAATTATTGCTTTCTGCGTGCCGATGCGGGACGCGGCCGGCAGGTCGCCGCTCCGCGAGCTGGAACACGACTTGCACGGGCCTGTAGCCTTCGTGATTCTTCCGATGTTCGCGTTCGCGAATTCGGGTATCGCGCTATCCGGCATATCGTTTGCCGACCTGCTGCATCCGGTACCAATCGGAGTGATCGCGGGACTGGCCGTCGGGAAACCGCTCGGCATACTGCTGTTCGTCGGTCTCGCGGTCGTTGTCGGCCTTGCCCGGTTACCCGGGGATGTCACATGGCCGCAGCTGCTGGGTGTTGCCTGCGCGTGCGGGATCGGATTCACGATGAGCCTGTTCATCGCCGGCCTTGCATTCGAGCACGGCAGCGGCGCGTACTTTGCCGGGGATCGCCTGGGGATCATCATCGGGTCGCTAGTGTCCGCGATCGCCGCATTCCTGATCCTGCAATTCAGTCTGCCGCAGGGCGGCGCGAAAGATTGAACGCCTGCTGGGCGGATACCGCCTAATTCGGCCGGCGCCCGCGACAGTAACCCTGGCGCATTTCGCCCTTTTCGCAGACGATTACCATTGCGCGCCAGTTCTCGACGAAGTAATCGGCGTCTTTTTGCCCAAGCAGCTCCACCATGCTGGGATACAGGTCGCCCTTCATCAGTTCGTATTCACGCCGGGCTTCGGCACAATACCAGTCGGAAGCGTCCTCGACGATGACGTCGACGAATCCGCAGTTCTCGAGATGGACCGCATGTTCCTGCAGCGTTTCCATCGCGTAGGTAAGCCCCTCCATCTTGAACCAGTAGCGCATGTCGTCGGAATAGGGCGCGTCCGATTTCATCCAGTCGTAGCAGCTGACGTAGCCACCTGGATGAAGGATGCGAAAGCATTCGCCGAAGATCGCCTCCTTGTCTTTCGTCTGTGTAATCGCACCCGATGCAATCACGACATCGAAGGACCTATCGGGGAAATCCAGCGGTCCGGCCGTGACGGTGCGGAACGTACAGCGGTCGGCGAGCCCCTTGCGCTCCGCGTCGGCCGTCGCTCTCGCGACAAGCGGTGCCTCGAGGTCAATGCCGACGACGGTAGCGCCATAGGTCGTCGCCATTTCGAAAGCCGGGCCGCCGATTCCGCAGCCGATGTCGAGTATCCGTTTACCCTCGGTGTCGATGCCCTGCAAAAGCTTCGCGACGTTGCCGGGCCCTCCCGGCGCCATGTAGCCCTCGCCCCAGATCAGCTCGAGCATCTTGATCATGCTGTCGTGGTATTCGTCTTCGTGATTAGCCATGGAGTTCAGTGAATAATCCTCAGAGTCGAAACCAGGATACTTATACATTAAACAGTAAGAATTCGCGGCGCGTCTTCGGGCCGAATGTCAGATGGTGCGGATCCCGGCGGCCTTCGTAATTTCTTCGTTGCGTCTCGACCAGATCCCCTTTCGCACGCAGCGTCGCTTCCTCGAGCGAGATGCCGTAGGGGCGCAGCGCATTGAAGCCAAAGATTTTCGCGCGCAGCTCGTTCGTCATCTCGGCGTAGCCGTGCCGATCGCGCAGCTCGTCGCTGATCTGGAATGTGCGAAATGCCTGGATCTGATCCTGAGGAGACCCGTACCAGATCGAGTCCGTGCCCCACAGCACGTTGTTCTCGCCGAGATGCTTCACCAGCTTGCCGATGCCGTGAGCGGCGCTATCGGCGTCACGCATCAGCCCCCGCCAGGTGCTGCCGAGCTCGGCATAGACATTCGAGTTCTTGCCCAGGCTCGCTTGTTCGACAGATCGGATCAAGCCGTCCAGTCCCTCGTTGCGCTGCGGATCGTAGGGTCCTTCCGGCGCCCCGGGTATCCATCCCGAGTGGTAGATCAGGAAATTGACATCGGGAAAACGCTTAGCGGCGGGCCCGATATCCGTGCACAGCGAATGTTCGTAAGACTGACGGCCGAACGGTATCCCCTTGTGAATGCAGATATTTTTCACGCCCAGGTCGCGCGCCTTTTCGATAAAGCGCAGGCCGATATCGTCGGTGAGGAAAAACCCGCTGCCATCCGGCCCCCACTGTGTGTAGGTCTTCCACGCGGCTACGCCGTAGGCCTCGGCGAGCTCGTTCATGCCGTCCAAATCGCCATCCTGATTCGGATTGACGCGACCATGAATCAACAGCCGCTGTGTACCCTCGAGCTCGTCGACGATTCGGCGCGTGGCGTCGGCCTCCTCGATCGTAAGCGGCTCGGCATCGCGGCGTGACGGCACGAAGGACAGCACCATCATGTCGGTGTCGGCATCCAGGAAAACGTCCTTGACGAAATCGTCAGCGCCGAGGCAACGCATGTAGTCGCGACTTACATAATCGAACTTCGCGCAGTCGCGCTTGGTTTTGGCAGCAATTTGCGGGGGCACGTAGTGACCCTGCACGTCGAATATGAATTCCTTTTTTCCGAGTATTGCCTCGGCGAGATGAACGTCGAGACCCGCCTCTTCGTCGAGGTCGAAGGCGCCACCCAACTTGCCCGCGTCCGCATTGGCGCGATTAATAGCCAAAAGCGTCGTCGCAGCCCCGGCTGCCGTGACGAGAAAGTTCCGCCGCTTGAGGCCCAAGAGCTTGGCATTCCTGGAGGTGTCCGCCTGAGCCAGCGCGTTGGCATAAACGTTGCGTCGCTCCAGCGGGATCGGCGGATACTCGGCATTCGAGGTGGCATCGACCTTGATCGGCAGGCGCCGACCCTCAGGGTCGAAGCGATATTTCATGGATTCCTCCTCGCGGGTGCGATGCGGGTCACTCACTTTACATAATAGTCCTGTGCACCGAACGCCGACAGCGTGACGCAGTTTGACGAAATAGATTCCCGTTTTCCCCAGACTGCAGGGGCTTGGGCCAACTCGAAGGCGCTTCCGCGCCCAGGGATACATCGTGAGTCGACTACAGCAGGGCTTTACCCTCATCGAACTGATGATCGTCGTCGCGATCATCGGCATTTTGGCAGCCGTCGCGGTACCCATGTACCTGGACTATTCCGTCCGCAGCCAGATCGCGGAAGGCCTGAATTTGGCCGAAGGCGCTAAAACCGCCGTCTCCGAGTTCTACCAGGAACACGGCGTATATCCCGCTGACAACGCTGCCGCAGCGCTGGCTGCGCCCGGCGGCATCCAGGGCAAGTACGTAGCCTCGGTGACGGTTGCCGATGACGTAATCACGGTGCAGTTCGGCAACGACGCCAACGCGCAAATCAGCGGCGATACCGTGACGCTGACCGCCACGGACAACCAGGGCAGTCTGGCATGGACCTGCGCGAGCGGAGGTGTCATCCAGGCCAAACACCTGCCGGCCGCATGCCGCTAGCCACTTTGCGAGCTTACGGTGCGGCTTCAGACGCCCGACGATTCCACAGTCGGCCATCGATGATCGAAAGCCCCAGGCCCACGACGGCCATTCCGATCAGGTGAACAAAGGACAACCGTTCGTCGAGTAAGGCAGCTCCGAGCAGTATTGCCGTTATCGGTATCAGGAACGTCACGAGCATCAGGTTCGTGACGCCCGTCGTTTCGAGAAGGCGAAAATAAAGCACGTACGCGACCGCTGTCGAAAGCACTGCTAGAGCGATAAGGGCAGCCCAGGCGCCCGGTGCAGGAGTACCGAGAGCAAAGGGGCGGTTAACGGCAATCGCGATCGGAATCACGATGAGAGCTGCAGCCGAGAGTTGCCCTGCGGACGCGACGATCGGATTGATGCCCAGCGACCGAAAACGTCTGCCGTAGGTGCCGGCAATCGCATAAGCCAGGCTTCCGCCCAGCACGGCGAGCTGCGCAAGAAGGTTGGACGTGAGCCCGGCAAGCGCATTCGGCCCAATCAGAATAATGACGCCGGCAAGGCCGATCAGCGAACCACGCAGCTTCGCTCTCGTAACGGGTTCGTCCGCGAGAAAGACTCCGGCGACGAACACCGTGAATATCGGCGTCGATGCATTGAGGATTGCCGCCAGTCCCGAAGACAGCTGAGTCTGTCCCCACACGATGAGCGCAAACGGTACGGCATTGTTGATGATGCCCATCACAAGAAAGGCGATCCAAATCGATAGTCGTCGCGGGATCTCGAATCCGAGGGACAAAACGATGGCCCAAAGCAACAGCGCGGCGAGCGAAACTCTGAGCGCCACGATCGTAAGCGTCGAAAAGCCAGTGAGCGCGATCTCGACGAAGAAAAAGGATCCGCCCCACAGCAGCGAAAGAAGCAGCAGCATCAGCCACTCGTTTAGCGACATGTGCGCCCGGATCTCGCCGATTGTCACGTATTGATCCCTATCGACCTGGTTGATATTCGACTACCATCATTATGTGACGACCGCAGGATCGATGCATGAAAGTTCGGTTCAAAAACGCACCAGTGATCGTAGTTGCTGCGTTGATGGTTACGGGCTGTACGGGTCTGTGGCAAACGATGTCCGCCGGCGAGCGGCGGGGCGTTTCCAGCAGCCTCGTGGAGTACCTGTACCCAGGCGGTGAAGAGCCGCCGCCGGTCAAGACGACGCTGCCGCGACTGGAAGTGCCGTTACGCGTCGGTCTCGCGTTCGTGCCCAGCGCGAGCCATACGGAAATGCCGTTCCTGAGCGAGGCTACCAAGGCAAGTCTGCTCGAACGCGTGCGGCAGCAGTTCGTCGACAGGAATTACATCGCTGAAATCGAGGTCATTCCCGAGACCTACATGCGGTCCGGCAGGGGTTTCACGAGCCTGCAGCAGGTCGCGAGAATCTATAACCTCGATGTGATGGCTCTCGTTTCTTATGACCAGGTCGTAACCACCGACGACACCAAGGCGTCATTTCTCTACTGGACGATCATCGGGGCCTATACCGTCAAAGGCAGCAAGAACGACGTGCAGACCTTCGTCGATACCGCCGTATTCGACATTCCAACCCGACAGCTCTTGTTCCGGGCGCCTGGCGTCGACACGATGACGTCCAAGTCGACGCTGGTCGACAGCCCGGAAAGACTGCGCGAGACGCGCACCGCCAGCTTCGGCCGGGCCATGGAGAACATGAGTGAAAATCTCACCGTCGAGCTGAACAAATTCGAGTATCGGATCAAAAACGAACCGTCCGTTGCCGAAGTCGTGCAACGCTCGGGCGGCGGCGGCGCGATCTGGCCAGCTATGTGTTTTGCTCTGTTGCTGGCTGCGTGGCTTCGCGCTCGGCGTCAATCAGTCGGATAGGGTCAACCCGATGCGACCCGGGCGGCCAGGGTCGTTGGCGATCAGACAGTCTGTACCTGCAGACCCGGTAGTTCCAGCTGACGAAACGCGCCGGTCGCTCCCGCCGAATAGCACTTGATATTGTTGATCAAATCCTGCGTGGATTCGAAGCGCGCGTCGAGTTCGTTCACGACGGTGCTGTCCACGATCGGTTGGTAATGCCGCAGCGCGAAGCCCATGCTTGGCGGCGCTCCATAGTCGCGAGCGGCCTTGATGTCCTCAATCGTCCTGCCTCGGAACGGCGTGCGGCCCGTAAAAATCCGGTACCAGAGTGCGCCAAAGCTATAAATGTCGCTGCGCTCGTCGAGCGGTTCACCACGAATCTGCTCGGGACTCATATAGTGCGGCGAACCCATCGAGAAGGCCGAGCCCTCCGGTGTGCGTGCCAGGTTGAGCGGTTTGCTGATGCCGAAGTCGATGAAAACGGGCGTCCCGTCGCCACGAATCATGATATTGCTTGGTTTGATATCGAGATGCAGATACCCGGCGAAATGAATCTGGCGCAGCGCCTCCGCCACGCGCAGCATGTAGTCGACGCGGCTCAGATTTCGACCGGAGCTCGCAAAGAGCTCACCAATGCTGCCATTCGGCAGGTATTCCAGCGCGACATAGGATAGATTGTGGATCTCGCCATAGTCATAAGCCCCGGCGACGTATTCCGGACCGACGGCCCTGTAGATTTCGAATTCCTCGCGCAGCGTCAGCCGGTGATAGAAGCTTTTCTTGCTCGGTCCTAGCTCGCAGATCTTGAGTGCAACCTCTTTTCCGAGGGCGTGACTGAAAGCCTTGTAGACCGTCGCGCTGTAGGTGCCCGAAATCGGCTGCAGTATCGTGTAACCGGGTATGCGAGGGGCGCCGTCCTCGAAATGTTCGCCCCGTTCTATCTCCCGATGCACGATGCTCTCGAGCACGTTCTGAAGTTTCTCCGAGGTCAGCTCGCCGGTGAGGAAGCAGTGCGTTTCGCCGAGTCGCGTCGTTTGCGCAGTTCGCAATTGCTCGGCGTGGTCCGCAATCAGCACGATCTCAGGACGGGACTCGAGATTCAGTATCCGCATAAGATAAATGCAGGTCGTCAGATCCGCAAAGGACTGGAAGTCCTGCTTCACGACGATCAGCTTGTAGCGCTCGAGCTTTGCGCGGTCCAGGTAAAGCGGTGCGTTCGAAAGCTTCGAATACTCCAGCACTATCTTCGGCCAGCGTGTCGTTACGTGGCAGCCCAACCATTCCCGAAACTCCAGGTTGTCGGAAATTATCAATGCCGATCTTTTCATGGCAACTCTTTTTGTTATTCCTGCCTCCGTCCCCGAGTTTTGGGCGGAAGCTCGATTCCCTCCTGTTTTGCACAGCAATTCTCATGCCAGTATGTGATTCATGTTCCAGTTTGCGCGGTCTGCAAATCTGTGGCGCTGTTTTCGGTAAGGACGAAGACACGCAAAACTTTTTCTTCGTAAAATTAATCGACTATGAGAAAAACTTATGGTGACTTCGAATTGAGTATGGTTAAGTCGAGACGATCCGGCAGGTGGGAAACGTACTATCCGACCGTAATTGTCCAATTCGCCGCGCGACCTCTGTATAGAAAGTCGACAGGCGCGGAGGTCGCCGCATTACGCAGTTAACGTAAGCGACAATCAGCGAGCTTATTAAGTTGAATAAAGCGGTTATGGTGCGACATAACGACGATGCGCTGCAGCGCGAAGTTGCGCTGCAGCGCACGCGTTTCGAACGCGCCGTTAGCTACGAAGAGGTGTCTGCGGCGAGGGCAGTGGAGCTGCGGGTACGCAGCTTCAGATAGAACCACTCCAGCCGACGCGCAATCGTGTAAGCGACTGTACCGGCGATCATTATGATGACGCCTGCGGTGCACACCATCATGAAAAATTCGACCCAGCTGACGGTGCAGGATGAATAACCCAGGCGAGCGAAAAGATTGTCGGCCCCGAAGATCCATGGCTCTTTGTTGTTGCAAATCATGACTGCGTTTCCTGATCCCTGTCGATTCAGACAAGCAAGTATGATGCCAACGCCCGCCGGGCGGAAACTGGATGCTGCCGTTTTCGTGCTCGCGATCAGGTGTCGAGCGTGATGACCTCCGGCTTGCGGCGGCCAAGCCGCTCCGCGCCGGTGTCGGTGATCAGTATCGGGTCTCCAAACTGAGCGGACGGCGCCTCGACACCGTCGATCGCGAAACGCGGCTTCACCGTAAACACCATACCCGGCTGCATGACGAGGTCGCTGTTCTCGTCGGGACGCGTCGGGCCGCCGCGCGGACCGTCACCGAGTGCCCCACCGGTATGCCAGACGACGCCCCACCAGGCGGTGCCGCGCTCCCCGACTTTGCGGCGATAGAGCTGGCTCCACTCCTCAAAACTGACGCCGGGTTTGGCAGCATCGACGAGCGTATGGAAGATCTCGACAGCGTATCGGAACGCGGACTCCCAGTGCTTCGGCGCGGGCGGCCCGACGCAAAGCGAATGATTCACCTGCGACTGATAGCCCAGCAGCGAGCCGGACAGCTCCTGACCGCAGATTTGTCCTGCCATGAACGCTTCATTCAGCGGCCGGCCGCGAGCCGTATTCGCCTCGTATCCCGCCCGGATCGAATTCGTCGTAACGGCTTCGCCGGTCGCATCGAGCAGCGTTTTGAGGACGTGAAACCAGACGTCGCGCTGCATCACGCCGACCCCGGCAGTTTCGACGATGGCCCTGACGGCGAGCTCGCTGACCCGGCTCACGAGCCGGAGCACGGCAATTTCTTCAGCGCCGCGCTGTAATTTGACCCGCATCAGGATTGGCACCGCCGTATCGAAGCGCGCGCGCGGCAGCCCTTTCTCGAGGTTCGTCATCGTGATATGGCTGACGCCGCCTTCGTCGTTTCGCATCTGGCCGGATAAGTTGCCGACGCCGATGCGCGCCTTCTGCATGCCGAGCTCCTTGAGACGATCGACCATGGCCTGGGAACGGTTGAAGCGGCTGACCCTGAGGTCGAAATCGACAGGCGATTTCCTTGCGATCTCGTCGCGCTCCTGATTGCGGCGGAAGATCAACGTCGGCTGGCCGTCGGCGGGAAACACGACCCAGTTTGCAACGCTCTCGGACAGCCATTTGACATCAGCGTTGCCCTGCGGCCGCGCCGGAACAAGCAGGCAGTCGAACTTTTCACGCTCCATCCAGCGGCGCATCTTCGCCCAGCGCCGCTCCATTTCCTGTTTCGAGAAGCCCTTCGGCATGTTCTCGGGCACGAGCTCGCCGGCGCCGGGAAGGTCGATCGTGCGGCCCGGCTCTGCGGCAGCGATGCCCGGATTCGCAGCCAGGAGCGAGCCGACGGAAAGCGTCGCGCTCGCTTTCAACAACTCGCGCCGATCGAATGTGCTCGCTTTCCGGAACGTTGTCTTTTTTGATCGCTCGTTCATCGCTCGCTCCACATATTGTTCATGACTGAATTCTGTTCTCGCGCAGTTTGTTCAGTCATTGCCCAGTAGCGGGATATCCTTGAGTGGCGCCGGATCCGGAATCGTCATGATGAACTCGAGGATGCGGCGAAGGTCCGCATCAGTCAGGATCTCGGCCGGATAGGCCGGCATCACGTTCGGGTGACGTACGTACCGCGCGAACGCCTCGAACGAATATTGCTTCGACGCTATACGTGCAGCGGCGCCGCCCTGGCCTTCGTAACCGTGACACTGCCAGCATTGATATTTGAGGTACAGCGCACGCCCGTCCGGCTCTTCGGCTGCGAAAACCCACGCAGGCAGCAACAGTATGCCGGCGATAACGATCAAAAATGCTCTTACTCGCATCACTCATGTCTCCTATCGCGGTTGACAGACGACATCGATAAACGCAGGTTCGCCGTTTGTCACGACGTCGAGCGCGCGTTTGATCGCTGGGGCAAGGTCCTCTGGCTGCGTGATTGGGCCAGTAGCCCAGCAGCCCATACCCGCGGCGATCTTCGCGAGGTCGGGCGCGGGATTGTCCAGCGTATTGCCCACCAGGGCGCTGCCGTCCATGCCGCGCCGGCGTCGCGAAGCCATACGCTGCAGGTGCATGAACTCCTGGTGGTAGCCGCGGTTGTTGTGGGTGACGGTAAGCAACGGAATCCGGTGATGTGCCGCCGTCCAGAACGCACCGGGCACGTACATCATGTCCCCGTCGCGCTGTACGTTGACGGCGAGCCGGCCCTCCGCACGATGCGCGAGGGCCGCACCGACGGCGGCCGGCGCGCCGTAGCCGATACCCACACCGCCGGAGCCGCCGATATACTGATAGTGTTTTTCCATGGGCCAGAGGCGCCGGCCCCAGGAACTTTGTTGACGGTCCTCGGACACCATCGCCCAGTCCTTGTCGCGTACCTGGTTCCAGAGCTCCATGTAGAGTCGTGCCGTGCTCACAGGACTGGCGTTCCAGGCGTAGCGCGCCGCATCCATTGCGCTTTCCCGACGTTTCGCGTAGGCAGCGCGAAACTGCCTTTCTCTGTCGGCGTTCGAACGCCTTCTTGCGCGCGACATCCGCTGCTCGACAGCATCGATTAGCGCCGGCAGCGTCGCCTGGGCGTCGCCCGCGATGTTCAGGTCCGGTGAGAAGTAGCGTTGAAAATTCTGGTAGTTGGATTTCAGGAACAGGTCGCCGACGCTGATGCTGATCAGCCTTGCACCTGGCCTCGCCGTGCGCCGCGGGCTGCGGTGCACCCTGTCGCGCATGCTGTTGATGACGCTCCAGGGATCGTTGAGCTCGAGACCTAGGATGACGTCGGCCCGGGAGATCTCGCCCCGACCCTGTGACAGATGATGCGTGGTCGGAAAGTTGAGGCGTCCACGCAGGTTGATGACCGGTGCCTGCAGCGTCTCGGCAAGCCTGACGAGCCGATCGATGCCGGTCTGGTCATGAGCCATGCGGTCGGCCACGATGACCGGCGCCTCGGCGTCTACGAGCCAGCTTGCGGCCTCGGCAACCGCCGCGGGATCGCCGATCGGCGGCACGGGCAACGCCAGTTTGGGAATTTCGGCAATGCGATCGCCCGCTTCGCCTTCCTGCAGATGCCCGTCCAGCATTACCGCCACCGGACCCATCGGTGGCGTCATCGCGATTTTGTAGGCGCGTACGAGCGACTCGGCGAAGTGCTGCAACGACTGCGGCATGTCGTCCCACTTCAGAAAGTCACGCAGCACGGCCGCTGCATCCTGCGCTGAGTGCGCCCACTCGACGCCGCTGCGGCGTTCCGTCGCGTCGAAATGATTGCCGCCGAGGATGACGACCGGCGCGCGGTCACACCACGCGTTATATACGGCCATGGCTGCGTGTTGAAAACCGACAGTTCCATGCGCGAGCATTGCGAGCGGCCGGCCGGCGACTTTCGCGTAGCCATGGCCCATGGCAACGGCCTGCTCCTCATGCGGGCACGTCAGGAGCTCCGGCCGGCTGTTGCCGCCGTAATTGACGATCGATTCGTGCAGGCCGCGAAAGCTCGAGCCCGGGTTGGTCGTGACGTATTCAAAGCCGAGGCTCTTGATTGCGTCGAGCATGAAATCAGAACCCGGACGGCCTACGAAGTACTCGCGCGCTTCGGCGGCGCTGTAACCTTCCGGGACTTCGTACTCCATGGCGAGCTGAGCCTCACTCGGCGGTGCCGCAACGGCGCCCGCTTTTTCGGCGCTGGACATTCCGGCTGCCGCGACCCCGGCCGCGGCAGCACCGGACAGAAATTCGCGCCTGTTGAGGCCGTCGGTCTCTTGTCTCTTGTTCATGCCGTTCACCATCTCCTGAAATTCGCCGCGCCGATTCCGTACACGGCATCCAAACGGCCTCACGGGAAATACGTATCGTGCCGAGCTGCAGGCTTACTTGCTCGTCTTGTCACGGACGTTTCGGATTTTGCCGCAATCAAGGTCCGCGGATTGATCGCTTTCCGACACTCGCGAGAGGTAATGTCGACCTCAACCACGCGCACCTTGTCGGCGGCGGCGGTGTTGCCGAATACTTCGAAAATCTTGCTGCACGGCTGCAGGCTTCGGCTCAACGTGTACACGAAATCGCCCAGCGGGGATGCGTCATCATTCGCGGCAAGCGCTGCCAGGCTAAGCGTGACGGGACCGCTATGCGCCGGCGCTTTCCAGAGCGCGGACCAGGTGACGGAATGGTCCGCATTCGCTGCGCGGCTCGGGCGACGGTGCTGCCAATAGGTTTGGCCCGACTCGTCGTCCATGATGACCCGCGTATCGTCACTTTCAGAATACAGTTTGCCGGCGGAGGCGTGGCCCTCACCCCGTATGGCGAGCTGAAAACCGGCAGTCGAAATATCGTCGCGTTCGATGGTAACAGTCAGCTCGTATTGGTGACCTGGCCTGAAAGTCTTACCGATGCCTGCAATCGTAACTTTGCCGCCAGGCGCATTCACCGCGGCATCGAAATGGCAGGCGGTGCAATCAGCGCCGCCGGGTCCGCCGGTATGTCGGGGCGGCGGGCCGTCTTCATGACTCCAGGCTGCGCCGGTCAGCGCAAGGCATGCATACAGGATTCGATCAATGGACCTTCGCACGGCCGATGAAATTCGTGTCGGTGCCGAACCAGACCTCCCCGGCCGGCGCGTGGTAATACATGTGTCGCACGCGTCCCCCGCCGCTCGGGATCTCCGTCGCGCTGAAAAACGTTTCTGACGACGTATCGAAGCCGACGAAGCGGTTCGGCTGCACGCCGGTCTCGACGATCCATAGACGGCCCTTCTGGTCCTGCGCCATGCCGTAGGGTTCGCTGCTCTTGCCGGACGGCATATCCCATGTGGAGACTGTCCGCGAAGCGGGATCGTAGCGCCCGAGCTTTCCGAGGGCGTAATCGACGTACCAGATCCGGCCGTCCGGCGTGATCTCGAGCCGGCGCGGGCGTGCGCCGCCATCGGGGAGTTCGATTTCTTCGAGCGTCATGGATTCGGTATCGATGGCGAGCAGCTTGTTTGTTCCAAAGGCAACGACCCAGGGCATGCCGTCGGGATCGATCTTGATGCCGTACGGGCGCGATCTCGGCGTCGGGACGTCGATGAGGGTAACGTCGCCGGTTCCGGTCTCGAGCTTGCCGACGTAGTTGCCGCCCTGGACCGTAAACCAGATATCGTGAGCCGCATCAAAAATAAGCGTGTGCGGGTCGCGGGCACGCGCAGCGGGCATCATGAACTTGCGAATGCCGCCGGTTTGCGGATCCAGGCAGCCAATATGCGAATTCAGATTACCCGCATACCAGACCATTGCGTCCGCGCGGTCGCCCGCGACAATGAGGTTGTGAGGACCTGTCCCGTCCTCGAGATCGTAGCGGACGAATTCGCCGCTTGTCGGGTCGAGACTTGCGACGTAATGAGCACGCTGGCCGACGAACCAGACGCGGCCCGAGGGTTCGACATAGGGATCGCGCGGCCGGGAATTTTCCCACGGCACTTGCCATTCGCGTATGTCGACCGATTCGGCTGCAGCCCTCGACGTCAGCAGCAGGGCGGCTGCTGGAAGAATACCCAGAAACGCCATCGTCAGACGCATGGCAGGATCTCCCGCGTAGGTGTTACAATCCGATAATAGTGTGCCCGCAGGCAGGCTGCGCGTTACCGCACGGCTGTCGGTGTCCGACTCAGCTTGTAGTCAACCAGGGGCGCAGGCTGACGCAGTCCAAAACGCTGGGGTCTGCCTTCCTGTGATTGAGCCCGGGCGGGTCTAACCATCGGCCTCGATGGCGACGCGAAGGCATCCGCGAACAGGCCGGATCGAGCGTCGAGTTTCCTGAGCACCTTCTGGAATACCTGCATCTCCTGATCGGTCAGCTCCTCGAACAGGCTGGCCTCGATCTCGAGCGCCAGCGGTGCGACCTGCGCATAGAGGTCGTTCCCCTCTGTCGACAGATTCAGCACGGAGCGTCGACGGTCTTCCGTATCGAGTTCCCGAACGACGTAGCCGATATCCATGAGCTTCGTCACTGCGCGACTGACGGCAACCGTATCCATCTGCGCAAGACGCGCGACGGCTACGGCCGACAGTCCGGGTGCCTCATGAATTATCGCGAGCACCTTCCACTCGGGTATGGAAATGCCGAATCGGTCTTCGAATAACGACGCCACCGATCGCATTATCGTGTGTGTCAGGGTCGCCATCCGGCACGGGATGTAGGTCTGAAGGTCGAATTTTTCGGTTGTAGCACCCATCTAGGTATCCCCTCGGTCAATCTACGGGCGGCGCTTCGCGGCGTGCTGCCGAACGGCCTGACCCTGGTCTCTGCGCGGTCGCAATGATTGCGTTCGAAATGATGCTAATTCATCCTAATGGTTATAGAAATTGAATAATTGGCATTCTATTATTACCAAATGGTTATTGAAGTTCCCGGATTTTCGACAAATCAACAGCTTGGCCGTATACGCCATCGCCACCTGAATTGCTTTCTGGAAGCCGCACGCTCGAAAAAGATCAGCATCGCCGCGTATAACCTGAATATCAGCCAGCCGGCGGCGTCGAAGACGCTGGCCGAACTGGAGGAGATACTCGACACTCGCCTGTTTACGCGGGGCGGACGCGGAGGCTTGCGGCTTACGCCCGAGGGTCGCGTCTTCCTGCGGTTCGCCGGCGCCAGCGTCGCGGCACTTCGGGAAGGACTGGACGGCATCGCGCAAACCCGGATGCAGGATGCATCGCTTCTGATGGTCGGCGCGCTGGCCGGCGTTGCGGCGCATTTCATGCCGCGGGTGGTCAGGGAATTTCGCGCCACGCACGCAACGACGCTCCGAATCATCACCGCAGCAAACAGCATCATGCTGGACCAGCTTCGCCTAGGGGAGCTCGACCTGGTCGTGGGCCGGCTAGCCCGCCCGAAGGACATGCAGGGGCTATCCTTCACACACCTGTATTCCGAGCAGCTGGTATTCGTCGTCCGTGCCGGCCACCCGCTTGCCGACGACGAAGTGTTCGACCTGACCCGATTGGAACAAATGACGCTGCTGATGCCGACCGCAGAGGGCATCATGCGACCCGTCATCGATCGATTTCTGCTCGCGCACGGCGTCGGGCCGTTACTGAACAAGATCGAAACGCGCTCGCCGGACTTCTGCCGGCAGTACGTGCTCGAGTCGGATGCCGTATGGATGATTTCGCGAGGCGTGGTCGTCCACGACATCAAGGAAGGCCGGATGTGCGTGCTCAACGTCGATACCAGCGATACGCAGGGGCCGGTCGGGCTCACGGTACGTGCCGACACTCACCCGTCGCCGACGCTGCGACTGATGATGGACACCGTGGAGCGTGTCGCGCACGAATATGCACTCACCTGAAACATTTCGCGGCTGAGGCCGGCACTCCTATACTCGCAGCGAGCATGGCCTCGGCTCGGCGAACGCGGAAGCCGATATTTGGAAGGAGCAGAGCAGTGCGCCGCTGTAATTACCTGACGAGCTTCATTCTTACTCTGTTGCTATCGATCTGCGTCGCTGCCCGCGCAGAATCGCCGGCCGAGCCGCTGGAGCTGCTGCTCGGCGATGTCTCACTTAACAAGCTGCCTTTCGTGCTTGCGCTCGACGCCGGCATCTACAAGAGAAACGGACTGCACGTGCGCCCGAGGTTTTCGCGGGGTTCGGTCAATATTATCCGCAAGAGCGGAGTCGACGTGCCGGAAGAGTACATCTGGCGGGGCGACGGCGATCCACTGGTCAAGATCGTCGGCGCCGCGCCGACGATCGTACGACTCACGACAACCGCCGGCGCATGGGATCCGGTGATCCTCGGATCGACGCACACGAGGTCTCGCTGGCGGATTATAGGCCGGGCCGACATCGATGGCGTCGAGGACCTGAAGGGCAAACGCATCGGCTATTCGGGAATCGGCGCCGTCACGCATTTCATGGCTCTGAGCCTCGCGCAGCGCATGGGTTGGGATCCGCACTTCGACTGGTCGATGCTCGGCGATGCGCTCGGCGTCGAATCGCTCAGGCTCGCGCACGTTGACGCCATCATAGGACCGGAGCTGCACGCGACGATGGCGGTCGATGCCGGCTTCAAAATCATCGCGGATCTCGGCGACTACGACCTGCCGGTGGCAGGCTCTTCGTTCCTGTTCGATCGTGCCTGGCTGGCTGCAAATCCCGACCAGGCGCGCCGCTTCGTGAAAAGCGCGATTGAGGCGATTGCGCTGCTGAAGAACGATCAGGCAGCCGCGTTCCGCAGCATCCGCAAGTGGTTCCTGATCAGCGACAGTGAGTTGCTCGAATTTTTCTACGCCGAGGCTGCAAAGCTGCCAAGCAAGCCGTATCCGCCGTACGCAGGGATACGGAAAGCCATGGAAATCTATGACAGCCGGGAAATGCGCCGGTATACGCCCCACTACTTTTACGACGACAGCTTCATCAGGGAACTCGATACCAGCGGCTATATAGACAGTCTCTACAATTAGTGCTCGGGTCAAGGCAGTGCCGCCGCCGCAAATGCGCCGGCCGGCAATCGATCGGTTACTCCGGGGAATGAATTTAAATCACGAGGTTCGACGCTCATGGGAATCACTTTTGAGAAAGCGGGTATTGCTGCGTTGCTGATGGCGATTGCCGTGTCGCAGCCGTTCGGGCAGCCTGCGCGCGCAGCGAACGTGCCCGATCAGCTGGTTTCTTATGCGGACCTGGTCCTCTACAACGGGCGCGTCCTGACCGTCGACGAGGACTTCACGGTCGTCGAGGCGATCGCGGTGCGGGACGGCAGGGTGCTTGCCGTTGGCACCGACAAAGACATGCTTGCGTTGGCTGGCCCCGGGACCGAGCGCGTCGACCTCGCGGGCCGTACCGTAACGCCGGGCTACATCTACAATGACGGCGACAACGCGGTGCCGGGCGGCGATATCTACAAGGACACGATGGTCGGCGGCTGGCTGTCCGGCCGCATCGACGGCGACGAGATGGAGGTGCTGCTGAGCTCGATCGACGACGTCCTCGACAAGGCCGCGCCGGCCGAGCCGGTGTTCGTCAACATGCCGAAAAACTTTCCTCACGAGGCC